>CAZOYN010000010.1:0-23418 GCA_964584135.1 uncultured Candidatus Saccharibacteria bacterium | reverse complement strand
CCTGGACCCCCTGCTTGCAAAGCAGGTGCTCTAGCCAACTGAGCTATGTCCCCGTGCTTAAGTACCGGTGTATTTTACCGAAAAACCCCAGTTAATACAAGATAAGGGCTAAGAGCTGGTCTGGGTATGTTCCTGGGCTTGCCTCTGGATTTCTTCATGAACGGTATTTATAGCATGATTTAGCTCGGGAACCTCAATCGGCTCCATGGCTACCCAAGCATCTTCTGGCTCGGTAGTGCCGAGGTCTAGTTCTTTGATCTTAGCTTCACAGATTGGCAGCTTGCTAATACCATAACGGTGCTGCATAACCTGCGAAACCATGGCTACTTCCAATATAGCCCGCTGGAGGGCATCAGATCTACTAGCTAAAACTTGGGGAAGGGTGACGCGCACCCTCTCATCAGTTCCATCGCCGGGCTCTGTGTAGACTGTGACAAATTCAGGATCTAGGCTGTGCTCTCGAAACAGGTCCATGAGTTCAAGGCGATGCTCCTCGATGTCTAATTGACGCTCCCTGGCTGTGCCGAGATCTAACGCCACGAGCCAACGATCATCTTGTCCGGTTTGCAACCGGTCGAATGAATATTCGTGAATTGTCTGTGACATCTTTGTTTTTCCTATATATTTTATTATAAGCTCTTTATACAAGTGATAATTAGCACAGTGCTTATGGCTAGTGGCGAATTTCCGATATGTCCTGGCGGACTCAATGCGCGGTCGTGGATTAAATGCGGGATTTAACCAGAAGTTAATGATTGTAATTCATACATCAATGTGTGCCAAATTGATCTGTTACTATAGGTTGGCAGGCGAATGAACACTAAATTTTGAAACCTTTTTGGTATAGGTACTACTGCATTCATCGCGACTGTGCACAAGTCCAGCGTAGCTTACAGAGGCCCTGACTGTTATAATCGTAAACATTATGCGTTGGATACGCCACTTGAGATTATTGGTTGGATGCAGCCTGTTCGGCTTGCTGGTAGCCGGCTTAAGCCCGGCCAACGCTTCTTCGGCTAATATCTCCCACTCCTTCCAGGCTACGACCACCATCCCAAACGGCAGCTTGGTGAGCCTGGATCCCACCAGGTCAAGTTATGTCCAATTGGCTAATAGCAGTAATGGCCAGCGGCTATTAGGTGTAGCCGTTGATAGCACTGATTCGCTCTTGGCTGTTGATGCTAGCCCGAGTAGCACACAGGTGGCCACAACAGGAGTGGCGACGGTTCTGGTGAGCACACTGAATGGCCCGATTCTGGTCGGCGACCAGATTAGCGTTTCGCCTTTTAACGGGGTAGGGATGAAGGCCGACCAAGGGTCGTACATTATTGGTCAGGCGCAGACTAACTTTGGCGCTAGTACTGCCGGCGCCAAAACTGAAATGGTGAAAGATACGAGCGGTAAGTCGCACCAGATAGCTTTGGGTTATATCCGGATCAGTATCGCCCTTGGGGTGAGCGGTAATAACGCCAACCAGCAAGAGAACGCTTTACAACGCTTGGCCAAGTCATTAACTGGCCATGTGGTATCAACTTCGCGGGTGATAATTAGCTTGATTATCGCGATTGTGGCCCTGGCGGCGCTGATTACACTGGTATACGCCTCGATCTACGGCAGTATAATCTCGATTGGCCGTAACCCCTTGGCTAAACTGGCGGTTTTTAGGACGCTGGGCTCGGTTTTAATCATGATCGGGCTCACAACAGTCGTGGCCGGCATCACTATTTACTTGCTTTTGCGCTAACGCTTTAACACCTTAGCTAAGGTGTTAAAAAGCTGTGGATTATTCCTGAAATTGCACTAAAAAAGTGTTCGTTTTGCTTGCATCGTTGCTACCGAAGTAATAAAATACACTTACGCCAAATAATACCCAAAGTGTGAAAAAGGACAATAAAAAGCCAACATGCAACCGGGAGATGACAGTCTTGACCAAAGTTATGAGGGGTCACAATTCGACTCTAGCTTAGAGGCTGGTTCAACTAAGGTCCAGGTTGAGCCCACCGGCCAATCGGTTCAGCCGCAGCGGTTTTCGCCGCGTCGGCTCAACCGGAGCGCCCTGGTTATTACCGTTGTCGCGTTGCTCGTGATCACGGTTGTCGGTGTCGGCACGTTGTTATTATCTAGCCATACTAAAAAACCGGCGACCCAGGGCACATCGCTGGCCAGCAAGTACGCCGTTGGTAACCTGTCGTTGCAGAATGTGAAGGGGGTAAACCTCGACGTCGGCACCGCTGACTTCTTGGCAATTAACGGTGAGCTACAGGCCAACAATACCTTGGTGATTACGCCCGGTGTCCGGCCAACCGAGCCAACGACTGGCCAGCTCTACTACGACGCGAGCACCAACCAGCCTTACTATTACGACGGTAACAATTTTGTGAGCCTTGGCCAGGTGATTACCCAGTATGTCAGCAATGTTGGGGGAGCCAGCGGGGCGATCCCGCTGGGACCTGGTTTACAGATTAGCAATGGTACGCTGCGCGTTACCAGCTCGATAATCAACGGCAGTAATGGCGGTCGGGTGGTTACCAGCCTGCAAGGCTTGACTGGTGATATTAACCTGGTTGCCGGTACCGGCATCACTATTAGTGGCACGACTATTTCCAACGGTGGCATCACCAGTTTGAACGCCGGCAACGGCATTAGCGTCAGCGGTAACACGATTAGCAACAGTGGAGTTACGGCCCTAACTTCAAATGACGGCAGTGTAGCAATTACACCAAATGGCAGCGGCAGTTTTGACCTATCGGTGGTGAACGGCGGTCCAGGCACGACAGCTGTACTGTTGAGCCCGCCAGCCGCCCAAGTAGATCCGAACAACCTGTCATCTGTACATATCAACAAAACCGGCAACGGTGACTTCTTGGAGTTTGCCAACAATGGCACCGATACGTTCGTGGTGGACCAGACCGGCAAGATTGTAGCTGGGACGATTGACTACAGCCAAGTGCTGAACCGGCCGGCCAGCACGGTCACCGACATTAACGGTACGAGCGGTTCAATTGCGCTGGGCAGTGGCCTGGGAATTGCTGGCGGTACGCTGTCGAACACTGGTGTGACGAGTATTACGGGTACGGCGAACCAGGTCAATGCCTCGGCGGCCACGGGGGCTGTAACGCTGTCCTTGCCCCAAGATATTGCTGCAACTTCTACGCCAACTTTCGGTGGCTTAACACTGAATGGCGCTTTAACAGTTAACGCCGGCAGCACCTTTAACGGCAGCGTCAGCGTCAGTGGGGCTAACACCTTTAGCACTGGTACTGGCACGGTAACCATCGGCAGCCTGGGGGCCGGGCTGGTACAGAGTAGCGCCGGTGGCGTGTTATCTTCTGGGGCAGTTGACCGCAACAGCGCGGTGTTCTTCTCGAATGCCTTGACGGTGGCTAACGGGGGTACGGGTGCCACAACTTTCACCAGTAATGGCCTGTTGTACGGTAATGGGGCCGGAGCAATCCAAGCGACTGGCTCGGCTAACAATAGCGTACTGGCCACCAACGGCAGCGGTACGCCGGGCCTAACTCAGACCTTGCCAGCGGCAGTCCAGGCTAACATTACCCAAACCGGGATTGTGACCGCCGGGTCGATTTCCTCAGGTTTTGGCACTATATCGACAACAAACAATATTACAACTACGGCAGCCTTACAGGGAGCAACACTGAGTGTTGCCGCCGGTTCGTTTACCGTTGATGGCTCAGGGAATATTGTAACAACAGGCACGGCCGCGATTCAGGGCGCCGGCGGCGTAACTATCGGTGTAGCCGGTACAACAGCTGGCTCACTGGTCTTTGCTAACACCAGTAACGCGCATTTTACGACCCTGCAGGGCTTAGCTCCAGCCGGACAGAATCAGACCATTACCATCCCAGCTTCTAGCGCCGTAACAGATACAGTTTGTTTACTGACGTTGGCTAACTGTGCTGGCAGTGGCGGCGGCGTCACGGCCAGCGGTGGTACCCAGAACTTTATTACCAAATTTACCAATGCTGGCGGCACCCAGATAGGCAACTCACTGTTGTTTGACAATGGCACTAGCGTTGGCGTGGGGACCAGTAGCCCAGGAGCTGGCTTTGTGCTCGATGTGAACGGCAACGTCAACACTAGCAGTAACTTATCGCTCACCGGTACCGGTACGCTATCTTCTGGCACTGGGGCTGTAAGCCTGAATGGCAACACGACTGTTACTGGCAGTAAGACCTTCACGGTTGGCACGGGCGCGACCTCCCTAGGCGGGACTTTAGGCGTGACTGGCGCGACCACCTTAAGTAGCACGCTAACCGTTAATGGGGTTAGCACCCTTAATGGCAACCTCTCAGTTACTGGCACAAACACCTTAACGACTGGTACTGGAACTGTTACCTTGGGTAGCCTGGGCGCTGGGTTGGTGCAAAGCAGTGCCGGCGGCGTTTTGTCATCTGGGGCGGTGGATCGTAACAGCGCCACCTTCTTCTCGAACGCCCTGACAGTGGCCAACGGTGGCACCGGGGCGACGAGCCTGACTGCCAACGGCATCCTGTATGGCAATGGCACTGGCTCAATCCAGGCGACGAGCTCAGCCAATAACAGCGTATTGGCCACCAATGGCAGCGGTACGCCGGCCTTAACCCAGACCTTGCCCACGGCCGTACAGGCTAATATTACCCAAACCGGCGCTCTGGCCAGCGGTAGCATTGCTAGCGGTTTTGGCACGATTTCTACAACGAATAGCATTTCCACAACAGCTGCTTTACAGGGAGGAACACTCAATATTGCCGCCGGTATTCTTACGGTCGATGCCTCCGGCAATGTTGTAACAGTTGGGTCAGCCGCCATCCAAGGCGCCGGCGGTGTCAGCATCGGTGTAGCTGGCACAACAGCCGGTTCACTAGTCTTTGCCAATGCTAGTAATGCGCACTTCACAACATTGCAGGGCTTGGCACCGGCCGGCCAGGACCAAACGATCACCATACCGGCTTCCAGCGCGGCAACCGATACGGTCTGTCTATTGACGCTGGCTAACTGTGTCGGTACTGGCGGTGGGGTAACGTCCAGTGGTGGCACCCAGAACTTTATTACCAAATTTACCAACGCCGGCGGCACGCAAATAGGCAACTCATTACTCTTCGACAACGGCACCAGCGTGGGTGTGGGCACGAGCAGCCCTAGCGCCAGCTACCTACTGGACATTAATGGCAATGTGAACACCAGTGGTAACTTGAACCAGACTGGTACGGGCACCTTTACCACTGGCAGCGGGGCAGTTACCCTGAACGGGGCGACCTCCATAAGCGGCACCAATACCCTAACGGTTGGTACCGGCGCTACCAGCCTGGGGGGCACACTGGGCGTGACTGGCCTGTCCACTTTGAGCGGCGGCGCCAACATTGCTGGCTTGACGGTGACGAGTAGTGCTACCATTACTGGCACCACCAATATAAACACGACCGGTGGTTCAGCCACCAGTATTGGCACAGCCAGCGCCAACTTTAGCTTAGCCTCGGCGGGCTTGAACGTGACCACGGCGGGAGCCCTGAGTGGCATTACCACCATCTCAGCCAGCGGGGCGATTACGGCAGCCAGCAGCGGCAACACAATCAATGGTTTAATTATCAACAGTGGAGCTCTGACTGGTGTAGCGGGTATCACAACATCGGGTGGCTACACCCAATCTGGTTCCAGCACGAACACCTTGACTGGCGCTACAACAATTCAAAATACGCTGGCCGTCCAAGGCTCAAGCGTCACCATTGGCGTAGCCGGAACTACAACGGGCAACCTGGATTTGGCGAATAGCTCAAGCACCCGGCTGGTGCAAGTCCAAGGCCTGAACCCGACCGGCACGGGGAATGCCACCCTGCAAATTCCCAGTATTGCCGGCAGCAGCACCGATACGTTTTGTCTGCTAAACCTCGGCAACTGTGCCGGCAGCCCGAACGCCGTGACGACTACCAGCAATGGCACGGTTAATACCATCCCGGTCTTTACCGGTGCCCACACTATTGCCAACTCCGATATCACAGATGATGGCACGACGGTAACCGTGGGTGTAACTTTGAGCGCGGCTACCATTTCGACGACGCTGATCCAAAGCAGTGGCGCTTTGACCATCACGCCGGGCGGCAACCTGACAATTGGCGCCACCAACCATGCGACAACGTTGCAAGGTTCAGCCAGCTCAACCTTTGCCGCCACCAGCGGCGCCAATACCACGACCTTTGGTTTTACGGCGCCAACCGCCAACCGCACGATTAACTTGCCAGACGAATCAGGCACGGTCTGCCTGGAAAGCTCAACGAACTGTGGCTTTGCCGCTTCTGGCAGCGGGGTAACTTCAGTGGATGGCTTGGCCGGTGCCTTAACACTGGCTAATAGCAGCGGTTCCGGCACCACGATTACGATTAACAATGCCTCAACCGCAGCCAAAGGTATCGCCCAGTTTAATGCTTCGGACTTTTCGGTGGCCGCTGGCGTGGTGGACACCATCCAGCCAATCACCACGACCGCGGCCGTGACATTTGGCAGCCTCACATTAGGCAGCGGCGGCAACCTCACCTTATCGGCCACGGGCAGCGTGGTGGCCAACACCATTACGCATACTGGCACTGGCCACAACATTATGCTTGACGCCGGCGCCGACAACGTGACGTTCAGTAACTCCAGCGGTGCGAACACATTCTTGTTCCCAACGACTGGCGGCACTGGACAAGTTATTTGTACGAGTGGCATTACCTGTGCCTCGGGTGGTGGCCAAGCGGTGATTCTAGAGCCAAGCGGCGTGCAAACCGCTAACGGCAACCTGACCTCGGTCTTTATCAACAAGCAGTCCGGTACGGGGAATTTAATTGAACTACAGACCAGTGGTAGCGATGCCTTCGTGATTGACAACACCGGTAACACGACTATTTCCAACACTACAACCATCAGCGCCTTACAGACTAATAGCATTACCCCAACCGCCGCCTTGACCATTGGCGCAACCAGCCAGAACTTTACTATCCAAGGCAACACCGGCTCGGTTGTAACAAGCAGCGACGGCACCTTCACGACATCGTTAGGCTTCCGCTTTGGCACGGGGGGCAGTGCGCCAACCGGCAACATAACCTACCAGTTGCCAAATGATAGCACCGTGGCGCCGGGCACTTACGACATTTGCACTACGGCCGGTAACTGTGCCGGCACCGGCGGCGGCGTCACCACGGCTGGCGGTACGGTGAACCACCTGTCTAAGTTCACATCAGCCAGCAATATCGCGGACTCCATCGTGACTGATGATGGCACGACGGTAACGGTCGGCGGTAACTTAGCCGTCGGTGTCAGCGGCGGCAGCCAATTGTCGGTTGGCGTGGCCTCGAGTGCTGATGGCACAGTTGTGCTCTATAACAGCACTAACAGCAACACTTTGACGCTGCAGCAAGTAGCCACCGCGCCCTCGGGCAACATTGTCCAGAAATTCCCAGACCAAGGCGGTACCTTCGCGGTTTCGGCTGCTGGCCCGATTAGCCTGGATGCCACGACGGGCCAGATCTCCTGCTCGACCTGTTTGACAAGTGGCGGCGGGGCTGGCGGCGGCGTGTCGTCAATCACCGGTACGACGGCTGGCTCATCGGCCATTAATGGTGCCCTGACACTTAATAATGCCTTAACTTCCGGTACGACCATTACGCTCGATAACGCCAAGGCCGATGCTTCCACCAAAGGTATCGCGACCTTTAACGCCACGAACTTTACGGATAACGGCAGCGGCACGATTAACACCATCCAAAATATCGCCACCACTTCCAGCCCGACCTTTGCCAACCTAACCGTCAATGGTTCGACTGGCTTGACGCTGGGCAGCGCGTCCAATGTTGGCCAATTGATCTTTAAGGATGGTACGGCTGATGGCTTTACCAGTACATTTACACAGGCCACGCTGACTGTTTCCAACAAGACCATTACGGTACCAAATGCTTCAGGCACACTAGCGGTTTCGGCCAGCGGCAACCTCAGCCTATCGGCCCTAGGCAACCTGACGATTGTGAACAACCCAACCTTCACCACCAGCGTCACCACGCCATCCTTGCTGGGCTCCAGCGGCTTGACTATTAACCCCAATGGCGGCGCCCTCACCGTCGGCGCCACCAGCCAGGCCTTTACGGTGCAGGGAACCAGCGGCAGTACCTTTACGGCCACCAGTGGCGCCAACACCACGACGGTTGGCTTTACGACTCCCACCGCGGCCCGCAGCATTAATTTCCCGGATGCCGGCGGCACAATTTGTACCGACTCCGGCAACTGTCTGGGTGGCAGCGGCGCGGCCAACACCCATCTGTCGAACTTGAGCAGCGTGGCTATCAACACCACCTTACTGCCCGGCGTAGCAGCCGGCGTGGATTTGGGTAGCGGCAGCCTGCCGTTTGGTCAGCTGTACATTGCCGGCTCTTCGGCCACCCCAGCTACGAATAACTTCCTGATTACCGGTGCTTCCACCGGTGGCACGCGCACGGTTACTTTGCCGGACGCCAGCGGCACGGTCTGTTACCAGAACGCCGCGGCTTGTGGCTTTGAAGCCACTACCGGCACCGACTTTATTAAGAACCAAACCGGCCAGCAGACGGGCGCCAACTTTAACATCCAGGCCCGGTCTTCATCTGTTGCTGCTACCATCCAGGGTGCCTCCGGCCAGGACATTATTGATTTGGTAAACAGCTCGAACGCCACGGTTGCCAAAATTGACGCCAGTGGCAACCTGACCGCCGTGGGCGGCACGTTTAGCGGGAATGTGAGTATTACTGGTTCCAGCACTTTGACGACTGGCACCGGTACCGTAACGCTTGGCAGCCTGGGCTCAGGCCTGGTCCAGAGTAACGGTTCGGGCGTCCTGAGCTCTGGGGCAGTCGATCGTAACTCCAGTACTTTCTTCAACACCACTCTGACCGTAGCTAATGGTGGTACCGGGGCTGGCACCTTTACGGCTAACGGCATTATTTATGGCAACACGACTGGGGCACTTCAGGTAACGGCCGCTGCTGCCAACAGCGTCCTAGCTACCAACGGCAGCAACACCCCCAGCCTGAGCCAGACCTTACCAACAGCCGTCCAGGGCAACATTACCCAAACTGGCGCCCTAACGGCTGGCTCCATTGCTAGTGGCTTTGGGACGATTGCAACCGGTAATGCCATCTCTACCACGGCCGCTTTGAGTGGCGGTACCTTCGCGGCTGGTAGTTCTGGCCAGCTGACCATTGATGGCTCGGGCAACCTGGTAACCAGCGGCACAGCCGGCATAACCGGTGCCCTGACTCTTGGCAATGACGCCGCCAGCCCAACCCAGGGCAGTATTATCTTTAACGACAATACCGGGGCTAACGCCCACACCTTTACTCTCAAGACGGCCGCCACTATTAGCCTGAACACTACCGTGACGCTGCCCGACCCAGGCGTTGCCACGGACACCGTTTGTTTGCAAACCCTCGCCAACTGTAGTGGCGGCGGCACGGCCTTCATTAATAACAGTACTTCGCAGCAGACGGGCGCTAACTTTAATATCCAGGCTCGGGCAGCTACGGTAGCCGCTGTGATCCAGGGCGCCGCCAGCCAGGACATCATTGACTTTGTAAATAGTGCTAACAGCACAGTGGCCAAGATTGACGCCAGCGGCAATCTTACAGCAGTTGGCGGCACCTTCAACGGCAATGTTAGCATTACTGGCTCTGGCACCTTCACCAGCGGCAGCGGGGCAGTTACCCTCAATGGGGCCACAAGCATTAGTGGCACGAATACCCTTACCGTCGGCACCGGCTTAACCTCACTTGGCGGCGGTCTGAGCGTTACGGCTGGGCTGACAACACTGAGCGGTGGGGCAACCATTACTGGTACCACCAACATCAACACCAGCGGCAGCGCGGCCACCAGTATTGGTACGGCCAGCGGCAACTTTAGCTTGGCCTCAGCCGGCTTGAACGTAACCACTGCCGGCGCCCTCAGCGGCATCACGACTATTGGTTTGAGCGGCGCAATCTCTGGCGCTACCAGTGGTAACACCATAAACGGGCTGGTAATCAACGGTGGGGCGCTGAGCAGCGTCACCGGTATTACTACTAGCGGCAGCTACACGCAAAGTGGTAGTGGTGCCAATACCTTTAGCGGGGCAAGCAGCTTTACGGCTGCCGGCACCGGCCTGAGCGTTACCAACAACGCCACCGTTGGTGGCACTTTCAACGTCACTGGCACCACCACGCAGGTTGGCGCTCTCACCCTCGGTAATGATGCTGCCTCACCGACCCAGGGCCAGCTGGTCTTCAACGACAATACCGGCAGTAATGCTCACACCCTAACCTTACAAAGCTCAGCTGCTGTCGGTCAAAACACAACGATTACCTTACCAGATCCTGGCGCCGGCTCAGCCACTGTCTGTTACCAGAACGCTAGTGCTTGTGGCTTTGCGACCTCCAGTGGTTCTAGTAGCTACATCCAGAATGGCACCAGCGTCCAAACTAATGCCAACTATTACATAAGAAGCGCAGCCGTTGGCTCGGTTGGCGCGGTGGTAGAGGGGGCTAATGGCCAGACGGCCGACTTGCTCAGGCTCAATACCTTTAACGGTACTACCAGCAGTACGGTGGCTAAGTTTGACGCCAGTGGCAACCTGACGGCAGTTGGCGGCACCTTCACTGCCTTAGGCTCCGGCCTAGTCCAGTCTAGTGCCGGCGGCGTCCTCAGCTCCGGGGCAGTGGACCGCAACAGTAGCACCTTCTTCAACACTACGCTGACAGTTGCTAATGGGGGTACCGGCACTGCGACTACCCCAACCAATGGCCAACTACTTATTGGTAATGGTACCAACTACACCGTAGCCACACTGGGCACTACTGGCCTGACTGCCACTACAGGTGCAGGCTCACTAAGCCTGGCTGTCAACTACGGCTCCGCTGCCAACACTGCCGTGCAAGGTAATACGACACTGGTCTGTCCATCCGCCTCTGGCAACGCCTCGCTCAGCGGCACTGGCAACACCATCACTCTCGGCTCTGGCGGCACCTGTAACGCCATCAGCTTAAGTAATACCCCGAGCTTTACCAGTGTGACGGCCACGGGCAGTGGCCCGAGCCTGATTGCCAATGGTGCCCCAGCCGCCAGCGCCACTAGCTCACTGCTGCAACTGGGCAACGCCATTGCCAGCGGTAACGCTGTAGCCAATGGCGGTACTTACCTGGGCCTGAACGAGCCAAGCTCCGGTGCTGGCTCAGCTGCTGACTTCCTGAACTTCCAGGCCAATGGCGTCAGTAAGGTCAAGATTGATAACACCGGTACGCTCACGCTGGGTAGCTTGGGCGCCGGCCTGGTCCAGTCCAGTGCCGGTGGTGTCCTGAGTAGCGGGGCAGTGGACCGTAACAGCGCGACGTTCTTTAACACTACCCTGAGCGTCGCCAATGGCGGCACTGGTGCCGGAACATTTACGGCTGACGGCATTGTCTATGGCAGTGGCACGAGTGCTCTCCAAGTAACGGCCGCCGCCGCCAACTCTGTATTGGTGACTAATGGCAGCAATGTGCCCAGCCTGAGCCAAACCTTACCAACGGCGGTCCAGGGTAACATAACCCAGACTGGCGCGTTGACAGCCGGCTCTATAGCCAGCGGCTTCGGCACGATTAGTACGACCAATAACATTACTACGACTGCCCAAATCCAAGGCGGTACGTTCCAAAACACTGGCGCTAGCTTTGCAGTTAACTCCAGTGGCAACGTGACGGCTGCGCTGAGCGGCACCACTGGCGCAACGCTTGTTTGCCAGAACGCCTCTAACCAATTAGCCGGCTGTACCAACAGCTATGAGACGACGACTGGCACAGACTTTATTCGGAACCAGACCAGCCAACAGACGAGCGCCAACTTTAACATTGCCAGCGCTGCCTCAACCAGTGTTGGTGCGGTTATCCAAGGTGCTGCCAGCCAGACAGCTGACCTGTTGGACTTGCGTGATAGCACCGGTGCCAACGTCCTCGGGGTTTCGGCCACTGGCAACCAGGAAACCACTGGCTATTACGACAACGGCATTGGCGGCATCGGGCCCTTTGGCAACCTGCTGACATTTTCGGAGCAGCTGGATAATGCCGCTTGGACGGCGACCAACGTCACGGTCACGGCTAACGATGCTGGCTCCAACCCGGCGCCAGACAGCCTCACCAGCGCTGAAAAACTCGTCAGCACGGCCGGTAACGGCACGGTTAAGCAAAGTGTTGCTGGTGGTAACAACACCTACACCTTCAGCATCTGGGTCAAGACCAACAGTGGCACCCAACCAGTCCAGCTGCGTATTGACTCAAACGGCACGCCAGCCAGCGGCACGGCCGCCAGCTTTACCGCCACTACCACCTGGCAGCGCTTTAGTGTTACCCAGACATTCACTAGCGGCGTTACCACTGTTACCCCAACTCTGATTATTACCAACAATGCCGCAACGGTCGCGGCCTGGGGCGGCCAACTGGTACAGGCTGCTACCGCCCAAGTCTATGTACGTACCACCACCAGCACTGTGGCGGCTAGCACAGGCGTGGTGAGCAACGGCGGTGTCTTCATCAGTGCCCGTAACGCCAGTGATAACCCGCTGGTTATCCAGGGGGCACCCAGCCAAGCCGGCGACCTACTACAGCTGCAAAACTCTAGTGGCACGGTGCTTGCCAAGGTTGACAGCGCTGGTAACCTCACAGCCGTGGCCGGTAGTTTCAGCGGCACATTGGGTACCACCAGCAACTTAAACGTTGGCTCATCCAACCAGTTCCAGGTGACGAACACCGGTAATGTCAGTACCAGCGGTACGTTATCTGTCACTGGCACCAGCACCCTCGTTGGCGCCTTGACTCTCGGCAACGACGCCGCCAGCCCTGTCCAAGGCCAAATCATCTTTAATGACCCGACTGGTTCCAATGGCCGGACGTTAACGCTCCAAGTTGCCACCCAGACGGTTGGCAGTTCAACCGTAAGCCTGCCGAACACCGCTGGTGTCAGCGATACGGTTTGTTTGCTAACGCTGGCTAACTGTGTCGGCACCGGTGGTGGCGTCACGGCCAGCGGTGGCGTAAGCGGCGCGATCGCTAAATTCACCGGTGCCACCACGCTCACTAGCTCTGGCCTTAGTGAGTCCGGCTCTGCCCTGACATACACTGGTACCTTAGCGGTGCAGGGCGCCACGGTTACCATCGGTACCTCCAGCCAAACCGGCAGCTTGGTCTTGAACGATGGCAGCACGCACACTACCACCTTGCAGCCCGGCGTTTCGGCTGCCAACCAGACAATCATCCTACCAACCAGCCTAGGCAGTGCCAACCAGTGTGTAAAAAATACTGGTACAGCCGGGACGCTGACCTTTGCCAACTGCAACAATGGCTCGGGCTCGGGTGGTTCTATAACGCTTCAGGACACGTACGACGCTTCCAGTACACCGGCTAGTATCCTGCTGGCCACCGGTAAGGACTTAGTGGTTACGTCGCCAGATGTGGCAACTGACCCGAATGTCTTATTTAACCTGCAGTGTACGACCTGTAGCGCCAGCGGCGGCCGCTTTGCTGTCCAAAACGGCGGCAGCGATGTCTTTACCGTCAACCCTAACAGCGGTGGCGTCATAACCAAAGTTACCTCCACCACAGCCTTTGAAGTCCAGTCGGCTGGTAGCACCAATGTGCTGGTAGTTGATACCTCCGGCCAGAAGGTGGCTGTTGGCCCATCGGCCGTGGCCGCCAATGGCGCGCTAACCGTGGGCACCAACACCACGGCAGCTAGTGGCGGTATCTACCTGGGCACTGACACCAACCTATACCGCCAGGCCGCTGGCGTACTGCAAACTGATGGCGCGTTGAATGTCCTGGGCTCCAGCGGCATCGCTGTGGGCGCTTCTGGCTCGACCGCCGGGTCGCTTAAATTATTTGCCGGTAGCGACACCAGCTCACTGACCTTTAAGACCTCAGCCCTTGGGGCAGGCAATAACTTTAACTTGACCGCCCCGGCCATCACGGCGAATGACACCTTGTGTACCGTTAACCTGGCTAACTGTACTCCGGCGGCCGGCTCTGGCAACTACATCCAAAACACCTTTGTGGTCCAGACGGCAGCCAACTTCTATATCCGCTCGGCTGGTACCAACCGGGTTGGCGGCGTCATCGAAGGCGCCAACGGCCAAACTGCCGACCTCTTAGACCTGAACAAGTTCAACGGCACCACCAGCAGCGTCCTGAGCTCCTTTAATAGCAATGGCGACCTGACGATCGGCGGTACCAACTCTGCCAGCTCCACAACCGCTCTCAAGGTTCAAAACACCTCCGGCCTGGCCGTCGCCACGGTTGATACGACGAACGGCCAACTCGTCTTAGGCCGCGTTGCTGCCAGCGGTACTGGCTTGGCCGGTAAACTAGCCTTTGCTGATGGTACGACCGACAACTTCAGCGCTACCCTACAATCTGCCACCCTTACAGCTAGCCGTACCATCACACTGCCAGATGCTACCGGCACTGTCTGTTTACAGAACGCCGCTGCCTGTGGCTTTGCCACTAGCTCGGGCTCGGGCAGCTACATCCAGAATGGTACGACCGTTCAGACAAGCGCCAGCTTTTACATCCAGCCAACGAGCGGCAATGTCGCAGGGGTGATTAAAGCCAACGGGGCTGGTGACCTACTGGACTTCCAAAACTCCAGTGCTAATGTGCTCACTAAGTTCAACAGCAATGGTGACCTCCTCATAGGCGGTACTAACTCTGCCAGCTCAGTTACGGCCTTACAGATACAGAATACCAGTGCTACCTCAGTCCTTAATGTAGATACGACGAACAGTATTACGACACTCAGCGGCATTAATAGTAATGCTAGCGTAGGGGCAGAACTCCTAACCGGTAACTGTAGTGGCACTAACTGGTCCGGTACCGGCTCGGGGCCTTACACGCATGCTTCAGGCAGCACCGCAGACTTAACCTGTACTATAACCGGTGGCGTAACGAACGGCGCGACCTACCGGGTATCGTTCGCAACCGCTCCATCCTCAGGCGCCACAACGATTACCCCGACTATTGGTGGTGTGAGCGGCCCAGCTACCACCGGTACCGTCAACCCCATGGTAGATGTCATTACTACCGCCGGCACAACCAACCCAGCCTTTACTATTAGCTCTGCTGTAGACACTGGAACTATCTCCAGCATCTCCTTCAAGTTAGTGACGCTCAGCAACGCCGCGCTCCAAGTCAAGAACAGCGGTGGCGTTGTAGCCCTCGAAGTACGGGGTTCAGGTAACACATCAAACACCTACATTGGCTTACAGGCCGGCCAGGCCAGTACATCCACGGCATCTCTGAACACCGCTGTTGGTTATCTGGCCTTCCAAAGTAACACCACCGGTGGCTCCAATACTTCTATTGGCACCCAATCTCTCCAAAACAATACCACCGGCAACCAAAATACCGCCCTTGGCGTCCAATCTCTCCAAAACAATACCACCGGCACCCAAAGTACCGCCGTAGGTTACAGGAGCCTTCTAAACAACACCACCGGTGGCTTCAACATTGCCGTTGGCTCTACTGCCCTCCAATCCAACACCACGGGCAGTGATAATACTGCCCTTGGCTACCAAGCCCTCACATCCAACACCACTGGCAACTTCAACACTGCCCTTGGCTATACTGCGCTAAAAAACAACACTGGCTTGGATAACACGGCTGTTGGTGCCAATGCTCTACTATCTAATACCGGTGGCAGTTTCGACACGGCTTTCGGTTACAACGCTGGTTACCAAGACCCTAACGTTGCCACCTTTGCCACACTGCCTAATCTCCAAAATGCCACCGCTCTGGGCTACGGTGCCCAGGTCCAGCAAAGTAACAGTCTTATCCTGGGCGGCGTAGGAACAACGGCCAGCAATAATACACCAAATATAGGAATTGGCACAACGGCGCCAACTAACCTGCTCAGTGTCTCTCCAAACACCTATGACACTGGTACTGCTGGCACGGGCGGGGTATTAACTGCTACCGTCACTGGCGTAGGTACTACCTGGACATCGGCCATGGTCGGTGATGAGTTTATCTTCCAAGACGGTACCAAGCAAACTATAACCGCCGTTGCGAGCACGACTAGCCTAACCCTGGCCGCTGCGGTCCAAGAAAACGCCGGCCAAAACTACCGCATCCACCTGCCAGCCCTGCAAGTGACCAGTACTGGTAATGTCGGCATTGGCACGGCCGCGCCTACCAGCCTGCTTGACGTGCGCACCGCTAATACCGGCCAAGTAACGATTACCTCTGACCTAAGCTACGGTGCCCGGGCCAGCTACCCCTTAGTTATTACCCAAGCTAACAATGCCACCAACGACAACTCGGCAGGGTTACTTAGCCTAACTAATAGTGACACTGGTTCTACTGCTGCTTTACTGAATATTAGCCAAGTTAGCAACGGCACCGGCATTAATATTAGTGGTACCACGAGTGGTACTGCCATCCTCCTCAGCAGTGGCGCCTCTATCGCTTCAGCCGCTGGTATCAACCTATCATTGCAATCTGGCACCACCGGTACGGTGACGATTGACTCCGGCACCACTGGCGCCATTAGTATTGGTACCAACGCTAACTCTAAGAACCTGTCTATTGGTAGCACTACCGGCGGCACCACTACCTTACAATCTGGTGGTGGGGTGACGGTGAGCCAGGCACTAACGTTGAGTACGCTCGGCACCACCAACACGGCTACGTATCTCTGCCGTAACGGCTCTAACATCATTGCTGCCTGCCAAACAACTGCCAGTGGTACCGCCTTTGTCCAGGGCGGCAACAGCTTTGGGGCGACTGGCGTATTGGGCACGCTGGATGCCAATGGCCTGCAGTTTGTTACGGGGACCTCTGGCCCTAACGGCCGCGCCTTCTTTGACACGGCCAATAACTTGATCTTGGGTAACGCTACCGCTACGACCGGTACAGCTACCCCGAACGCCTTTAGCGTACTTGGTTCTGCCAGCAGTGCTGCTGGTACAGCCGGTGCCCAGCTAACCATTAAGGGCGGCGCTGGCGCCACCGCCACCACTGGCAGCGCCGGCGGGAACCTTATTCTCCAAGGTGGTGACGCCGGTGGTTCTGGCGGTAACAACGGCGGCACCTTACAACTGGACAGCGGCGCTAAGACTGGAGCCGGTACCAGCAGCATTAACTTGGGTATCACGAATGCCACCGCAATCACCATTGGCAACACTACCGGCAGTACCAATACTATCCAGAGTTCAGCCGCCGGCACGGCGATTACTATAGGCAACGTCACCTCTGGCACCGCTATAAACTCGAACACCATCACCACCGGCACAGTCCTCGGCGGCACTGGCCTGACTACCGGCACAGGCCTTAACTTAGGTGGTACCAACACCACTACGGCTACCGGCCTACTGTTCAACACCACTTCACTGACTGCCACAACGGAGGGTGCCCTCAATGTAACTGGTACAGCCTCTGGTGCCCTCTCGGCCTACACCGGCAACCTGATTAACGTCGCCCCAACCCGTACCTTAACTGGCGCTACCATTACTGATACTGGCAGTCTCCTCAAGCTGGCTCGTACCAACAGTGTGACCAGCGCCAACACCTTCACCGTACAGGGCGCGGTAGCCAGCCTGTCTTCCACCTGTAGTACCAGTGGCGGCGGGACCTGTACGGACACATCCAACATACTGAGCTTGAACCAGCAGTACGCTAACGCTAGCGGTGCGGTGGCGCTTATCCAGAACAACGGTACTGGTAATGCCCTCCAAATCCAAGATGGTAGCAGCAACGTCAACGCTTTGTTCAACAATGTTGGCAACCAATTGACCCTTGGCCGGATTGCTGCCAGCGGCACGGTTACCCAAGGTAAGCTAGTCCTCTCCGATGGTACTACTGACAACCGCTCGGTTACCCTGCAAACAGCTGCACTGACGGTGGGCAGTGCGATGATTACTATACCCGACACAGCCGGGGCTGGCGGCACCGTCTGTCTCCAAAGCTCGGCAGCCTGTGGCTTTGCCACCAGCGCCACCGGCGCGGCAGCCTTTGTCCAGGGCGGCAATAGCTTCGGGGCTACAGCCACCCTCGGCACTAATGATAATAATGGCCTGAACATTCGCACCAACGGTACGACCGTAGCCAGCCTCAGCAACACCGGCGCGGCTACGTTCCAGAATGCCAGTAACTCCACCACCGCCTTCCAAATACAAAATACCGCCGGCACCAGCAACTTACTTGTGGCCGACACCCTGAATAGCCGGATTGGGATTGGCACGGCCGGGCCGTCAAGTGCTTTAGATGTCCGTTTTGCCAACCAAGTTGTTAATAATGGAGCCGCAACCGGCGCAGTCTATCTAGGTACTACCGATAGCTTGGCCGCGGACAAGGGCGGCTCTCTTTTACTGGGAGGCTCGTCTGGCGATAGCGCCAAGATTGCTTTTGGTTCAATTGCTGGCCGAAAGGAAAATGGCACTAGTGCCAATTACGCCGGTTACTTACAGTTCGCGACTAACCAAGCGTCTGGAACAATGGCAGAATGGATGAGGATAACCAGTACTGGCCTCGTCGGCATCGGTACGACCAACCCCAGCGCCCTACTAAGCGTCGGCTCTACGAGCCAGTTCCAGGTGAGCAATACGGGTGCTATAACTACCAGCAGTACGTATAACACCAACACCTTTAACAGTAGCACGCTTACCTTCGGTGCCGCCGGCACGGCCACGATCAGCGCGGCAGCTTCCCAAACGTTGTCCTTGCAAGGCCCAAGCAGCGTCTCGGTGGGATCATCGGGCGGCGGCGTGACCTTAACCGCGGCCGCTTCTAGCTTCGTGCAAATCGATACCAGCGGCGCGGGTAGCATTAATATTGGCAACACCAACTCCGGCGCCAAGACTATCAGCATCGGTGCTACTGGCGCCTCGGCCTTTACCTCCACTATCGGTATTGGCACGGCTACCGGAGCCAGCCAGGCCATCACCATCGGCTCAACCAACTCCGGCTCAACCGTTACGTTGCAGGGCGGCGCCTCAACGCTCACCATCCAAAACGCCAACCTTCAGGTCAATAACCTCGTGCAGCCGAATGCTAACAATACTATTGACCTCGGTGTCGTGACCACCAATGCCTTCCGGACAGGTTACTTTGGTACCAGCCTAAACGTTGCTGGCACAACGCTCAACAGCACTACCCTAAGCTTTACTGGTACTGGCACCGTTCAAAGTGCCAGTGGCACAGCTTTGGCTATCACCGCCCAAGGATCGGGTGCCCTCAATCTCAGCTCCGGCACGGGCAACATCAACCTGACAACCAATAGTTCCAGCGCCAGCATAACCGCTAAAACTTCTACTAACTCGGCTACTGCTTTCCAGGTCCAGAATGCCAGCGGAGTAAATGCGCTGCAGGTTGATACCACCATTACGCAGTCATCCAACCTGGTTACCAACCCTGACTTCGAAATCAACACTACCGGCTGGGGCGCCACCGGTACCGGTGCAAGCATTACCCGGACAACCACCTCGGCTAACATCTACCGCGGCACCGGTGCACTGGACGTCACCCTTGGGACCGCTTCACCATCTGGTGCCCAGATAACCAGCAGCGGGCTATCTGGTAGTGCCCTCACACCCGGTACTTATACCCTGAGTTTCTACGCCATGGGTGGGGCGGCCCTGTCTGGCCTGGCGGTGAGCTTTACTGGTGGTACCATAACCCAGGCTTGTACGCTCAACAGCTTCAGCGTGGTCACGACTGGCTTTACCCGTTACTACTGTACCTTCATATTTACGACCAGCAACATCACGGCTATTAGTATTACCTCCACGACACTGAGCCAGCATATGTATCTGGATGATGTACAGGTAGCCTCTGGTTCAAACGTCCTGCCCCAGTACACGAATGCGCTTGAATTTGGTGGTGTCGTAGACGACCCAACACTCTTCAAAAATACCAACGATTCCACCACTGCCTTCCAGGTCCAGAATTCAGCCGGGACTTCAAACGCCCTCATAGTAGACACTTTAAATAGCCATGTTGGAATAGGTACCGGGACCCCTCTGTATACGCTTGATGTCCAAGGGTCTGGTGCCAGTGCTGGATTACGCATAAAAACTAGTGGCAGTAGTACTGAATTCCAGGTGCAAACTGCGCTTGGCGATAATATCCTGTCGGTCAACCCGACAAGTACCAATAACTACATTACTAACTCCGATTTTGAAACCTCTTTAACTGGCTGGACATCTTCAGGCGGGGCGACCCTTGCCAGTGGTAATACCGGTGCTTACAGCGGTACCTTAGCTATGGATGTTACTACAAGTGCTTTTTTGGCCAGTGGCGGTGCCCAAGTAAGTACGAATGCGAGCCTCAATAGCGGCACGGCATACCAATTAAGCTTCTCTGCCATGGGAGGAGGGTCTTTCAATACCCTCAGTGTTACCATTAGTGGCATTACGCTGAGCACCAGCTGTACGTTAAACTCCACCAGTGTTATATCTGCAAATACCCAGCGTTACTGGTGTACATTTACCCCAAGCAGCACAGGCGTCGCTACCATTGTCATAAGCCCGGGCACCACTAGTACGTTAATGTATGTAGATGCAGTCCAGGTTGTTGCTGGCTCAACCCAGGTTCCGTATCTAGGACTTGCTGGCTTAAACGTAGACGGTTTTATCAATAGCCCCACGGTGTTTAGTAACGCTTCTAATAGCGTTACCGCCTTCCAGATACAGAATGCTGCTGCTACGAGCAACCTATTTGATGCCGATACGCTTAATGGCCGCATTGGTATTGGTACTGCCGCACCATTTGCCACACTGGATGTGCGAGGGTCTGCTTTCATAAACGGTCGGCATGGCACCCTGGCAGCTCCAACGATAGACTTGGCGGTGGGTGACAACGATACAGGTATAAACTCAGCGTCCGATGGGCTATTGCAGTTCTATAACAATAACGCCGAATCTGCCCGGATTGATGCGAATGGCCATGTGTCTATTAATACGACGAGTACCTATACCGGTTTCTTTCTTAGCGTTTTTTCAGCCTCTGGTGGGGTAGCGATTTTTGACCGCGGTAATGACGGCGGTGTAGTTTCGTTTGCCAGTGGCGGTACCGTCCAAGGTTCGATATCTATTGCAGGAGCAACAACTTCATACAATGCCTTTACCGGCTCACACTATACGAAGTTATTAGGGGGAGCCGAACAAATGGGCGAAGTCACCGTTAATACGGGTGTAGTAGATCATGAGCATGGTGATCCTAAGGCTGAAGCTATCTATGGCGTTACGCCAAGCAATGCCAAAAACCAACCAAACGTTTTAGGAAATTACTTAGCATTGCTTGATCCCTCACAACCGTATACAAATGCCAACCCGTACCTCATTATGGCTGCTGGTAACGGTACCAGCTGGGTTGTGGATCAAGGTGGTGGCAGCAATATTAGTGTCGGCGATCCACTTATTACCTCAGATGTAGCTGGTTATGCCATGAAAGATGATGCGTCGTCGTCAGTAAGCCACATTTTTGCGAGGGCTGCCGAGAACATTGACTGGAGTACGGTAACCACTACGATTAATGGCTACAAATACACCTCCGTATCTGTGATATACGGTGCCTTTGATAAGGTCAATGATGCCAACCAGATCCAACCGAACCAGGGTACTTTCAGTAGTGTCCAAACAGGTACCTTAACCGCCGACAGCGTCCAGGGTACAACAGCCACCTTTAATAATCTGAACGTATCTGGTGGTACCAAGCTTGCCACGCTCGAGGTTACTGGCGCCGCCACTTTCGACAGCACCTTAACGGTGAAGGGTGATGCGACGTTCCAAGGCAACCTCACAGTTACCGGCTTGACCAGCGTTGCCGACATAACAGTTAACGGGCATATTATAACTGCTGGTAACACGCCCGGGGCGCAAGTACTGACTGCTGCCGGCAGTAGTAATGCCAGCGTCAGCATAGACGGCAATGATACGAGCGGCACAATCACGCTGCTGAGCGGCGACCCGACCAAGGCTGCAACAGGGACGGCTCCGGCCATAAATGGGCCAACAGCTGGCGACATGGTTACCATCACCTTCAATAAGGCTTACGGCAAAGCCCCACACATCTTACTGACTCCCGCCGATGGCAAAAGTGCGCCGATGTTGGTTTACCCGAGCAATGTCAGTACCACAGGTTTTACCGTCTCTCTTGCCAACATCCCACTGCCCAACACCAGCTATAGCTTCGAGTACTTCATCGTCCAATAATAGAAGGGCGGGGTGCGCAAACTGGTTACGCCCAGCTATTCACTACTTGCTCAGGCTCCTTGTCAGGACGCCACTGTCTAGAAAGACCTTGTATAGCTCCAGGTCAGAGTTATAGAGGTCCTCGGGGTAAATGTGCGGATTGTCCGACACCACCTGGTCGGGGGTTGGTAAACCTTCCCGCTTCTTGAGCCAAGCTCGCCTTTGGGCAGCCTGGGCCTCCTCGGCGGCAGTCATAGGTTGCGACGGTGGGCTGGCTTGGAATGGTGGGCTGGCTTGGGCTGCTGCTGTTGGGGTTATAGCCGCTGGCACCAAGCCAGCCGCCTGAGCTTTGTGGGCCGCCTGGGTTGCCACCACTTTGAGCATTGCGGCCAACGAGGCATATCCCTGGTCGCGGGCCCGGGCTTCGGCTGCCTGTTTTACATCGGCCGCGAGCACTATCTCAACCTTCATATCAGCTATTATGGCAAACCAACATTAACTATATATTAAATGTTTGGTCTGTTCTCTTTGTTTGATTCTTTTTTGAGTCCTTTGGGGCCCATACTGCAGATCTCCGTTAGATAACCAGGGTATCCCAGGGCAAACCCAGGTATATACGCAGGGAATTACCCGCAAATATCCCTGGAATCCCCCTGGATAGCCCTTTGCAATAACCTGGAAACCCAAGAGCCAGGCCTAGCCGACACGCAGCGGACAGCTGGTAGCGGGGGCAGGCCGCGGGCGCCGCTGATATTCCTGCCCAGCCGGCCGGGCAAAGCCAACTTTCACCTGCCAAAGTGTAGCTTGTTTTACAGCGGCTGTGGCTTGACCGCCTCTGTTATTTTTGGTATCATGTAGGTTGCTTGAGTTTAGGTAGAGGCACGCTGGCGCTGCGCCAACCCGGAAGGGCTTCAAACGTAAACTCAAGCCGCGAGGATCAGTTAGGGTGACGCTTTCAAGGCGTTACACAAAGATGACCAACGCTTGGGTTTCGCAATTTAACAAGTAGGTAAGAGAGAAGCAAATTAGACAAACGGCTATTGGCAACCGCACATGTAGGTACCAATAACTAGTCAATTGCACTGGCTGAATAATAGCTTCACCGCTGTTGTTCAGTCGAACGTAAAAAGTTACTCAAGCGCGCACAAAGGATGCCTTGACGTAAGATACCGAAGAAGGACGTGAGGAGCTGCGATAAGCTCCGGGGAGCAGCTAACTATGCTTTGATCCGGAGATGT
>CAZOYN010000009.1:0-24094 GCA_964584135.1 uncultured Candidatus Saccharibacteria bacterium | reverse complement strand
GCTGATGGCTGCCTGCCTTGGGCTTTCGCCGGCCTCAATTTTGCCACCGACGCCGTTGTAGCGGCCTTCACCAAAGCCGCGTTTTTTCATGGCCAGCAGCAGCCGATCTTTCTCGACTAAGAATAATACAGTCAGTTGCTTCACTTTGCCGCCTCCCTGTTACATATCTAGTGTAACAGATACTGGACAGTGGTCGGAGCCCATGACTTTGGGGTGGATGTCGGCCGCCGTGACTTTACTTTTTAAGCTGGCCGAAACCAGCACGTAATCGATGCGCCAACCGACGTTGCGGGCCCGGGCGTTGGCGAAGTGTGACCACCAGGTGTAGTAGCCATTGCCTTGCTTGAATAAGCGAAACGTATCAACAAAGCCGGCGTCCACGAAGTTTTGGAAACCTTCTCGCTCTTCGCTCGTAAAGCCTTTTTTGCCAACGTTAGGCTTGGGATTGGCCAGGTCGAGCTCGGTATGGGCCACGTTCAGGTCGCCGCAAAAAACCACGGGCTTGGTTGTTTCGAGCTGCTGGCAGTAGGCCAAAAAGGCCGGATCCCAGTGTTTGTGACGCAGCGGGATGCGGCTCAAGTCATCCTTGGCATTGGGGGTGTAGACGGTAACGACCCAAAATTTTTCGAACTCGGCGGCTACCACCCGGCCCTCCTCATTGGGGTTGCCATAGACATCCCCGGTCACTTGGTATTTTTTAATAACATCTTGAGGAAAGCCATTAATAACTTGCAAGGGCTTTAGCTTCGTTAAAATGGCAGTACCGCTGTAACCCGGCTTGTCGGCTGGGTACCAAAAAGCATCGTAGCCGTCCAGGTCCAGGTTAAATTGCTCGGGCTTGGCTTTAATCTCTTGAAGGCACAGGATGTCGGGCTGCTCAGCGTCCAAAAAGGGTTGCAGCAGGCCTTTGTTCATAACTGCCCGGATGCCATTAACGTTCCAAGAGTAGAGCTTAAGCATGGCCCCAGTATAGCTTTATCAGTGGTCGTTTGCTAGACTGGTAACCAATGTACAAACGTGTGCTACTTAAAGTCTCTGGCGAGCAACTGGCTGGCCAACTGGCCGGTGGGATTGACCCCGAAGTGGGTACCTGGCTGGCCCAAGAGGTCAAAAAGGTTACCGATGCTGGCACGCAAGTGCTCGTGGTGGTGGGCGCTGGCAACTTTGTCCGGGGGGCGGAGTTAGCCGGCCATGGCATCAGCCGGGTTACGGCTGACCAGATTGGCATGCTGGGCACGATGATGAACGCCCTGGCCCTGACCGATATTTTTGAATCGCAGGGCGTGCCAGCCACCTGCCTATCGAGTATTTTTGCTGAGCAAGTGGCCGAACCGCTCATCCCCCGGACGGCCGAGAAATATCTGGCGATGAGCCACGTCGTGTTGGCGGCCGGTGGCATGGGCCGTACGTACGTGACTACCGATACCGCTGCCGTGTCTTTAGCGCTCGAATTCGGCTGCGAAGTGGTGTTGAAGGCCACCAAGGTGGACGGCGTCTATGATAAAGACCCGGTGCAATTTCCCGACGCCCAAAAAATTCCACAATTGTCATTCCAGGAGGCTGTCTCAGACGGTGCCATCCAAGTCATGGACAAGGCTGCCCTGGCAATGGCCATGGACCACCAGCTGCCAATCATTGTCTTTGATGCCATGCAGCCCGACAATATCGCCCACGCCGCCGCCGGCCAGCCAACCGGCACTACTATAAGATAAGATTTCTAAAAACTATGATGTTTTTCGGCGACGTCCCCACCAAGACCTGCGGCTACCGATAAGCTCGACCTCTCTCGTGCCCTCAGGAGTCACGACTTGGATGCGGTTACCCTTTCGTGTTTCATCTTCAACAAATTTCATAATAGCAATTGAACGACGAATAACCTCAGTAATGGAGACATCTCGCTGTGCGGCAATTTCTTTAAGCGCATTAGCACAATCACCGTTAATATTTACAGGTAAACGTATAACGTCACTGCTTTTGTAGCTTGTTTCTATTGTTTCTTCCTCTCGTTCTTGGTCTACCGCGCCGCTACAAGCTAAATCGCCAAGTTGTTCAGCGGCTACTGTGCTGTCGGGACCTAACTCGCGCTGGCCAGATTCTCCCTCAGGATTAGGTTGTGCCATGATTTTAATCCTCCTATCTAGTCTCTAGATATAAACTCCTATTAATAACTATTGTATCATCTGTATCAACGTCCCAGCACGATTGATTTGATTAGTCCAAACTCGACTAGGCACACTTTTTACTAAATAAGCTCATGTAAAGTTAGCAACCGCCTAAAATAAGAAATGAATTTCGCGTACTTTCTTTCCGTCAGTAGTCTGGATCGTCTTGCCTTGCTGTATTTCGTTTTCAACGAACTTTAGGGCGCCGATTGCGCGTCGGACTGTTTCAGTGATTGACATTCCCCGACGTTCTGCAATTTCCTTGAGCGCTTCCCCTGCTTCACGATTTAAATTTACACTAAGACGCGTAGTCTCTGGGGGAGTGACTTCTAAGTTATCGTCTAATATAGACGGTCGTTCAATGGGCGTAGTACGGGTTAGGTCACCAATATCCGCTGGGCTTACTGGGGCATCCGGTTCATCTTCAGGTTGTCTGGTTACTTCACCTACCATTATGATAATTCTCTCTATTCCATAGTTGGTATGAACGAGCACAACACCCTGTTAATTATAAATTCTCATTGCAAAAAATACAAATTGATATTAAACAATTAAGATCTGGCGGAGGGAGAGGGAGTCGAACCCTCGATACCCTTTCGGGTAAACCCGCTTTCCAAGCGAGCGCCATAGGCCACTAGGCGACCCCTCCGCAACGGGGCTATTATACGTCAAAATTATTCGAAAAACACCTTGCGGCAAATGCAAACTTGGGGTTAAACTAGATGCACGAATGGCCTTAATAGAACTGCAGGACGTCAGTAAACTGTACGGCTTCGGCGATGCCACGACCCTGGCGTTGGACGAAGTCAGCCTTAGCATTGACAAGGGCGAGTTCGTGGCGGTCATGGGGCCGAGTGGTTGCGGCAAGAGCACGCTGATGAATGTCATCGGTTTGCTTGACCGGCCAAGCCACGGCAGTTACCGGTTGGACGACCATCTGGTTTCGCGGCTGCGGGACAAGCAGGCGGCTAAGATCCGGCGTGACACGATTGGTTTTATTTTCCAGTCGTTTAACTTGTTGCCGCGGCTGACCGCCTTAGAGAATGTGGCCATGCCGCTAGCTTATAAAGGCCTGACCCTGACCAAGCGGCTCAAGCAAGCCAGCGCTGTGCTGGAGCGGGTTGGCGTCCAAAACCGCGAATATTATCTGCCGAGCCAGCTCAGCGGCGGCCAGGCCCAGTGCGCGGCGATTGCCCGGGCGCTGGTTAACGACCCTAAGATTATTATTGCTGATGAGCCCACCGGCAACCTGGATAGCGCTGGCTCGCGGCTAGTAATGGAACTATTGGCTGACATCCACAAACAAGGCAACACCATCTTGTTTGTCACTCACAACCCGGAGCTGACCCGTTACGCCACACGGGTGGTCTACATGCATGACGGCCAGGTCATCCACGACGAAAAAACTGCCCTCGGCCGGGTGGCCAGTACGGCGCGCAAGGTGCTGTATACCCTGCCTGTCACCACCGAAGAAGATGAATTAGCCGGGGTATCGGCGCTGATGAAGGCCTTGCCAACGGCGCCGGCTGCGCGCAAAAAACGCAAATCAGCCAAGCAAAAAACCACCCGAAAGGCCAAACCATGAAATCCCTGACCCGAGGCCATTTAAAAGCCGGCATTGACTCCGTGCGCGGAGCCCGGATGCGTAGCTTTTGGACCATGTTAGGCGTGGTTATTGGTGTGACATCAGTCATCACGGTGGTCGGTATTGGCGAAGGCATCAAACAGCAAGTTAGCGGCCAGATTCACCACATGGGCAAGGATCTGATCACCATCCGGCCGGCGCAGCTGCACACCGGCTCTAATGTGGCGGCCGATAACGTCAGTTTACTATCTGGCTTAAATATTACAGGCTCGCTGACGCCTAAAGATGCCGATAGCGTGGCTCAGGCACCAGGCGTGGCAGCAGCGGCTCCACTAGCGGCCGTGGCCGGGACGCCGAGTGGCGACAATGGAAAGTACACTGATGGCTTAGTCATTGGCACCACGCCCGCGCTGCCCAGCCTGATTAACCAATCGCTTGCCTACGGGACGTTTTTGAGCGATGAAGATACCGGCCTCAACACCGCCGTGCTCGGGGCCCGGACAGCCCAAAAAATGTTCAATGAAGACGTGCCGTTGGGCCGAGGTTTTAGCTTTCATGGCCAGCAATTTATTGTCCGCGGTATCTTTAATTCCTTTGACTCCACGCCGCTCAGCCAGGAGGCGGACTTTAACAACGCCATCTTCATCCCCTATGATACAGCCGAAACCATCAGTAATGGCGCCGCCCCAACGTATGAGATCCTGGCTCGGGCATCAAGCGCCCAGCAAGCCGATAAAACCGTCGCGGCCATTACCCATAGCCTGAACCAATTGCACGGCGGCCAAACCGACTTTAGTGTGCTCAAGCAAAACCAGAACCTGGCCTCGAGTAACAGCATTTTGGAGTTGTTGACGCGCCTGATTGCCGGCATCGCCGCCATTTCCCTGCTGGTGGGCGGCATTGGCATTATGAACGTCATGCTGGTATCGGTGACCGAGCGCATGCATGAGATCGGTATCCGCAAGGCCATTGGCGCCACCAACGGCCAGATCCTGAGCCAGTTTATTATTGAATCAGGCCTATTAAGCTTGACCGGCGGGGTGATTGGCATCGCGTTGGCCTTCGGCATTGATATTGGCTTACGGGTCTTTACGAATATCAGGCCGGCCATCAGTTGGCAGGTTGTGCTGCTAGCCAGCGGGGTGTCGCTGCTGGTGGGCGTGGTCTTTGGGTCGGTGCCGGCGCTAAAGGCGGCCCGCAAAGACCCGATTGAGGCCTTGCGCAGCGAATAGTTATTCGGCGCAGCTCCCGGTGCTGACGCTTTGGTTGTGGTTCTGAGCCTGGTTAATCTCAGTCACGGCCTGGTCGGCTGTGAGGGCGTAGCCCACATGGTTATAGCTAGTTGATTCAGCGAAGATGACGCCAATTACGGACCCATCTTTGGCTACCAATGGCCCGCCGGAGTTGCCCGGAATGACATCGGCCGCCAGTTCGTAGACTTCACGTGTGGTGGCGCCCCGGCCATAAATGTTGCGGCCAACGGCGGTAAATTCATCCATCACCGCGGCGCTGCCGGCAGTAAAGGAACCACCACCTGGATACCCAAGTACGGCTGCCGGCGTACCCTGGTCAACCCGGGCGGCGTTGATTGGCAGTGCTGGCCCGGCCAGGTTGCTAACTTGCAAAACTGCAAAATCAAGGTTGGGATCGAACCAAATGGCAGTGGCCCTATGGGTACCGTTGGCGTCCTGCACGAACGGCTGGCTAATGCCGGCCACCACGTGGGCATTGGTGGCTACAAGATTACTCCCGACCACAAAGCCGGAACCTTCCACCACCCCACCGCAGCCCTGGCCTTCAACCTTCACGACCGAAGCTCTGTCTTTTTGGACGGCCGCCTGCAGCTCGCCCAGGTCGGGCAGGTTTATGTTCCGCGGTGTTGGTTCGTTGCCAGAGAAGACCTGCGGGAAGCCGTTCGGGTCAATGAGACGGCCGAGATCGGCGATGAGGTTTGGCGCCGAGGGCAGGATTTTGTTGAGCTCGCTGACAATGCGCGAGCCGCGCAAGTCGGATTGCAGGCTGGGGAATGGCAAGGCGGCGATCACCGCGGCCGTCAACCAGATGCTGATGAGTAGTGACACGACGCTAATAACTGAGCCGACGATATTGTCGTAGACATTGAGGCGTTTAAACAAAACTTTGTGTTTCAATACAATGCCAATGAACTCGCCAAGCGTCAGTAAAGCCAGGGCGAAGCCGAGGGTGGTCAGCAGTGTTACGAGGGCCCGGCTGGGCTGGGTGTGGACCAGCCTGACGGTGTGCGGCTCCAGCCAGGCGCCTAAAAATAGGCCGCCAAAAAAGCCGAGTGTCGAAGTAAGTTGGCGCACGAAACCAATTTCGTGCCCCCGGTAGACCGCGCTGATAGCGAAAGTCACTATCAACAAGTCAACGAGCATATGCTAAAAGTGTCCCCGCAGCAGTCCCAGCAACAACATAGCTATGCCAGCGCCAATACAGTACAGGCCGAACGGCCGTAGGGTTTTATTCTGAAAATATTTATCGAGGTACTTCACGGTAAAGTAGGCCGCCACGCCGGCCGCCAGGCCACCGGCCAATATCTGTCCGCGTACCCCGGCATCTAAGTTACTAAAGAAGTCCGGTAATTTAATGAGTCCGGCGCCAAAGATAATCGGGGTGGCTAAGAGGAACGAAAAACGGGCGGCATCTTCGTGGTTCAAGCCGCTCATCAGGCCGCTGACCATGGTAATACCCGACCGGCTAATGCCGGCAAACAGCGCGCCGACTTGGGCCAGGCCGATTATCCCGGCCCGCCAAAATGTCAGCTTGCTGGTGACTTGGCCGGTAGTAGCGTCTAAATTGTGGGCCAAGCGTTGCCGTGGCCGGTTACGCTGGTAATGATCGCCGGCCAACAAGATAAAGCCATTGATAATCAAGAAAATAACCGCCGACAGCGGCTTGGCAAACTGGGTGCGCAGTAAGTGCTCAAAAGTCAGGCCCGTAATGCCGGCGGGGATAGTGGCCACGATTAGCAGCCAAGCCAAGCGGGAATCGGCGCCCTCCAGCTTACGGGTTTTGAGCGAACTAAAGAAGCCTTTGATGACCCGTACCCAGGTGTGGCGGTAAAAGATCAGCAGCGCGGTGGCGGTGGCAACGTGCAAGATGACCAGAAATGATAAAAAGAATGACTCGGTCTTGCTTTGGTCGGCCAGGATGGCGTGCCAGTTGAATAGCCAGGCCAGCAACACTGAGTGGCCGAGGCTGGAGATTGGGAACAGCTCGCTTGCCCCCTGCAGCAACCCCAAAATAATGGCTTGGAAGAATGTAATCACTACTTACGATTATACGATTACTTTATGACCGCGGCAATTGCCGGCACCAGCCGAGAATCGGTAACCGCCGGGATGATGTTGTCACCTGCTGGTGTATCGACGAGGCTGGCAATGACTTCAGCGGCTCTCATTTTGTGCTCGTCGGTAATCGTGCGTACCTGGTTGTCGAGCGCGCCCCGGAAAATACCCGGGAATGCCAGGGCGTTGTTGACCTGGTTGGGAAAATCACTCCGGCCGGTGGCCACCACGGCTGCCCCAGCGGCCAATGCCTCGTCAGGCATGATTTCTGGTGTGGGATTGGCCATGGCAAAGATGATCGGCTGTGGGGCCATAGTTCGGACCATAGCCCCCGTTAGAATACCGGGCTGCGAAACACCAATAAACACATCGGCATCTTTTATGGCGTCAACCAAACTGCCCTGCAACCCGCGGGGGTTGGTGAAGCTCAGTAATTTGCGCTTTTCATCATTAATGCCTTGGCGGCCAGCGTACAAAATACCCTTACTGTCTACGGCGATAATTTCGGGCTTGGCATAGCCGTGTAAAAGTTTGGCGATGGCTGTGCCGGCGGCACCAGAGCCAACCAGTACAATTTTACAATTAGACAGCTTGCGGCCAGTTATTTTGCAGGCGTTGATGAGCCCGGCCAAAGTTACAATGGCTGTACCGTGCTGGTCGTCGTGCATGACGGGAATCGGTAGCGCCGCTTTAATCCGTTCTTCAATTTCAAAGCATTGTGGTGCGGCGATGTCTTCCAGGTTGATGCCGCCAAAACTGGGAGCAATAGCTAAAACGGCGGCCACGATATCGTCTGGCGTGTGTACATCCAGCACAATTGGTACGGCGTCGATGCTGGCAAAGTGCTTAAACAGCATGGCCTTGCCTTCCATCACCGGCAGCGCAGCCTGCGGCCCGATATTGCCCAGCCCCAAAACGGCCGAGCCATCGCTAATGACGGCTACGCAGTTATTGGTCCAGGTATAATCACGGGTTTCGGCCGGATGCTCGGCCACGTAGCTGCTGACGGCCGCCACGCCTGGCGTGTAATAGGTGCTCAGTTGGTCTTTGGTGTCGAGCGTGTCTTTGAGGCTAATAGCGATTTTGCCTCGCAGCTGTTTGTGCCGCTCCAGGGCTTGTTTGGCGTAATCAGGCATAGCTACTAGTATACAGACCGCAGCAGGCTTTGCGGATCGGTGCCCTGGGCATACAGGACCAACCCCTCGCCGGAGCCTTGCCAGTGTTCAATAACTGGCTGGACAATCCGCCAACTCTCCAGCACTTCCTGACTAGTGGCAAACAGCGTGCGGTCGCCACGGACGGCGTCCACCAGCACCCGTTCGTAGGCGTTGGGGTGGCCCGGTTCAGTAAAGTCCTGCTGGTAAGTGAAGTCCATAGCTACCGGCTGTACTTCGTAATCAAACCCCGGCTTTTTAGCCAGCAAGTCGATTTCGATGCCTTCATTGGGCTGTATCCGGAACCGCAACTGGTTGGTTTTATTGGCGGCATCTTCAAAGTTAACGCAGATTTCAGTTTTGGTATCGGCCAGGGCCTTGCCGGTCCAGAGAGTAATGGGCACACCCTGCCAGCGCTCGTTAGCGACACTGAGTTTGATGCTGGCAAAGGTTTCGGTGTTTGACGAGGGGTTGGCGACCTCCTCACGGTAGCCTGCGTACTGGCCGCGGACGGCCAGCTTATCGATCTGGTCGGCGGCGATAGCGGCAACCCGCTCCAGAACAGCTTGTTTGGCGGCATGGATGTGCTCGCCGGTAAATTCGGTTGGCCGGTCCATTGTGACTAGAGCCAGCAACTGCAACAAGTGGCTTTGGATAAAGTCACGCAGTGCTCCCAGCGGGTCGTAAAAACGGGCCCGGCCCTCTATACCTATCTGTTGGCTGGCACTAATTTCAATGCCACTAATGTGCCGGGCGTCCCACAGGGCTTCAAAAATCGGGTTCTGGAAGCGGAAGGTTACGATGTTCTGGACTGTTTCCTTGGCGAGGTAGTGGTCAATGCGGTAAATCTGCTCTTCGCTGAATACGGCTGTGGTGTTGGCAATCAGCTCCTTGGCCGAAGCCAGGTCGTAACCAAACGGTTTTTCAATAAGTAACCGGGTAGCCGCGTTATTGTGCGGGCAGCTGCCGCTCAGGCCGGCTTGGCCCATGAGCGACACAATTGAGCTATAGACTTGCGGTGGAATCGACAGATAATAAAGCCGGTTTAGGCACACGCCCTTCTCGGCTTCGATTGTGTTTAGTTTGACAAGCAACTCTTCGTAATCGCTAGGGCTGGTCAGGTCCATTTGGACCATCCGCAAGCGGTCGTGCAGACGGCCAAGCACCTCTGGATCGCAGACTTTATCAATTTCATTGACGCAGAGTTCCACCTGGCCAAGCAGCTGGTCAGTCGTCAGGTCACTGCGGCTGATGCCAATAATCTCGGTTTGCTCGTGGAGCAAATTGTCTTTCATGAGGTGGTACAGCGCTGGCAAGAGGTAGCGCTGCGACAGGTCGCCGCTAATACCAAAGATGACAATAATGCTGGGGTCGAGGGTGCGCTGGGCGGCCATTACTTGTTAAGCTGGTGCCCACCAAATTTATTGCGCATGGCTGCCAGGAGTTTGGTTGCAAAGTTGGTTTGGCCTTGTTGTGAGGCCAGGCGGACGTCGAAGGCGGCTTGGATGGAGGGCATGGGAATGCCGAGTTCCTGGGCAGTCTCCAGCGTCCAGCGGGCTTCGCCGCTCTCGGCCACGTAGCCATCAATGCCCTCCAGGTTGGGGTTTTCTGCCAGGGCGGCTTGGCTCAGCTCATTCAGCCACGAGGTAACGACGCTGTGGTGCTGCCACACTTCTCCGGCAGCAGCCAGGTCAAGGTCTGTATAAGGGCCTTCTTTGAGCATGCGGTAGCCCTCGGCCAGACTCTCCATCATGCCGTATTCTATGGCGTTATGGGTCATTTTAACGAAGTGGCCACTGCCACTGGGACCAAAATAGTGGTAGGCGCCTTCGGGCTGGGCCAGCACCTGCAAGGCTGGCTCTAAAGTTTGGAAGGCTTGAGGGTTATCACCACCGACCATCATCGAAAAGCCGTTCTGGTAGCCCCAAACACCGCCGCTGACGCCGATGTCGATAAGAGAAGAACCGGCGGCAGTTACGACATCGTTGAGCTTTTGGGTCAGGCGGTAATCGGAATTGCCGCCATCAATAATAGTGCTCCCTTTTGGCACCAGGGAGAGCCACTCCTCGACTTGCGAATCAACCACCCCGGCCGGCAGCATGAGCCAGATAATAACCTGGTCGCCGCCGAAAACCTCTAGCACCGCCTGCTTGGTCTCGGCGCCGCTGGCACCGTAGCCGACGGCCTCTTGGATTGGCTCCGGGCTCCGGTTATAGGCAACCACCTGGTGGCCATTTTCGGCCAACTTGCGGGCAATTTGCATACCCATCCGTCCCAGTCCATGAACCGCAATCTTCATTCTTAGTCCCCTATCTGGTCGCTGTATACATACGCTTCGCTGAGTTGTTTCAGCACTTGCGCCGGCTGCTCCTCTAATGGTAACGTTTGTTGCTGCAAACTGGCAAGTGCCTTATGTTTATTTGCCCCGAACGCAAAGACATAAGCTGCCGTCACCTGGCGCAGAGCTGGAAAGGTTAACGTTAGGCGCTGGAAGGGCGGCTGGCGGTAGCCGCTCACCAGTTTGTGCAGTTCTTTAGCGGCTGGTGAATGTGGGAAAATGCCGGCCAAGTGCCCGTCATCGCCAATGCCGAACTGGCCGATACTACAATCGGCTTCGGCAAGAGCCCGGCCGGCCATGGCCGCATACTGGGCAGCGGTTTGGGCCAGCGATAAGCCGGGTTGTAAAACGGATAGTAGGCGGGCGGCTTTCGGCCGGAAACCGGCCTGTATAATCTGGGCTTCGTTGGAGTCGGCGTGGCCCACCGCTCCGTAGCGTTCATCGGCCAACATAACGGTCAGATTCTGGCTCAGCGGCCGAGAAATAGTATTCATCACCTGCACACTAGCTGGTATGTTCGAACCGCCGCTTACCAGCCACAATACCCGTTTGCCGGCTGCCAGCTCATGCACGAGCCGTTGGTTCAGGTCGGCAATCCCATCATCCCAGCCGCTGGTGAGGATATAGCGCATAGTTACCACTATAACAGAGATGAATTGATAGCGTGCGCCGCTGTGACAATTTTAACGTGCATACGCCGGGCCACGGGTATGCTATAATGCGGTCACTAAACTACGGTGCTGCCAATTAGTAGCTTTAGATTAAGTATTAAGTTCGTTTCGTTTGGGCGCAGCTGACTGGAAGAGATTGCCAGCACCTCTCGAGCAATAAAAGGAGAAGTTAATGGCAACTAAATTATTTGTAGGCGGTTTAGCATACGCCGTAACCGACGATGAGCTGCGCGATTTTTTCGCCGGCCTTGGCACTGTGGTTTCGGCCCAGGTCATTGTCGACCGTGACACCAACCGTTCCAAGGGTTTTGGTTTTGTAGAAATGTCTTCTGAAGAAGAAGCCGCCAAGGCCGTAGCCGAACTGAACGGCAAAGAATTGGCCGGCCGTAGCATCGCTGTCAGCGAAGCCCGCCCGCGCGAAGAGCGCCCCCGTTCATTCGGCGGTGGCGGCAACGACCGCAACCGCTACTAATATTCCCCCACGTTTATTGGACTAGTTGCCAATCAGGCAGCTTAATTTTCGCACTACTAGCTGTGAAATATATTACAATGAGACTGTGAAGCATAGGCTGGAAACGCCTGTTCCAAAACATAAGGAACGAGCACCGCTGTTAAGCCGCTTGCGGGACAGCCGTATGGCGACTGCGATTATTGGCCTAGCTAGTGTTGCGGTAGCTATGGAAGGTACGCATATTGCCTGGGCAGCGGCTGGCGCCAAGCCGGAGCGTGTTAAACACTGCGCCCAGTCTTGTGTAGCCCTGCATTTTAGTGATGGTATGCGCTCGGGTATTCTTCCGCATAGCACGCCGCCCGTGCTGCCACCCAAGAATGCAGAGTTGCCGCCCAAGCCACCTGTCGTCCCGACCAAACCACACCCCCCGTCTACATCTCAGCCGAACCGGCCGAGTCTTCCGGATCTACTAGCTCGTATTGCTCGGTATACGGGACCGCCACCCCCGCGGCTGCCGGACAATTCCTCTGGCATTGACCTTGCTTGGCCTAAGAGCAATTGCAACACCGTGAACCTGAAAGTTTACACTGCGCGCTATAATCCAAAGTTACTGTTGGTGGACGTCAATGGCGGCCAAAGCTTTACTACCAACGAACGTGATGGCAACCCCAACAATAGTGGCTGCTTTACCTGGGAAGTTGCTCAGGCCAAAGCTGCCGGGGCGAAGCTCGCGCTCTACGTCAACGCCGATAATAACCACGCTAACTACGACAAAATTACTGCAAGGCCATGCAAGCCAAACCAGCCCAATTATAAAGACTGCCAAGCCTATAACTATGGTTACAGTGCCGGCGAGTTCGCGGTAGCTTTTGCCACCAGCAACAAGGTGTATAGCAACGAATGGGAAGAAGACGTCGAGGGCGGCAACTCCTGGGATGGCAGCCTTGCCGAACACCGCAGCAGCCTGCGGGGTGAAATGGACGCCATCAAAAAGTATGAGGCGGAGGCCATGGGTGTCAGCCCGTCATCAATCGAAGTCGGTTTTTACAGTACCTCACACATGTGGGACGAAATCACTGGCGGTTGGCATAACAAGGCACCTAACTGGTATGCAACCGCCCAGGGATCGGCCGCTGATGCCCTGGCCTACTGCCACGGCCATGACTTTACCGGCGGCGGGACGGAATATGTCCAGTGGCAAGACAGCTCGCACGTACTTGACCTGGACACTGTCTGCCCCCGCGGATAAGCCATAGACGAAACGCCGCCGATTATTTACAATGTCCAGCGATGGCACGACCAACCCAGAACAAAGTTTTTCTAAACGACGATAACATTGTCGAAATCCACGTGGTTGGCGACCAGACCCACCAGTCGGTTATGGCAATGGGCGACATTATTATTGTCTTGCTCGATGACCTCAAGAAACAACAGAAGCGTTTGCTGGTACTGGATGACGTGACCCAGATGGGCAATACCGATACTGCTGTCCGCCAAGCCGTCAGCCAGCTGGCGCGTACCATGGGCTATGAAAAAGTGGCCATGCTTGGTCCCAACAACCCGCTCATGAAGCACGGTACGCGGCTACTGCTCATGGCCATCGGTATGGGCAAGAAAATTAAATATTTTGTGGAGCGCGAAGCGGCCATCAAGTGGCTGCAGGGCTAGGTTCAGCTGCCGCCAGCGGTATCTGGGCGTAAAAGGTACTGCCTTTATTCTCGGTTGATTCGAACCAAATCTTGCCACCGAGCTGCCCAACCATGGCCTTGCAAACATACAGGCCAAGGCCCGAACCCTCGCTGACCAGCTTACGGGCGTTGTCGGCCCGGAATAATTTGCTAAAGATCTTGTCTTGCTGGTCGGCCGGGATGCCGCAACCATGGTCCTTGATGCTGATGACGAGGTTGCCTGCATGCTTTTCAGCGTGGATAATGACCGCTTGCCTATCCGGGCTATACTTCACCGCGTTGGACAACAGGTTTTGGGTAATAACCTGCAGGTAGCGCGGGTCGGTAGTAATCTCTTGCAGCCCTTTTGCAATATGGGTACTGACCTTTAAGTGCTTAGCCTTAACCAGACTGGACAGCTCGCGTAGGATGTCATCAATCATGTGCTTAAGCTCGAATGGCTTCGGACTGAGCGACAAGGTGCCCAGCTCAATCCGTGACACATTGAGCAGGTCGTTCACCAGGGCAATCATCCGTTCGTTTGAGGAATAAATCTGGTTGACGTATTGTTTGTGTTTGCTGCGGCTAAAGCGTGACTTTGGGGAAGTGAGTTGCTCAGAAATCCATTTAATGGCTGTCAGCGGTGTCCGTAACTGGTGTGAGGCAATAGAAATAATCTCGCTCTTGGTGCGGTCTAACTGTTTTTCTTCGCTGATATCGCGGAAAGTGCTCACGCCGCCGGCAATGTCACCCCTGAGCTTAATGGGTGAAGCGGTAATTGCCACCGGTAGCAACTTGCCGCTACTGGTGGCATACTGCAGGCCGTCAGCTAAGCTGGTGATGTGCTTTTCGCCTTTCCTGAGGGCTTGGCTCAGTGGCCGCTCCTCAACTGGCACAACCTGGCCGTCACGGTTCTTGGTCACAATCAGGTCGTAGTAGTTGACGCCAATGACTACCTTGGCATCTAGCCCAAGCATATCTGCCGCCGCCTGGTTAATAAGTGTGATGCGGCCCTGTTTATCAACGGCGATCATCCCTTCGGCGGCGGAGCTTAAGATAGCTTCGTACAAGGCTTTGTCATGCGCCAGCTGGATATTGGCTTCGTGCAGGCGGCTAAAGGCTTCGGCCGTCTCTTTTTCTTTTTCACGGATGGCATCAAGGATAATCTGCACCCCAACAAAGAAGATGGTCAGTTCGTTGTCATCGCCAGGGATGGCGACATCTTCCGAGAAGTCGCCAATTGAGGCCTTGGCAAAAATTGGCTTGAGTTTTTTTAAATATGTGCGGAGTGTACGTTTGTAGTCCGCGAGTTCTTTGTTTGCTGACATTGGCGGAGGCGGCACCTATTTATGGTTTCACATTACAGGTGGTCGGCAGGTTCGGTAAGTTGCTTGCGTACGGCATCAACTAAATCGGATAGCGGCCAATCAGACTTAACCAGGAAATCGCGGGCACCGTTGGCCAGTGCTTCGTGCACTTCTTTAGTGTCGTTGACGTTGGTCATGAAAATAACCCGGATATCCTTACCGCGCTCATAGCTGCGCAGCTGTTTGAGCATGTTCAAGCCGTCGAGTTTCGGCATGATAATGTCGAGCAACACCACATCCGGCTGCTTATCTAAGGCCATCATCAGCCCCTCAACACCATCTTTGGCGAGTGTTACCTCAAAGCCCTCGTTCTCAAAGAGGTCCTTAAGAATGCCACCCAGTGTTTCTTCATCTTCAATAATGAGAATCTTATATTGCTTATCTGCCATAGTGTCCCCTGTTATCCCTTGTAAAACGGCTGCCTATATAGGCAGTTTAGCACAACCAAGATAGATTACTAGCCTGCTGCTGCAGTGAGACAACCGGCACTTAAACATAAAATAAAAACCCTATCTTTTGAGAACGTGGTTACTTCTGTTGGGGCTTCATACCTATGATTGTAAATAACCCATATATGGCAGCTACGCCGACTATTGAATATATGATGCGGGCAACATCCACGCTAAACACCTTACCAACCAGGTTGTAGTTGAAAAATCCTATCAGCGCCCAGTTAAGGCCACCGATTACAAGTAACGTGTACACAATTTTACTGACGAGGTTCATTTTCATCATCCCACTCCTTAATATTATTACTCTTAGCATACTCCGCTTTTAAAGTTATGCACCTATTTGCTATGAGTTAAGATGCTTATGTTATAAACTTGTAAGAAGAATGAAGTCTGTCAAAACAGCTGGACACCAACTGAAAAAAGTGGCACGAACCACAAAACGGCGAGCCCTGAAACTAAGTAAGTCTTCCTACGCACATGATCGAAAAGTCTGGGCAGCCGTAGCCGTAGTGATTGTAGCGGTAGTGTTTTGGCTGTTGCCAACTTTTGCTGCCGCTGCCCCCGGGCAGCTCGGCTATGCAATCAAGCGTGGTGAAGAGACCTTGCTTTCCAACCTGGCCCCTTTACCTAGCTGGCGTGACAGTCTGCGCCTGGACTTCGCCAATAACCGCGTTAGCGAAGCGGCCTATGTGGCCGACCGGGCTAACGAAGTCGGTAATAAAGACCAGGCTAGAACGGCGGCGACAATTTCAAGCCTCCTCGACACCTATGAAAATGCCTACCAAATACGCACTGCCAGCCTCAACCAACAGTTAGACAGCAGCAAAAAGCCAGCTAAATCTGCTGCGACGGGTGCCCGCAAAGCTGCAGTTAGGACGTATGCGACCCTTGAACTGTTGCGCTTGCAAGCTCCGCCCAGTGCCCAGCTGGCCGTACTCACCGCTATCGATGACACCCAGCAAAACATTGCAGCACTTAATGATGCCCTCGCCCAGGTGCCGCTCTCGGCTAGTGATTTTAGCCAGCTGGCTCGGCTGGTAACCTTTGGCATTATTTCGCAAGCGGATGTGAATAACCTGGCAAAGGTTACAAGCAGCCGCCAACTGCACGCCACGCTCGTTACCATGATTAATAATGGTACCTTGCCAGCAGACATTACCTATGACCTGGATTACGACCTGGTCAAACAAGTTGTTCCGGCAAAATCTGCAGCGTTCCAAACAGAGGCCCAGTTTGAGGAGATGCAGCGGATCAGCGCCGTATTGACTGCCAGCCGACCGACCGATGCCCAAAAACAGGCTATCCAAAGTTTCTTGGGCAGCTACAAAGCCGGCACCCAAGTACCAGCGGGCGATATCCAGCCCTATGTTGCGCCAATTATCTATGGCATGGCGCTGTCCGGGCAATTGCAAGGTAACTTATTGAGCTTGAGCTCGATCCGTATGAACAGCGACGACCAGGCGTTGTTCGATAGCTGGAAAGGTGTGTTGGATCCACCCAACTTGGCGGACACCTACCAAACGCTGATGACGGACGCCCAGAGCCAGCCAGACTTACACTTGCGTAACCTTGTCCAGGCCCAGGCGGAACTGACTGCCGCACAAAAAGCCCAGGTCACTTATTTAGTAATGCCGCCCGGCTGGAACATTAACGGGCTTGCAATGCTCGACAAGCAGATGGGCATTGAGATTGCCGAAACCAGCTTCAGTAAGGCCAACCCCAATGCCAACCAAGAATTGGCCACGATTGCCGCTTCCCAGGGACCGTTACAGTCAGAATTAAACAACCTGCAAACTATCTACAGTAGCACTATTAGCAAACTCCAGACACAGATCAACAGCTTCCAGGGTACACCTGACCAGCTTGCGGAGCTCAAACAAGCGCTTGCGGATCTCACGCAAAACCAAATGACCACTATTAACGACCTACAGACACAGCTGACGAACGTCACTACTACGCACACCAGGCTCGGCGACGCCATTACCAACCTCAAGCAAGAACAGCAAACCAACCTCACGGAACTGGAGCTGCGGGCCGCGGCTACTGCCAAAGGCCTCAGCGACGCCACGAAAGCTCAGCTCAATACACTTACATTGGACCATCAGGTAGTAAAAAACTCAGTCAGTGAGCTGCAAGCTATCACCCAGGATAGCCAGAGCCTTATCTCGGGCTTACAGTCGCAGGTCGACCGTGTAGGTTCAGGCCAGGACCAATTACGCAGCCAATTGACTGGCGAGATCCATACTATAAAGACGAACTACCAGCAGTTGAAGGATAGTGTACAAACCCAGCTGGATAGCGGCACCACTACCAGCGCCCAACTACAGACTGCGCTTGCCCTGGTGCAGGCCGGCTTGGCAAACGCCAAGACCACGCTCGCCAGCGTAGGCTCCTCTCATGACGCCCTTAGCCAACTCGTGGATCAAGTCAAAAGCGATTCCCAAACCGGCCTCCAGGCGTTGCAGGTACAACTCGGCACGGTACAGTTAAGCCAGCAGACCATCCATAACGCGGTTGATGGCCTCCAGGCCGTTACCCAGGCCAGCCAGAGCCTTATAAGTGGGTTACAAACCCAAGTTAGTGGCCTCAGCAGTAGCCAGACTCAGCTGCGCGAGGAACTGACTGCCGACATCCAAACCATCCAATCCGACTACACGGCCTTAATCGGTGGGTTGCAGGGCCGAATTGACGCCGGTGTAGCCACCACCACTGACTTGACTGCTAGCCTACAAACGACGCAGGCTAATCTGGCGGCGCAGGCGGCTGAGCTCGGTAGCCTCGGTAGCAACCACGACGCCCTGGCTACGCTTGTCGGGCACATCCAGTCCACCGCCAATGCCCAAGTTGCTGACCTGCAAGACCAAATCAGCAGCTTGCGTATAGACCAGCAAGGCATCAAAACGTCGCTGGATAGCCTAACGGCCAAACAGGCTACCGACCTGGCTGACTTAACATCCCAGCTGGCTAGTCTCCATGTTGTACAAGTTGAAGCCCAAGCTGACATTGCGAATCTTATAGAGGCTCAAACCTCGGCACAAGCCAGCATCAGCAACCTGAGTGCCAACTTCGATACTTTACAAACGACCCTAAACGGCAGCCTTGCTGTCCAGGCTTCACTGCAGGCTGACCTGGCCGACCAACAGTCCGTGTTGGATAGCCTGACAACCCAAATCCAATCAGGCCTCGACACCTTAACTGCCCAGCAAGTGGCGATGGACGCCCAGCTCACGAACTTGGCTGCCAACGGTTCAAACCTGAACCAGACCGTCAATGCCGTCCAGGCCTCGTCTACGAGCACGCAAACACAGCTCACCACACTGCTAGCCAGTGCGCCTTGGGCTATCCCGTCCGGCACCTACGTTACCCAAAACGATTTCAATAGCTTGTCGGCCCAACTCAATACGCAGTTCGCCCAAAAGGCGGCCCAGCTGGACGCGCAGTTCCAGGCCTACCAGGAAACCCTGAACGCAACAGTTAACCAATTGACAACCCAAGTAAATAGCTTGAGCAGCACTGTTAGCAATACGCAGAACCAAATCACTAGCCTGACCACGACGGTGACCAACAACAAAAACAGCCAACAAAGCCAGATCGACAGCTTAAACAGCCAGCTCCAAACCTTGCAACAGCAGCTTAACCAGTTGCTACATCCCGCCGGCCTGTAACTAAGACTTGACAAACCTAAGCAAAAGTATTATCATAGCACTAAAATCTAGCTAACTCTAGAGATTAAGGAGTTATAGATACTGTGGATGCAAAAAGTGAGCTTGAAGCCATCGAGGCCATACGAACGACTATGCCTGTTGCTCAAACAGCCGGGCATGCTGCCGTAGCTGAAGCCGTCGCTCCGGTTGAGCCAGTCGTAGAAGTCCCAGAGCTAGACGCCGCTACGGTTGAAGAACTCGAGACCCTACCGGCAGATTACCGCGAGCAAGTCGTTGCCCGATATGCCCAAAAATATCGGGCCGTTGCAGGCTACATCCGCACTGGCAAACTGGGCGAGGCTTTCCGCTTACCAGAACTGAGTTTCTTTATGGATAAAATAGCCGAGCTAGCCCCTACGTTTGAAGCGGTGGCTAAAAACGGCCAACCGAGTTTTGAATTCTTCCCGAAAGCCATCAGCGAAGGTAAGTGGAATACTCTCCTGAGTGGCCACAAGCTAGCTAATGGCCAGCAAACAACTGGCACCTGGCGTCGTTTTAACAGCCAGCCAGTTGACCCGGCCAACCATGAAACTGATAGTAGTCTGTGGGGCGTCGTGGTTATAGACGTCCAAGACCGCCCGGCTATTTCTGGTATTTCAGCTGACGGGTCCCGAGCTGTCCGTGGCGTTAATCTCAAGGCGGCCATCAATACCCTCAGGCAAATGCCTGATGTTACTGAAACTAACCCTAAATTAATTGTCAAGCAAGCCAGCCCATCTGAAGCTGCCTACCGTGGCGTGCAGCTTTCCAGATTGGAACGTGGCGAAGCTCCTCTTGACCCAGCCACTTGGACGATTGCCAAACAAAACGTCATGGTGGGCGGCAGGTTGCGGTCGGTCTACGTGAGCTTTGGCCCGCGCAGTCGCACGGTGGGTTCCTATTGGGACAACCGTGACAATGCGAGCGACGACAGCGATGTGGTTCGCGCGTCGGGCGAGAGGTAAAAATTTAGCCCTTGTTCCTTGCTAGCCCTTTATGTGCGTGCAACCACACGTGGTTTAAGGCTTTTAAGGGTTCAGGCGGGCAGCAACAGCAAACTGCATAAAATAGCGGTCAAGGCTGCTATTGGCCTAGCGTTTTGAACGAACGCCCGACTTCACTATAGATATTGCCCATCTGATTGAAGATATCCAGTTCGCCCACTTTGCTTTGCCTACGGTATAATCGCTCGTCATGGCGTGACCTTCTGTTTAACCAGTTCAATAATCTGTTGCCTAATACGTTCGTCCTCTACGCCGCGTATGCTCTTCATCTCTCAAGTATAACAAAACAAGACTCCTACTGGCTCAACAGATCGGGCTTGAGCCAACAGTCTAGATTTGAGTAAACCAATAATATAATAAATGCTATGCCCATGTCAATGATTCCAGAATCGCCAGGAAGTTCAGGCCCATATCCTGAGCATCTGAACAATGGTCCGCTGGTTGCTGGACTCCAAAATAACGCTAACGTCTGCTTCCACTCCCCAATAATAGAAAAACCCGCCAGCTCTCTAATGGACGTAGCGCGTGACTATCGCTTAAAAGGCAGCGGTAATTCCCAGCCAGTCGTGTCAATATCTTTGAGGTAAACTCTTGTGATGATTGCTGCGTCTAGCTGCTCTTGCTGCTCTGGGCTTGCTGCTTCCCAGATCGCTTGCACCTGGTCAATAGATAAACTAGCCTGCTCCACCGTAAGCGGTAACTCAATCTCGCTGTCACCAGTCTTATACATAAGGTGCAGTGCGGCTTCTCCAAAAATCTTCCCATGGTTACGCGTGGCCGTAGAACTTATGATGTCGCTTTCAACGTACGCCACGCCAATCTCGGCGCAATACCTAAAGACTGACCGCACCAGCCGGCTGCCTATGCCATGCTTCCGGAGGTCTTCATTGACTACTAGGTCGTCTATGCAAGCAGCAAACCCCTGGTCGGTCTTGTCTATAAATACAGTCGCAAAGCAGCGCTCAGGAAGAACAACTTCAAACCCACGCTTACGCTTCATAGGCAGTAACACTGGACTAGCTCCCCTCACAAGGTCTAAGCGATCTTCGATTCCGATAGAGGTCATAAAATACAAAATACCATAAAAGAGGTATTTTGTACAGGCTTATGCTTTGACCATCAAGTTTATCCGAGCAACGTACACTGTCATCGACAACAGGGCGATTACATCTGCTCCCGCTGCTAACAGCGTAGCTGCAAAGAACAAGCCAACGGTCACAAAAATAGTAAAATCCACCTGGCTTATCAGTTAACGACTAAAAAGATTTCGCCAACGCTGGCCATAACAGCTAGGTTTGCCAGGTAACCCATTTGACGTTTACCTAATCAATTTTGTAAGTAAACGCCGAACCGGGCAGGTCGCCTATGTAGATTATATCTGCAGAGACGCTTGCGCCATCAACAGTTGCTTCGTTCTGGTGGGTAGCTTGGTTCCCAAGCGTTGCAGTAGGGCAAACTGTCCAGGGCGATGTATCAAAGCAAAGGCTTTTTTCAATGTCGATAGCAGCACTGTCTTTGTTATGCACCATGACTGACGCCAAAAGTCCATAAGCATTCGTCTCTGCACCTCCAAAGAAGTAGTTATCGATATCGGCGGTTGCGACTCCTCCACCGGCAATAGGTACAGTATATTGGTTGTCTGCTGGGTTGAACCCTAAATTGCCCGACACTTCATGCCGGTCACTATCCGGATAGATCATTGAAATTTGCTGATTGGCTTTCAGCTCAGGGGCCGAGAAGCTTGCCTGGCATTCTTTAAGGGCCGAGCTTTTACCTGCGATCAAATGGACAATATACTGGCCCGATTTAGAAGCAGCCACAGTAAAATTAGGATTGGTTGGCTGCTTCAGGGTTTTACCCTCGCTAGCGATAGCAGGCTGGCCGATCGGTAGCCAAATGGTCGGCAGGTCGCGGTCTGCCTGCAGTTTATTGTCGCTCCATATACCGGTGCCGATTGCATCTGGCTGGCCGGCCGGCTGAAAATACAAGACTTTGTGGTCACCGCAGTTTGTAAAAGTCAGGTTATGAATGTGGAGGCCCTTAGGAGCTTTCAAGCGGGCCCAGGCACTGCCAATGTTATTTGAAAGTGTTATCTTCTTTTCTTGTTTCGAGTGCGATACGGCACCGGCCGGCAAGGCGGCCAATAAACTAACGGCGCCTGCGGCCACACCAGCCACTATAAGGTCGCGCCTAAGGGCACGCCGCCGATAATGATTATGAGAAGCGACATCCCGAGCTACTTGTTCACTCATCTATCCTTCACCTTACCTTAGAATAGTCATTCTAGCGATACTATACCATAAACTAACAATGCCCTTCGTAGATAGGCAGTAGGCCGCTGGTTTACCAGCCAGCTTATAGTTGCCCATCATGGCATGACCTTCTGTTTAACCAGCTCAATAATTTGTTGCCTAATTACGTTCGTCGTCTACGCCGCGTACGCTCTTCATCTCTCAGTATAATAAAAAAAGGCCCCTATTGGCTTAGCGTGGTGGCAGAGCTTCGCAACATTGATGATTATTTTAATGAGCCGGTTTCAAAAAATCTGACTATAAATTTATCTAAAAGCATAGTGACCGGCAGCGCAACTATTAGGGCAAAAATATAAAGCCCTAAACGTGAACCCGACGTTGAGTCGGTGACGATATGTAACTTGACAAGTAAAAAAGCAATGATGAGTAATGTAACTATACGACAGGCCATTAACTTATTTGATGCTCTATTTTGCCTTGCCATTAGAAGTCCTTCTAAGAGAAATTGTAGCATGCTTTATCTATTGGGGTCTAATGCGTGATTCGGGTTTTTAAGATTGGAACATCCGATGATGAGTCAACTTTTTTCTCAGCAAACCTTTCTTAAGGTGTGTTGCATGATATGGTAATCTATAAGCGTTAGCTTAATTCAAAAATAAATAACACAGAATTTCATTACCAAGAACCAAAGGAGAATATCATGGAAGAAAAGAGAGAAATAGTCAATCAAAAAACAGCTACCGGCAATGTCGTTACCGAAAAAACTACAAGCCAGCCTGCTCCTGAGGAAAAACAGGCACAAGCAGAAGAAAAAAGCGTATTTCGAGCCTACTATCTCGTGTATTACCTCACTGGTTTGCTTGAAATTCTGCTGGCCTTTCGGTTTGTCTTTAAACTGCTTGGGGCAAACCCTTCCAGCGGTTTTGTCTCTTTCATTTATTCCTTAACTAGTGGGTTCCTCGCCCCCTTCTCGGGAATTTTTCATACATCCTCCAGCAATGGTGCGGTGACTAACTCAGTATTTGACCCCGCTATACTCATCGCCATGGTGGTATATGGGCTTATTGGTTGGGGCCTTGCTAAACTACTCGATATTATTACGGCTGGGAAGACCCCGTCTGCTTAAATACCCAAACGAGCAACGCTAGCGTGCTGCGGCAGTATCTTTTAGAAGTTCGTGGACTTGTTGTATCGCAATATCGTGATCTTTAACATGGATTACATTAATTCCGAGACTTTGTGCAGTGATGATTGACGGCTCTCTATCATCCAGAAAAACCATTTCATTACATGCTATTCCGTTTAGTTTTTCTTGTACAAGCTGGAAAATTTCTGCGTCGGGCTTTTTGCAACCTACTTCACTCGATAAAACAGCAAAGTCATACCCATCATAGCCACCATGCTGCCTAATAAGCTCTCTGGTAGGCGCGAGTACATTCGATAAAAGCCCAACCATATAACCCTGCGCTTTAAGTTCAGCAACAAGTCTGAGCATTACGGGTAGCGGTGTCAGCTCCTCCCATCGATGCCAGATGTCCCGTTGGTCTTGATGTATGGGCTGCTTGTAGTTTTCTTCAAATATCGCCCAAACTTCAGTTTCCGTCAGTTCAGCTTTCATAAACGGGGTCCAGATAGAAAAGATCCATTCTGCTGCCATTTCTACTGGTATATGGAGATTTTCTGCAAGTCGTCCTGCAATAACCCCATCATCTACACCTTTAGTGATAACGCCTTCGTAATCGAACACGAATGCTTTAATCATTGGTTCATCATACCAATAATTAAAAAGACTTCCGAAGAAGTCTTTTAAGCATTAGCATTGTGGCTCCGGTGCCTTGGGCGAAATGTAACCAGGTGCGTAATGAGCTTATATCAAATGTGGAAGCTAGTACTTAACTTATCGGTGTCTTTTCGCTAGGAATCTCGGCTACCAATACAAGCCATATTCTATCGCCCCTACCAAACCATTTGTCACAAGCATACATGATCGCATGGTCCGC
>CAZOYN010000008.1:0-28232 GCA_964584135.1 uncultured Candidatus Saccharibacteria bacterium | reverse complement strand
ATACAAAATGCTTGATCGAGGAGTTTTCTACTAGCTCCAGCAATTTAATCAGACCAACGACATTGTTGTCATAATATTTGAGCGGTTCATGTACGGATTCGCCAACAGCCTTATAGGCCGCGAAATGTATGATCGCTTCAATATGTTCTGTATCAATAATTGATTGCAGCACCTGGGTATCCTGAAAGTCATGGTTGTAGAAAGCCACCGGCTGCTTTAAGAGTTTTTCTAATTGCTTGATGACAGCTGTCTGATAGTTGCTAAAGTTGTCAACAATAACCGGCCGGTAACCTGCCAAAGCCAACTCAACAACCGTGTGCGAGCCAATAAAACCGGCACCCCCTGTAACAAGAATGTTGCGCATTGTCCTATTGTAGCTGACAGGACGGCTCATCCCCAGGATTCCTTGCTATAGTTTAAGCATGAGTTTACGTACACCAAACATTGTGGTTATCGGGGGTGGCACCGGCAGCTTTACGCTGCTGCAAGGGCTTAAGGAATTCACCTCAAATATCTCAGCCGTGGTGAATATGTCGGATGACGGCGGTTCAACCGGCAAGCTCCGGGACGAACTTGGTACGCTACCACCCGGGGATATACGCCAGTGTCTAGTAGCCCTCAGCAACTTGCCCGAGGTGCGTGAGCTGTTTGATTTTCGTTTTGGCAAAGGCCTGATGCCTGGCATGGAGGGCCATTCACTTGGCAATGTCATATTATCGAGCCTGGAGCTACAGTACCAAGGCGACTACGAGAAGGCCATTAGTATTGCCAGCAAAATGCTGAGTATAACCGGCCAGGTCATCCCAGTCACCTTAGAAAACCACCGGCTGGTTATGCGTGATGGCAGCACGCTGGTTAAAGGCCAATACCGGATTGCCCAGCGGGCAATGGTATCGCCAGAACGGCGGGTTGAGCTTGAACCTAAAGCCACGATCAACCCGGTGGCGCAACAAGCAATCTTAGCCGCCGACAGTATCGTGCTCGCGCCGGGTAACCTCTATGGGTCGCTGTTGCCAGCACTCTGCGCTGATGGTGTACAACAAACACTGGCCCGGGCAAAAGGTAAAGTAGTGATGGTGGCCAACCTGGTCAATAAACCAAACCAAACTGATGGCTGGCACGTGGTGGATTACGTGCATGAGTTTGAAAAATACATTGGCAAGGGGCAGATTGATTACGTGCTCTACAATAACCAGCCGCCGCCAGTCGAACTATTGCAGGTTTATGCCGCTGATGGTGAGTATCCTGTCGATATTACTGAATCGCGCTTTGCTGAAACAACGACCCAGGCTATTGGTGCTCCGCTGGTGTCGGGCAGTATCTATCTTCCCAAACAGCACGATAAGCTCAAGCGGACCTTAATCCGCCACGATGGCCAAGCCGTGGGCCAAGAACTTATGCGGTTGTTTTACTCTTAATAAACTCACGCACATTTTTCTGGAACTCGGCGGTAGAGAATTGCTGGGCGTGCTCGGCAATGGCTTCGTAGTTAAACGGCTTTGCCAGGGTGGCTTCCAAGGCTTTGACGACACTTTTAACATCGAGTTTTTCAAACAGGAAACCGGTTTTGCCGGGCACGACATAGTCGAGGGGGCCACCTTTGGCGTAGGCAATAACCGGCGTGCCGGCCGCCATAGCTTCCACCGCCACCACCCCAAAATCTTCGACGTTAGTCGGGAATATAAACCCGAGCGCCGTCTGGAAGTGGTCCACAATAGCGTAATCATTGACGCTGGTAAGGAATACCACATTGCGCCCGGCCATTTTTTCCAGCCGTTTGTGTTCTGGGCCATCGCCAATCACCACCAGTGGCACTTTGAGTTCGTTGCAGGCGGCTACGGCTAAGTCGATGCGCTTGTAGGGCGTTTGGCGCCCGGCCACCACAAACCCGTGGCGTAGTGGCGGCTTGGCCGGCAGCTTAAAGCGCTCGGTTTCCACTGGTGGGAAGATGACACTGGCCTCCCGCTTGTAGTAGCGCTTAATCATGGCCTGGGTGTGGGTGGAGTTAGCCACTATAAAGTCTGGGTGCTTGGCGGCCTGGCGGTCCCAGCGTTTTAGCGGGCCGATCAGCAGCTTTAAACTGAGCCGGGCTAGCCAATTGAGCCCAAAGGGAAAACCGGGCCGCTCTAGGTACTCGTCATGGCGCGCCCAATAGTACTGCGTGGGCGAGTGGCAGTAGCAAATATGCACCGTGTTTGGCCCGGTCTTAACGCCTTTGGCTTCGGCGCCGCTGGCTGAAAGCACCAGGTCGTAGTCACTCAAGTTCAGCCGGCTAAAGGTCCAGGCTCGTAAGAGCGGCAGGAATTTTTTGAGGCTCTTGGGCAGTTTTTGCAGCCAGCTGGTGCGTACGTCGGCATCCAGGAACCAGTCGATCTTGGTGGGATCATACTGCGAGGTGTAAATCGGCGCTTCGGGGTAGAGTTTGTGCAATTCCAAGACCACCCGCTCAGCACCACCGATGCCCGTCAGCCAGTCGCAAACAATGGCTACTTTCACGAGCCGGCACCCCGGTGGAACAGCACCACCCAGAAGGTTTTTATGAGGATTACCATATCGTTCCAGAAGCTCCAGTTCTGGACGTAAAACAGGTCGAGCTTGCGGCGTTCGTCATAGGAAATGTCGCGCCGTCCGGAAACCTGGGCCAGACCAGTCAGGCCGGATTTAACGCTCAAAATGGTGTGGCGCTTGGTGTACAAGGCCAGCTCCTGGGGGATCAAAGCCCTTGGTCCCACCAAGCTGAGGTCACCGCGGACGACATTTATCAGTTGCGGCAACTCGTCGAGGCTGGTGCGGCGCAGAAAGTGGCCGATTGGCGTAATCCGCGGGTCGTTGGCGATCTGGTCGCCATTGGCCCGGTACTTTTTAATCAGCCCCGGCCGGCCCATTTTTTTAAAGGCTTCTTCGGGGTCAAGGCCGTTATATAACAGGTTGTTGGAGCGGAACTTAAAGACCGTGAACTCCTGGTTGAAGCGGGTCAGGCGAGTTTGCCGGAAGAATACCGGCCCACCGTCAGTTAGCTTAATGGCTGCGGCGATCAGCAGCATAAAGGGCGAGGCAATCACTAGCAATAGACTACCAAGTATGAGGTCGGTCAGCCGTTTGACCACCCGACCCCAGCCGATAAGCGCGGTCTGGTGCACGGCAATAACTGGCACGGACTGGAATAAGCCCACCTCGAGATTGCCAACAAACAGCTCACTGTTGCCCGGCACAAACCGATAGGCAACATGGTATTCCTGGGCGTAAGTGACAATCTCGTTATTGCGTTCGGCCGCGGCATACAGTTCGGTTTGCACGATGGTGTGCAGCTGGCCCTTCAGCTTGGTGACGGCTTCGGCAAAACTAGCGTATTGCTTGTAAGGGGCATCGGGCTTGAGCGGGTGTTTAACACCACCCACCACCCCGGACACCCGGTAGCCCGTAATGTCACTGTGCGAGAGTGCGTCGAGCAAATAATGCGTGGTCTGCGTGTCACCAACCAACAGAAGGTTATTGATGCCAATGCCATAGCTGAATAGCTCGCGCCGGATACCCCGGGCCGTCGTCCGGAACAGTAACACAAACACAAAGGCGAGGCCAAAACCGTAGACTGTAACTAATCGGGCAGGAAAGATGGCGGTGTCCGTCATATAGCTATAGCCAATGACAAATAAGATGCCAATGAAGGTGCCAACTAGCAACCGGCCGAGTTCTCTAAAGCGCTGTTCGTGGATACGGGAGTTGTACAGGCCAATTAAGGCAAAGATCAGGATCCAAAAGGGCAGTAGGCTAATCAGGATGGCGATATAGGTATGGGCATGCACGCTGGCGCTCAGCGGTTCGTGACTTAAGGTAACGCGCAAGATGTAAGCAATAGTGAAAGCTACGGTAATTGCCAGTGCGTCGCCAACCACCAAACAGAAGTTATAGATCAGGGTGGCGTTATTTTTCATCTACCAGAGTCATATCCTATATACTAAATTGTAGCATTTATGAGAGCCTCAGCGCTGAAGTACACGGTTTTGTCCGTCATAGCGAGCTTGGTCACCCTGATCTTGCTGTTTATACCGTTCCACGCTTTTCTAACTGTGTGGGGCTCACAATTGGTTGGCCACTACACCGCGTTGCGTCTCTGGAAAGAAGCAATCCTGCTCCTGTGTGCCCTCGGGATGCTGTATCTCCTCGCCACTGACGGCAAAATCCGCAGCTATACGTTAACCCGCCGGCTGGTGTGGTTGATTTTGTTGTACGGCTTCATTAACCTGATCTGGGGCCTGGTGGCCCTCAAGCACCATGCTGTTACGCGCAAAGCCCTCGGCTACGGCTTGGTTGTTAACTTGCGCTTCCTGGCTTTCTTTTTAGTGACCTGGGCGGTGGCCCTGCGCAACAGCCGTTTACGCGCCCAATGGCAGAAACTGGTGTTATTGCCGGCCGTTATCGTGGTACTGTTTGGCTTGCTACAGATTTTTATACTGCCCAACGACGTTTTGCGCCATGTTGGCTACGGTTCGGCCACGATTTACCCGTTTGAAACCATTAACCATAATGCCCATTACGTGCGGATTATTTCGACCCTGCGCGGTGCCAACCCGCTCGGCGCTTATTTATTGGTGCCGATTAGCGTGCTGACTGTGTTGATCTTGGCCGGCAAACGAAGTTGGCCAAGGTTGGGCTTGCTCGCGGGGTCGCTCATCGTGCTGTTCTTCAGCTTTTCGCGGAGCGCTTGGGTTGGCGTGCTGTTGAGCCTGGGTGTAATTGCCGCTCTGGAGCTACATTCGCGTCTGGACAGCAGACTGCTAATGCTGGCTGTTACTGTGGTGGCGGTACTGATTGGGGCTGGCTTTATACTACGCCACTCCAGCCGCTTCGAAAATATTATCTTCCATACCCAAACTCAGTCCACCATCAAAGCCACCTCTGACCAAGGTCATGCCCAAGCGCTTAAAACTGGGTTAAAAGACATCGTGCGTGAGCCACTGGGTCGCGGGCCGGGCACGGCCGGGCCGGCCTCAGTCTATAACCATGGCCAAGCCCGGATCGCCGAGAATTACTACATTCAAATTGGCCAAGAATTGGGCTGGTTAGGCCTCGCGGCCTTTCTGCTCATAAATGCTGGTGTGGCCTACCTATTGTGGCTACGCCGGGACGATCCGCTGGCGCTGAGCTTGCTGGCTAGCCTAGTTGGCCTCAGCTTTATCAATCTCCTGTCCCACGCCTGGACTGATGACACGCTGGCGTACGTTTGGTGGGGGCTGGCTGGCATTGCCATGGTGCGCGAGAAACCAAAACATGAACGCCAAGCCCCTTAAACAATTTGCCAAGTACATGGCCGGTGGCAGCCTCTATTTCTGGAGCGGCTATGCCGTATTTGCTGTCTGCTACTCTGGCTTTCATTGGGACTGGCTGCCGGCTAAAATCCTGTCTGACGTTGTTGGCTGGACCTTGAATTATGTTGTACAGCGCTTCTGGGCCTTTGCCGAACAGCACCACTTAAGTGAAATACAGCATGCTGGCCGTTACCTTTTTATTGAAAGCGTCGGCTTCGTGCTGGACTACCTCATTATTGGTGGCCTAAAACACCTTGGCATCACACCGTATATCGGCTTTTTTATCTCGGCCGGTTTTTTCACGGTCTGGAGCTGGTTCTGGTACAAATACTGGGTATTTCCAGACAAGCAGCCGCCAAAAACGGCATAACATCAGTAAACCACCGGCCGCTGCCCGTATGTCCAATTTGAAGCCTTCATTAAAGTGACATACAAAGTATGCCTATGTGATATCACTAGTATGTCATTTTATACGGGGGCATAAAAAGAACTATGTGACGACGGGGGATTAAAGGGCAGCCCGTCCTAGATTTTGAACATTTGTGGCATAATACGAGCATGAACGAAAAACAAACAGCAACCGCGACGGTCCGGCCCACCAAAAAGCAAAAAGAGCTACTAACCTTTATTGAAGCTTTTATTGCCGAACATGGCTACAGCCCGAGCTACCGCGAAATCATGACTGGCCTGAATTACACCTCAGTAGCCACGGTGGCCCTGCACGTCGGTAACCTGATTAAGCGTGGCCATTTGCGCAAACGCGACCATTCCGCCCGCTCGCTCGAGGTCGTAACGCCGAGCGCGCCAGCCAAAGTCACCTCCAACCACATCGCCCCCAGCGAAGAAAAATGGCTAGTCGAAAAAGTCGAGCATGCCTTTGCCCAAATCGAAAACCTCGGTGCCGAATTAAAGGACAGCAGCTTGGATCAGCTATACGTCCTGCTTGGCGCCCTCAAAGTGCTGGGCCTGGAGGGTGCCGCGCAGAGTTTTATGCCCCGGTTGCAAGCCCTCAAACAGCGCCAAACGAGCTAGTATGTACCGGGCCGGACGCCGTCAAAAAAGTTTACGCCGCCGGGTTACCTTTTGGTCCATCGTTACATTGTGCTCAATCGCGCTGATTGTTTTTGGCATCACCCAAGCCCTCAAACTGCTCAAGCCCACAGCCAGCGTCAAGCAAACCGCTGCCGTAGTTAAGCAAGTCACCTATGATGTGAAAACCAAGCTCTACACCGAGCCGGACTTCACTATTTCCTTGCCGCAAACCTGGACGCTGTTGCCACGCCCGGTTGGCCCCTACACCAGCTTTACCTGGCAAAGCCCTGACCGCCAAACCGACGGCCAACTAATTGAAATTTATGAAGATGTTATCCCAGTTAATTTCGCGGTCAACCGGGTGATGATTGTGGAGGGCGGTACCGACCAGCTCACGCTCAAGGGCAACGCCTCGGATAATTGTGCCAACTTTACCGGCTCCGGTACGCCGGTTAAAACGGGGGGTGTCCATGGCAAATGGCAGGGCATCGACTTTATCTGCGATACCAACAACCAGCAGCGCGACGTTATTGGCACCAGTTCCACCGATGGCGTCAACACGGTCGTGCTCAAAAGCAGCACCGGCGTCCCCCACAAATTCTTTTTTACCTACACCGACTTTGCTACCAACCCCGACTACACGGTATTTTACAACGCCTTACAGAGCCTGCGCCTGCAGTAATGTGATACACTACCACATACATTTAACAAAACATGCTGGAAGTGGGTGTAACTCCCACACTGTGCCGCAACGGTAAAAGTCCGATACAGCGTTAAGTCTCTCGAGCAAGAGCATAAGTTTTCGGACTTTGCCCTCGCTCACAAAAAGAGACAGAGGGTATTTTTATGGCCGCTGCAGCCGAAGTAATAAACATCTATCGCGCACCAGAATCAGAAATTTATGGCAGGTCGCTCAGTACTATTTACCGACTCGGGGTTTTTGCAATCGAGAAAACTGCCGCCGAGACCATACATAGTTCTGAAGCCGAACAGGCAAGAGCTGAGTTTTATACATCCGTAGAAGAAGGTTTCGGCACGGATATGGAGCTTGGTGGGGGGCTCGAAGTTCGTGACTTTGACATTCGTGCTGTTATTGCCGGAAAAGTTATGACCAAAGATCTGAAGACACCGGTTTCAGACATGACGGATGCTGGGCTTGCCTGCGCGCAAGAAACGGCCAAAACCGATCGGCACTTCTTGCCGCAGTTGACGCGTTCAAAATGGGATCATGAGAATGCTTTGATAGTGGACAAAATGGCCAGGGGCAAGACAGGCTACAATACGCGAATTGTCATTAGTCCGTTCCCGGAAGAGGCCGCTGCACAAAGTGGAGATGCATATTGGCGGAACATTGGCTATGTGCCACATCTGAGGCGAGGGTTCGTCCAGGTATATCACGCGACCAAAGAGGGTCTCGTTGCGGGATCACTCTCTTTTGACGGCAGCAATAAGGAACGATTGAGAGCAGTATTTGCCCGGTATGGTATTGAAATACCAGAAACAGAGGTGACCGATAATTGGCTACGGTATGCGATTACCGACACTCTCTCGGAAGATGCAGCCAAACAACTCGCCTTGGAAATCGCAGATTTGGCAAGTGCCCCTACCTATAAGAAAACAACCAATACCGTTGATGTGACGAAAGAGTATCAACCGATTAGGGACACAGTATTTAATGAATCATACGTTCATGCTTGCGAATCGGTGGTACGGGGCTATCAGACTCCGGGTGTCCGAAAGCTCATCTTCCAATTAGCCGATAAAGCAGGGCATTTTAACAATCGCTACGCAAAAGCCCTCCATACAATGAGAGCTAATGAACAGCAGTTCACAGACGACGACATGGTGGTGGTTCACGAGCTACTTGTCTACTCAACGATTGAAATGATGCGCGCCTTCCATCTCAACAAGACAAAAGCGGGGCAAGACTGCTTGATTACGTACCACGGCCGAGAGCTTGATGTCGCCTACTTGCAGGAACTAAATGTTGAATCATTCCAAGATGTCTTAAGCGGTTTTGGCGCTGACGGAGCCAGGCATAATCGTACCTATTCCGCCTGCGGTCTGGCAATTTCATTGGGCGAAGCAGCTCTTGCGGATAAGAGTCCGCAATCTGCTTTTGGGGGTGCACTCAATGGTCTCGAAAACAAAGCTGATGAGGACAAATATGGCCCACTTACGTTTAAATGTAAAAATGGACATTGGAACAAGCGACCACGGAATCAATTGATCAAACAGTGCTGGGTCAAGTCCTGCAAAAACAGCGTGAGCTGTTAGGAGTAAAATTAAGCTATGGCTAAACGGATTGGGATTTACGCGGGAACGTTTGACCCGGTGCATGCCGGGCATATAGCCTTTGCGCTGCAAGCGGTGGAAGCCGCGGAGCTGGACCAGCTGTATTTTTTGCCGGAGCGCCGGCCGCGTAGCAAAACGGGTGTGGAGCATTTTGGCCACCGCGTGGCCATGCTCAAGCGGGCCACCAAGCCGTATCCCAAATTTGGCGTCCTTGAACTACCGGACGTTGACTTTAGTGTGCCACGCACCCTGCCGCGTTTGTACACGCAATTTGTCGGTAGCCAGCTGGTGTTTTTAATGGGTTCGGATGTACTACGGCACATATTGGACTGGCCGCACATCGAGCAGCTACTGATTGATTGCGAACTGGTTGTTGGCGTACGCGGGGGCGACAAAGTCGGCCAGTTAAAACAGCAGGTTGAAAACTGGCCGGTTACACCGCAAGCCGTCACCATTTTTGAGAGCTTGACGCCGGACGTGACGTCACGCGAGGTGCGTGAGGGTTTGCGCCGGCGCCAAACTGCCAAGGGCTTGCTCAGCAGCGTCCAAAGATACAGCAACCAGCACTGGCTGTACGTCTCCGTGGCCTGACGGTTGACAAACCGTAAGCGTTTCGCTACAATCTATTCACTTCATGGGTTCGCCGCGCGCGGACCGACGTGAGACAAAAATTGTGTGACAAAAATAAAGAGGTGGTTCATGCCCGTAAAGATAAAAGTGGTTTCAAGGCCTGCTGAGTACGTGCCCGTGCACATCGCCCGGCCAACTTGGCGAGAGTTTTTGCAATATTAGTGGGTTTGGGCCGCCGACTGCTTCTTAGCAACCTCGGCGTTAATAACTTTTTCGAAAGCAGGCAGGCTATTGGCAATTTGCACTTGTTTGCCATCAATAAAGAACGTTGGCGTGCCCTGGATGTTGAGCTTGTAGCCTTCGTTCAGGTCGGCGTTTACTAGGTCATCAACTTTGGTACTGGCAAAGTCGGTTTTAAACTGGTTGACGTTCAACCCAAGCCCGGCAGCAAACTGCGCGAAGTAGGGCGTGGGGTCTTTGGCGGTGCTCCAAACTTGCCAGTTACTGCTCACGTAGAGGGCATCGTGCATTTCCCAGAACTTGCCCTGCAGGCCGGCGGCCTCAGCGGCCCGGGCACCCGCAAAAGCGTTCGGGTGGATGTTTACGAGGGGAAAATTGCGGAACTGGAAGTGGATCTTATCGTTAAACTCGGCCACGGCCACTTTGACCGTTGGGTAATAGGCTTCGCAGAACGGGCACTCGTAGTCACCATACTCCACAAGCGTGACGCCACTTGAGCCGTTGCCCTCGATATGTTGGGTGAGGGTCGCGGCCGAGTTACCGGATTTGTTATTAGATTTGCCGCTGAAGGCAAAAATACCGACAAACACCACTACAATAATGGCGATAACGGCCCAAAATTGTTTCGACATGCAACCAGTATACAATAGAAGCATGTCTAGCGTGATCCTTGCCGCGATGTTACTGCTTTTAGCGCTCGGGGGCGTGGTGGTTCGCAAGACCTACTACTCCTTACCGCTGGCCGAGCTTAAGCGCCGGGCCGAAAAACGTGAGCAGCCGGCGGCCAAGCTGTACCGCGCCGTGGCCTACGGCAATAGCTTACGCAGCTTGCTCTGGCTGTATACCGGCCTGGCCAGCGCCGGCAGCATTATTTTGCTGTCCCGCTTTCTGCCGGTTTGGGCTAGCCTATTAATTGTCGGCCCAGTATTGTGGCTGGCTTTTTCGTGGCTGCCCGCCAGCCGTACCAGTAGGCTTGGTACCCGCCTAACCTTGCTCGTCACCCCTGTTATAACTTGGCTCTTGAACTACCTGCATCCGGTCTTAAGCCGCAGCGCCGACATCATTGAAAAACGCTACACCATTCCTCGGCATACCGGTATATTTGAACGCGAAGACTTTTTGAAGCTTGTTGAACGCCAAACCCGACAACCCGACAACCGTTTAAGTGCCGAAGAGTTGGAAATTGTCATGCGGGCCCTGACGTTTGGCGACTACAAAGTGGTTGATGTGCTAACACCGCGTAAAGAAGTCAAAACCGTGCTCAAAGACGAAACCATCGGTCCAATCCTGATTGACGAGTTGCACAAGGCTAGCCAGGTCCGTATCCCGATTAAAGACTCCCCTAAAGGCGGCTTTGCGGGCATTTTGCTGGTGTCCAAGCTGAGCCTCAAGACCTCTGGCCACGTGCGCGACATCATGGACCCCACGGTCTACTACCTGCACGAGGACGACAGCCTCAGCGAAGCCCTGCACGCCTTTTTTGTCACCAACTACCCGCTATTTGTGGTGGTCAATAGCTTCGAGGAATATGTTGGTGTAGTAACCATCGAAAACGTTATGCGCCAACTGCTCGGCCACATGCCCGGCGATGATTTTGACCAGTATGCCAACCCGGTCGCCGTGGCCGCCCGCCACTCGCAAAAACCCGAAAAACTCGATACCGACGAAGACATCGTCATCCTCGATGAATCCTAAACATGCTAGAATAACAGGGATGCGAATTTTAAGTAACGAAGTTAAGGACCATATTGGCCAAACGGTCCACGTTGAAGGCTGGCTGCACAAGAAACGGCTGCTCGGCGGCTTAACTTTTATTACTGTCCGCGACCGCCGCGGCCTGGTCCAGGTTGTGATCCAGAATAAAGACGAAGTTGAAAAACTGCGCGGCCTGCAAATCGGCACCGTTTTAACGGTTGACGGCCTGGTTAAAGAAGAACCACGTGCTCCCGGAGGCGCTGAATTGCACGAGGCCAAGCTCGAAGTTTTGGTGCCCGTAACCGACGAACCGCCCATCGAAATCGATAAACCAATCCAGCACAAAGCCGACAACCTGGACACCTTATTTGAATACCGCGCCCTGAACCTGCGCAACCTGCAAGAGCAAAAAATCTTCAAAATCCGGGCCAGCCTATTACGCTACCTACGTGAGTTTTTGACCGACAATGAATTCGTTGAAATCAACACCCCCAAACTGTTAGCCGGTGCCACCGAGGGCGGAGCAGAGGTGTTTAAGCTCGATTACTTTGGCCAGGAAGCCACCCTGGCCCAGAGCCCGCAGTTGTATAAGCAAATGTTGGTGGGCGCTTTTGAGCGCGTCTTTGAAATTGCCCCCGCTTTCCGCGCCGAACCCAGCGCCACCACCCGCCACATGAGCGAAGTCTATATGTTAGACATCGAGATGGGTTTTGTGGCCAGCCACGACGAAGTGCTCGACATGGTTGGCGACATGACAAGCTATGCCTTGCGCAAAGCTTATGACCAGCACAGCGACGACCTCAAAGCTTTGAACGCCCCTGAGCTAGTGCTGGCCGACAAAGTGCCCAAACTAACAGTGGCCGAAATTCACGCCAAATACAGCCAGGCCAGCGGCACCGACACCACCCAGGAAAAAGACTTAACACCCGACGAAGAAAAATGGATCTGCGACTACGCCCGCAAAGAGCTCGGCTCCGACCTAGTCTTCGCCACCCACTTCCCGGTCGAAGCCATGAAGTTTTACCACCAGGTAAACCCCGACGACCCGACTACCGTCATGTGGGCAGACCTATTATTCCGCGGCTTGGAAATTGCCACCTGCCCCTTGCGCGAATACCACTATGGGAAGCTGGTAGAACAGATGAAAAAAGCCGGCATTGACATTGACGCCCCTGGCTACAAGTACTACCTACAAGCTTTTAAATACGGCCTGCCCCAACACGGCGGCTGTGGCTTCGGGATTGACCGCTTGGTCGAAAAAACCGTCGGCCTGGCTAACGTCAAAGAGGCCACCCTCTTCCCCCGCGACATCAACCGCCTCGCCCCCTAGCTAGCCTTGTTTCTGCCCGCTTATTTGCTAGACTGAAGTAAGCATATGCGTGATAAGAAGTCGACCGAAGACGCGGCCTCGCCTGAGGAAAAAGCCCTCGAGCAGCGGGTTGATGCCATGATGCGGCCCACGCCGGCAGATGCCCCGACGCCGATCGATATTTTTCAAGATGCTAAAACTGCCCCGGCCGTGCCCAAAGACCTGCTGAAAGCCATCAATGGCGACAGGATAACCGTTAAAATTGCCGCCTCAGAGCCGAGCCCGGCAACTTCTGCCCCGGTTCCGCCAGAGCAGGCCAGCTTACCGAAGCCACCGGCCTCAGCTAACCTGGAAGATAGTACGGTTGATAAAGCGGTTGATGAAATTGCCGCCCAGGAAAGTGATGACTTGCTGGCTCACGAAGATGCCGCTACCAAGCCCGGCAATGGCATGGTTGTTAGCAAAACGCCCTTTAAAGAGCGCCTCCGCCACCTGTTCAAAAACAAGTGGATCTGGCTTGGCCTGGGTGTTGTGCTAGTGGTTATCTTTGGCCTGCCGTTCACCCGTTACAAGCTGCTTGGCCTGGTCATTAAAAAGAACTTCGCCATTACCGTCATAGACAGCAAGACCAATACGGCCGTCAGCAGTGCCGAAGTAACGCTGGCCGGCCATCAGGCCAAAACTGATGCCAACGGCCGCGTCCAACTCAGGGTGCCGGTCGGCTCAGCTAACCTGCAAGTTACGAAGCGGTATTACAAAACAGATAGCGAATCGGTTTTTGTGGGCTTCAAAGCCACCAGCCCACAGGTCATTAAATTGTTGGCCACCGGCCGCCAGGTGCCAGTCAAAGTCTTAAACAGTATTACCGGCCAACCACTGGCCGACGTCGAGCTAAGTGTCTTACATACCACTGCCAAAACCGACAAAAACGGTTTGGCTACTATTGTATTGCCAACCAGCCAAGCCAGCGATCCAGCAAGCTTGAGTGCCAGTGGCTACAACACCAGCCAGGTCACGATAACCGTAACCAGCACACTCGGCACCCTTAACACCTTTAGCATAACCCCAGCTGGCAAGGTATATTTCTTATCTAATTTGAGCGGCAAAATAGATGTGGTGAAAGCAAACCTTGACGGCTCTGGGCGGCAGGTAGTCCTGGCTGGTACCGGCAAAGAAGACGGCGCCAGCACCAGCCTATTAGCTGCCCGCGACTGGAGCTTCCTGGTTCTCAAAGCCCGCCGTGACACCGGCCAACCGGCTCTCTACCTGATCGACACCAGCAGCGACAAAATCACCCAATTTGACAGTGGTGACGCCAGCTTTACACTAGTGGGCTGGTACGGCCACAACTTTGTCTATGATGTGCTACGTAATAGCGCCCAACAATGGCAGGCTGGCCGCGAAATCCTCAAGAGTTACAATGCCGACGCTGGTGCCCTCAACCAACTCGACCAAAACCAGGCCGAAGGCAGCTCCAGCTCCTATGCCTACCAAAGCTTCGGTAATTTCTATATCCTCGACAACGTCGTTGTCTATACTACCCAGTGGTATAGCTATACGCTGGGCGGCAGCTATGACCTAAGTAGCAAAAACGACACGGTTCGTGGCGTCCAGCCCGGCGGCCAAAACAAGAAAGATTACCAGGCCTGGCCAGCCAGCGGCCTGGGCTACATCCAGGCGGCACTCTACCAGCCGCAAGTTATTTACTACGCCGTGTATACTAATTCTGACAATAAGACAAGCTATTATAGCTTCACCAACCAGGCAGTCAGCCCAGCCACTATCGACCAGACTAGCTTTAGCCAGCCCTATCCCACCTACCTTATTTCGCCATCTGGCGCCCAAACCTTTTGGACTGAGCTTCGTGATGGTAAAAACACCCTGTTTACCGGTGATAAGAACGCTCAAGGCGGCCACCAGCTGGCTACCCTCAGCGACTATTCGCCCTATGGCTGGTTTACTGATGGCTACCTCTTGGTCTCCAAAAATAGCAGCGAATTGTATATTATTCCGGCCAGCGGCCTCAGTACTAATCAGCCGCCACTCAAAGTTACCGATTACTACAAGCCAGCCACCAACTACAACGGCTACGGCTATGGTTATGGCGGGCTGTAAGCTAGGCTAGTTCGGCTACAGCCATCTTGCCGTCGCTGTGCAGGTAGCCGCGCCAGACGCGGTTGACCAGACGGTAGGGGTCATCCAGCTTGATCGTCTGTGCTTTGCTCGACTTACCAGCTCGGCGGAGGCCGCCAATGACCAGTTCTCGCTCCTGATTGGTATCCGGATGGACCATGTGTGTTATTTGGGCATTGTGGCGGATCAGGCCCAGGCCGAGGTCCAGCGAGGCCGCGCCCACCCACAATAAATTGTCACCCTGTAAGTGCTCACGACGGTGGTGCCAGTGGATGCTATGAAAACTGAGTTGCTTATTTTTCTCAAAGGTAGTGGCCCAAAAGCGCACATGGTGCCGGCTGCCCCGGCCACCGTCGATTGGGATTTCAAAGGCCACGTCTTGTTTGCGGCCAAACAGGTACAAACTGCTCACCGGAGCTTGCCGGTACTCCCAATTCAGCAACAGGCTCAGGCCGTGCCGGAACAGGTAGCGCGGCGTGCGTGGATCGGCCACATGCCAACCGGCTGACTCCATAGCGGTAATGAGCTGTCGCCGGGTGCCAATTAAACCGACATTGAGCGGGTCGGACGCAAAGCCGTCCGGCGTGACGCAGTACAGCGGCAGGTGCTTGGCGGGCAGTAAGATGCGCAGTAGACGGATAAGGGCCGGAATCAGCAGATACGCCCCGGCAATATAGGTGACCAAAATAGCCAGTGCCAGCGGCAAGCGTCTATCGATGTACGGAAAGACAGTCTGGACAGAGAAGAAGGCAATGCTAATGCCTGGAATCAGCACTGCGAAGCGCTTGAGGAACCGCATACTATACTGGATCACTTGCCTTTATAATAACAGCACATGTTTGATAAGCCGACGCGAGAGTTATTCACTGAAACTGTTTGGGAGTATTACCGCCACCACGGCCGCCACGATCTGCCTTGGCGCCAACCCGAAGCCGATGGCTCCTTCAAACCCTATAAAATCCTGGTAAGCGAATTGATGCTGCAGCAAACCCAGGTCTCGCGGGTTATACCAAAGTACCAGCAGTTTCTAGAAGCGTTTCCAACTGTGACCCGGCTGGCGGCTGCTCCGCTCGGACAAGTATTAAAGGCCTGGAGCGGGCTGGGCTATAACCGCCGCGCCAAATTTTTGCACCAGGCAGTGCGGCAAATCGCCCGGGCCGGCGCTTTTCCGCAGACCCTGCCGGGGCTTACCCGTTTGCCTGGCGTCGGGCCCAACACCGCCGGTGCTATCCTGGCCTACGCCTTTAACCAACCAGCCATATTTCTGGAAACCAACATCCGTACCGCCTATATCCATCACTTCTTCAGCGACCAGATATCAATTGCCGACAAGGCAATTCTGGAGCTTGTACGGGCTACGCTTGACACTAAAAACCCTCGCCAATGGTACTGGGCGCTGATGGATTATGGCAGCTACCTCAAGCAAACGGCCGGTAACCCAAACCGGCGCAGCAAAAGTTATAGTAAACAGTCAACTTTTCATGGCTCACGCCGCCAGATCCGTGGCCAGGTTATCCGTTTGTTGGCCAATGGGCCGCTAACCCAAACTGACCTGCAAGAGCAGATCCCCGATGAACGGCTTAAATCAGTCCTTGATGAGCTGCTGACCGAGCAATTAATCCAAAAACAGGCCAAACACTTCCGCCTCTAAAAGCTACTGCTTTCATGGTAAAATGGCTAGCGAAGATGGAACCAAAACCCGAACCGATTATGGACGTGGTTGTACCGCCAGCTCCAGCGCCTGCTGCAGAGGCTGCCAATACCGAGACCAAACCAGAAGCCAAACCGGCCGGTCCGGCCGAGCCAGCTGCGCCCATTGCTAAAAAACCAACTGCCGCTAAAGATTCGAATAGTAGTGTTAGCATGGCCATCACGGCAACGGTCATTATCATCATCGCACTGGCCGCCCTCGCTACCTACGCCTTCTTAAAACAAAAGTAAACGCGTACAATTGATTGGCATGTCTGATTTTAAACCTGGTGCTGTGGGTGTTATGGCCACTGACACAGTTTATGGCCTAGTGGCCCGGGCTGCCGACCAGGCGGCTGTTGCCAGGCTGTACAAATTCAAGGAACGCCAGCACAAACCGGGGACTATCATTGCCGCCAACATCGGCCAGCTCGAAGAGCTGGGCCTCAAACATCGTTATATAAAAGCCGTTGAACAGTTCTGGCCGGGTGCGGTCAGTGTGGTCATCCCCTGCGGCGCCCCGGCTCTGGCTTACCTGCACCTTGGCCAGCAAAGCCTGGCCGTCCGCATCCCAGATAAGCCAGAACTCGCCACCTTGCTCGAACAAACTGGCCCGCTACTGACCACCAGCGCCAACCATTCTGGCGAACCGACTGCTATTACCATTGACCAAGCTAAAAAATACTTCGGTGATACCGTGGACTTCTATGTTGATGGCGGCGACCTGAGCAACCACCAACCCTCGACCGTTATCCGGATTGTCGACGATGCCATCGAAATCCTGCGCCCCGGGGCTGTTACAATGAATGAAAGCGAGGAGCCACTCTCATGACCTTTGACGAGTACCAAAAGAAAGCTATGACCACCGCGCTTAACGCTAACCATGACATTGAAGCGCTGTATTACAGGGCTTTAGGTCTAGCTAATGAAGCGGGAGAAGTCGCCGGTAAAATCAAGAAGATCCTGCGCGACAACGATGGCAAAGCCACGCCCGAAGATGCCGAAAATATAGCCGACGAACTAGGGGATGTTTTATGGTACCTGCAAGCCCTCGCGGACTACTTCGAGATTCCTTTTAATCAAATTGCCGAAAAGAATGTTGCCAAATTGGCGGACCGCAAACAGCGCGATGTCATTAAAGGCTCCGGCGACAACCGCTAAAGGCGCATTAGCCCTAGTAGGGCACTGTGAAATTATAGTATCAGGGAAGTATAATCGGAGTATAATTTCACAGTCCATCAAAGATGACTAATAAAGCTGGCGACTGGCGGTTCAACTTCTTTAATATCTGCATATTCAAAGACAGTTACATGTTCATTGCCGCGGATCATCGGCGACAACCGGCGACCGGAGGCTTTGTAAAATAGAGCCAAAATAGGTTTATTTAAACTCTCTGAAGGGCAATTTCGTAGCCAACACCTAAGCTTGGCTGCGTAACTTCCATAATCAGGGCGTCGGCTTCCTTCACCCACTTTACATCGCGTTCCCAAACCTGCTCATTAGTTAGCCCGCTCATAGCACCTACTTCGGCAACCAATGACTTATCAGCAAATAACTCACTCAAAACATGTCCACCAGCAGATTTAATAAACTCAACAATTTCCTGATGCACATGGGCATGATTCCGGCCACCAGATATTGAGCAGCCAAAGTAAATCTTCTTCATGCTAAACGCGTTCCTCGCGTAGCCAGTCGTCAAGGCCACCACCGCCACTACCGGCCATGCCGACCACCATGTCGCCGGCCGCCAGATGCTCTTCAATCTTGTGCCGTAGTTGAGCGTTGCGCTCAGCCGGCTCGGCGATAGTTGGGTCGTCAAGGTGGGCAATGAGCTCTTCGGGCGGAATGACGCGCTGGCTGGGGTCTTCGCGGGCCAGGTAACTTGGTAGCCAGTAGACTTTGGTGGCGCCCGCAAAGCAGTCACGATAATCATCAAGCATGTAGTGCTGGCGGCGGTTGGTCAGCGGCTCGTACAAAACGACGAGGTTTTGGCCAGTTTGGCCAGCCATTTCTAAGGCCACGCTCTTAGCGCCGCGGATCTTTTCCGGTGTGTGGGCGTAGTCGCTGTACAAGCCGGGGGCGATCTGTTCCATGCGCCGCGACAGGCCGGGGAAGCGGTTCATTATTTCTAACAGTTTGTCGACGGGCTGTTTTGTTATGTCATGCACGGCTTGTATGGCAAGCCAGCCATCTAATCTGTTATATTTACCTTTTAACAGAATTTTGTTAATTGTTGGATTGCCGCTATCGAGGATAGTAGTTGCGCCAGCAGTTTCTAGATTCAGATAATCGGCATCTTCCTGCCAGATGTAGGTATGCTGGCTTTGGGAGATGAATTCGCGGAAAGCCGACTGGTAATCTTCGCGGCTGGGAAAGATTTCATGGTGGTCCCAGCTGACACCGCTAATAAGGCTCAAAGCCGGCTCAAAGGCCAGGAAGTTGCGGTCAAACTCGTCGGCTTCGTAAATAAAGTACTTGCTGTCAGCAACGTACCGGCCCATTTCGGCAAAGCTGGTTTTGGCCGGTAATAGATAACTAACCGGTTCGCCTAACTGGATAAATAACCACGTTACCATGGCCGTGGTGGTGGTTTTGCCGTGAGTGCCGGCAATGGCGATCAACCGTAAGCCTTTAGCCTGCAAAATAAGCTGTAATAGCTCATCGCGGCGGCTGGTTTTAATGCCTTGCTCTGCGGCAAAAGCTAACTCCGGTGCATCCGGGTTCTCAAGGGGTAGGGCAGAGGTGTACACCAGCCAATCAATCGGCGCGGCTTCGTGCACGGCAGCTATCGCTTCCCGGCCTTGGCCGATATGAATATTGGAGATACCGTGGTCGCGCAAGTAATCGATGTAGGCTGAGTCCCGTTTATCGGAGCCAGATACTGTGTGACCCGCCTGCCGGGCCACTTGGGCCAGCGGCCCAATACCGGCACCGCCAATGCCCGAGAAGTAAATATGCATGACCATAAGTATAAAGCCTCGGTATATAATCGTACAAAGATGAACAAGCGCTATGTACACCACCTATGGACCAAAGTCCGCTGGATCAAACCCTGGTATTTCCTGGTAGTGGCCATAGCCACTGCGCTTATCTGCATTTTTGCCCTGCGGGCCAACAATGAGCACATGGTTTCACTGCGTACCGCTGTCTATACGGCCGACCAAAACGACGGCGACGTTAAAACCGCCCTGCACAACCTGCAAGCCTATGTTACCGCCCACATGAACACCAACTTAAGCACCGGCGCCACCGCCGTGTACCCCCCTATCCAGCTCAAGTACACCTACGACCGGCTAGTCCAGGCCCAGTCTGACCAGCTGGCCCAGGCCAACAGCCAGTTTTATACCGATGCTCAACACTACTGCGAAGCCCAGAACCCCACCGGCTTTTTCGGTGCCACACGCATTGGCTGCATTGAGCAATACCTGACCAGCCACAACCTGGCCAAACCCTTGCCACCGATTCCTGACGCCTTATATAAGTTTGCCTTTGTCTCGCCCAGTTGGTCACCCGACCTGGCTGGCTGGAGCCTGGTAGCGGCGGCGCTGAGCGGGCTACTGTTTATAGCCAGCTATGGCCTCAGCAAGTTCGCCAAATAAAAACACCCGCCGGAACGGGTGTTTTTAAACTACTCAGCTTGCTTAGGGCTTGGAGGTGGCGGGAGCGTTCTGGACGGTGTTGGAAGTGCTGGCTGAGCTCGCGCTCTGGTCACTACACTTCTGACCGTTCGGGTTCTGCTTCTCGAAGGTCGAAACAGCCTTAGCTACCTGGCCGTTGTCCTGCAAGTTTTCCCAGAAGGTAACTTGGGTGCGGTTAATGACCATTTGGTCAAATGGTTCATGTAACTCACAACCCAACTTCACGAGCGAGACGCTGGTGCTGCTGGTACTGCTCGCCTGGCTCGTCTGCAGGTAGTAAATATTGGTGAGCACGAAGTAGCGGCTATTCAAGGTTTTGACATTACCGAAGTAAACCTGGCCGGTGTTTAAGAACACAGCCTGCAACTTAGTCGTGTCAACGTACTTGCTTTCGTCGTTCGTATTGTTGCCGAATCCAAGGAAGGCTACCAGGGCAACCAGCAGTACAACGACTGCGCCGGCCAGCACCACGGTGCTGACTTTAGCCCATTGGCTACGATCTTCACCTCTTTTAGATGTTCCCCCGGTGTGACCGCCCGGAGCTACGGTTTGCGGCTGTACACCGCGATTTGCAGCAAAGTCCATATCTTTCTTACTCCACCTCTTATACTTTTTATGGTTACCGCCCTAGTGTAATACAGGTTCCCGGCCCAGCGCAACAGTAAAATAGCCGTATCTAGAGAAACTTAAGCCGAAGGGGGTTGACAAATAAAAACCCACCAGAGTATGTTAGGGGTACACTACTAACCAATAAGAGAGGGAGAGTCAGCAATGGCATACAAGCACACTAACTCAAAAGGTGTAACATACCACTTAAATTCAAAGATGGTTACCCTTCGCGGTGGCAAACAGCAAACTATTTACTACTTCAGCAAGGACATGCGCCCAGAGGCGACTGACCTGCCTGCAGGCTTTAGCGTCAACGAAAACCCACGCAATGGTTTCTTGACTGTTAAGCGCGACAAATAGTAGTACGTAAAAGTACGAAGATAATATCCGGCTTCAACAGAGGCCGGATATTTTGTTATACTAGGCTTCGTGGCAGACACAATTCTGAAAGTTCAAGACCTGCGTAAGGTGTACGGCGATAAGCCGGCAGTGGACGGTATCTCCTTTGAAGTCAAAAAAGGCGAAATTTTTGGCATCCTGGGGCCCAACGGCGCTGGCAAAACCACCACCCTGGAAATGATCGAGACCATGCGTGAGATTGACGGCGGCAGTATTAGCGTCCACGGCATTGACGTAGCCACTAACCCTGACGCCATTAAGCGGATTATCGGCGTCCAGCCGCAAAGTCCGGCCTTCCAGGATAAAACCAAGCTCACCGAACTGATTGAACTGTTCGCGGCGGCCTACGGCGAGAAGGTTGACCCCATGGAGTTCTTACATGACGTCCAGCTGGGCGAAAAAGCTAGTAGCTTTGCCGAACAGCTCTCTGGCGGTCAGCGCCAGCGCCTGAGCATTGCCGCCGCCCTGGTGCACAAGCCTAAAGTCTTCTTTATGGACGAACCGACCACCGGCCTGGACCCCCAAGCCCGGCGTAACCTCTGGCAGCTCGTGCAACATGTCCGTGATAAGGGGGTCACCGTACTTATTACCACCCACTACATGGACGAGGCCGAAATGCTCTGCAACCGGGTGGCCATTATGGACAAGGGCAAAATTATCGCCCTCGACACGCCCAAAAACCTGATCCAGCAGCTGCTCAAAAAAGGCTTTACCAAGGAACAGCGGGTTGAGCAAGCCAACCTAGAAGACGTCTTTATTGATATGACCGGCAAGGGGCTCAGGGATTAGCCATGAACAAGTCACTCTACACCGTTTACATGTTTACCAAGCTCAACACCCGGCGCTTCTTCCGCGACCGCCTGGCCATTTTCTTTGGTATTTTATTCCCGCTGATCTTCCTGTTTATCTTTGGCAGCCTCAGTGGCGGCAACGGCAAGAACGTCACTTTCCGGGTAGCGGTGCTCAATGAAAGCCAGAGCGCCTTCGCCCAGCAGTTCACTGGGCAACTCAAAGCCAGCAAAACCTTTAAGGTTGACCCCAACGTCGGCACGCTCAGCGCCGCCAAGGATAAGATGGGCAAGAGCCAGCTGGACGCCACCATTGTGCTGCCACCGGGCTTCGGCAGCAGCCAGCCCGGGCAGCCCTATCCTTCCGGCAACGCCCAGGTGCTTTACACCCAAAACAATGTCTCGGCCGGCCAAACCCTCACTACCGTACTGGAAGGCCAATTTAAGCAAATTAACGGCCGCATCACCCCTATAAAAGTGCCGTTTACGGCCACCGGCCAGCAACTTAACGAAAAAAGCCTGACCCAGTTTGATTACACCTTTGCTGGCCTGCTGGGCTTTTCCATCATTGGTATGGGCATTTTTGGCCCGGTTAATGTTTTCCCGGAGCTCAAGAAACAGGGTATTTTGCGCCGTTTGCACACCACGCCGCTGAAAACCTGGCAGTATTTTGTGTCCACCATGATTTCGCAGGCCATTATTGGCTTGGTGTCGCTGGCGGTAATGTTCGCCGTGGCCATTACCGTCTTCCATCTCAAAGTGGTGGGCAATTACCTGGAAACGGCGGTCTTTTTGGTCATTGGCATTACCACTATCTTGGGTATTGGCCTGGCGATTGGCGGTTGGTCTAAGAACGAGCGCCAGGCTGCGCCATTATCCAACATTGTGGTCTTCCCCATGATGTTCCTGTCTGGCACGTTCTTCCCCCGCTTCTTAATGCCTGAGTGGCTGCAATCACTGTCTAATTACCTGCCACTTACGCCGGTGATTGACGGTGTCCGCCAGATTGTTACCGAAGGCAAACACCTCACCGATGTTGGTCCGCAACTTGGCCTGCTGGCTGTTTGGATTGTCATTATCTACGCTATCGCCTTCCGCGTCTTCCGCTGGGAATAAATGCAACACCTTAACCTGTCGAAGCCATTTTTTGTCTTAGCGCCAATGGATGATGTGACGGACACGGTCTTCCGCCAGGTTATTGCCGCTTGCGCGCCGCCAGACCTGTATTTTACGGAGTTTGTAAACGTAGATGGTCTGCAAAGCCCCGGCCGCCCGGCACTGCTCAAAAAACTGCAGTTTAGCCCGCGCGAGAAGCCGATTATTGCCCAAATCTGGAGCCTCAAGCCGGAAAACTTCCGCCAAACGGCCGCCGAGCTGGTAAATATGGGCTTTGCCGGCGTGGACATCAACATGGGCTGCCCGGAAAAAACCGTGGTTAAAAACGGCGCCTGCGCCGGGCTGATGCACAACCGCGACCTGGCGGTGGAAATTATTAAAGCCACCCAAGAGGGTGTAGCAGGCCGGGTGCCAGTCAGCGTCAAAACCCGCCTAGGTTTTACCGAAATCGATTATTCCTGGATTGAATTATTGCTGCATCAGAACCTCTATATGCTCACGGTGCACGGCCGTACCATACGCTAAATGAGCAATGTACCAGAAAATTTGGAGTACATTGGACGGGTAAGCCAACTCCGCGATAAAATAGAAACCCAAACGCTCATTATTTGCAATTGCGACGTCATGGACCGCCAGCAAGGTCTCCAATTAGCCGAACAATACAAGTTAGACGGCATCATGATTGGCCGCGGCCTGTTCCACGACCCTTTTGCCTTCGCCCAGGACAGCCCCTGGCCAGACTTTACGCGCGAACAACGGATTGAACTCTATAAAAAGCATATCCAGCTGTTTGCCGATACCTGGAAAAACGGCGAACGCCCCATCCACACCCTCAATAAATTCTGCAAAATCTACATCAGCGGCTTCGACGGCGCCAAAGAACTCCGCGAAGAACTGATGGAAGCCACAAGCACTGCCGAGTTATTAAAACTGCTTAAGATTTCTATAGAGCAACATTTAGTCTATGATGTCCACTAGGACTTGAGAGTTCCAACCCTACTAGAGGAGGCCTTTAACAAGCTAGTTCCCGAGTAAGTTCCTGCTAGTCACTAGTCGTAAGGAGCAAACCAGTGTCAACGTTCAAGGAGCTGTACAAGGCTCGGTTCAAAGCAGGCAAGTATGTCTGTGTAGGACTTGACCCTGATCTCAGCCAGATACCGGACTCTGTGCCGGGAGCTTCACTGGGAGACAAGGTCTACAACTTCCTGGTCAAGATCATTGATGCCACCTATGGGCACGCGGCTGCGTACAAGCTGCAGATCGCCTACTATGAGGACCTAGGTCTTGGTGGTCCTGACACACTGCGGCGAGTCATCAAGTACATCCGCTCAGTAGACCCGACCATTCCAATCACCCTCGACTACAAGCGAGCAGATATCGGTCGCACCAACGAACCGTACGTGCGTGTGGCGTTTGACTTCTATGGTGTCGATGCCGTGACGGTCCACCCATATCTCGGCATGGAGGCCATGAAGCCATTCCTCGACTGCGAGGACAAAACGATCATCGTCCTGTGCCGCACCTCTAATCCAGGTGCTGGTGAACTTCAGGATGTGGAGTGCCAGCCCTGGCTGCACATGACAAGCAGAAAGCTCTATAGCACCATCGCGGAAGCTTCACGTGAGACCGGCCATGACTGTGTGCCTGGTGAGTTCGTTGGACAACGGCCGATGCCGCTCTATCAGTTCATTGCCCATCGCGTGGCGCAGAGCTGGAACAAGAACGGCAACTGCGCCGTCGTGGTCGGGGCCACATATCCGGCGGAGCTCGAGGAAGTCCGAAAAATTGTTGGTGATGATGTACTCATTCTCATCCCTGGGCTTGGAACACAGGAAGGTGATCTGGCTAAGTCGATCGAAAACGGCAAGGACAGTGAGGGATGGGGAATCATCCTTAACAACTCCAGCGCCATCCTGTTCGCCTTCAAGAAGCTCAAGAACGAAGACGACAGCCTGAAGTACGCACCTGAGCAGTTCGCTGAGGCGGCTGCCGAAGCAACACGTACCATGAACGACGCCGTAGCCACTCTGGTCGTCTGATCCCACAATCGAAGGAGAACCATGGACGCAAAGCAAGCGCTCATCGACTACAAAGGGGTGTTCCTTGACCAAGGCTGCCTCTTCTTGTCGACTACGGGCAAGCTGCTCACAGGCTACGTTAACTGCGAGGTGATTTACCCGCACTACGACGTGACCCGTGACCTGGTCAACCAGCTGATCAATCCATTTCTCGAAAGGATTGATGGCTTCGTCAGTCCAGCAACCGGGGACATCGTCCTGCTCGAGTACACCACCTTTATGGCCAACAGGCTGGGCTATCCGACTAAGGCTGTCTGGGCCGACAAGGAGGGGGATAACTACCGCATCGCTCGTAACGGCTTCCCAGAGGCCATTGCTGGCAAGCGGGTGCTGATCCTCAACGACCGCATCTCTCAAGGTGGTACCACCACCAAGGTCATCGCTGAGGCTCGTCGCAACGGTGCCGAAGTTATGGGGGTGGCAACACTGGCCGACGTCACAAGCGTCTCCGCCGAGTCGTTGGGCGTCCCCGAGCTGCACGCGCTGTGCACCATCGATGTCCAGGCTTTTGCCTACGGCGACCTCCCCGAGGAACTCCGCGGCTTGCCGCTGTGTGTCGATGAACCGCTGGGCCACGGCTTCGAGTTTGAGGCCAAGATGGGCTTTCCCTGGCACGGCGAAACAGTCAGCCTGCTGGCCGCCTAGCCGAACTCTCGTCCTAAAGGGCCTGCCGGTCCCTGTTCCCTAATCCAGGGGCAACTTAAACCGGCAAAACTAGGCTTATAATTCAGAAAATGCTTGGAGCGGTTCGTTGGCGGCATTGCCCCAATTCTGGGCTTCCCAGAACAGCGTAGTGGCGCTCACGGCGGAGACGCCAAGGTTCAGTCGGCGCTGTATGCTTTGGGCGTCGTGGATGCCGTTGCTGCCAATGATTTCAAAGGTGCCGTTAACTTCTGAGCGGGCATCAACCAGCCAAACGGTTTGTCTCTCCATTTCGTCGCACATACCAGGGCCGCTCATCCCACCAAGACCGCCTGGCACTTGCAAGATCTCTGTACCGGCGGCGTCCAGTGGCCGGCCACCAGGCAGTGTATTAAAAGCGGAAACAGCATCAACGCCATCACGTGCCTGGAGTACTCTTGCCATTTCTTTGGCGTCATCAGCTGAGCGAAAGGGTGAAATTCTCACCAGTAGGCTGCCAAATGGTACTTCATTAGCTGAGATATCGCGTAACTCCATGAGAACGTCAGCCATAAATTCCGGGTGGTGGCTCAGCAATTCATGGCGTCCTCCATTACCAGTGACAACGTTTGGGCAACTGGCATTCAGCTCAAGGCCGTCCAGGTTTTCAATGTTTGCCCGGGCCAAAATCTCGCTCATTGTAATAACTTCGGCTATCGGGTTGTCGCTGACTGGCGCAAAGTTCAAAATAAACGGCTTGCCGAAGTCGTGGGCAATTTTAATCATGTCGCGCAAATCTTTAGCCACTGTTTCCATGCCCTTGTTCGGCATGCCAAGCGAATTGTACGTTATGCTGCTTGCCGGGTCGTGGTAATACACGACTTCGCCATTTGGGCTATTGCCAATGCGCGGATCTAGGGTGAACGAGCCAGCTAAAACCGCCCCAACTCCGGTGGCGGCCATTTGCCGGGCGTCCTCTACAGTCTTTACCAGCCCGCCGGCATTAATGAGGGGTGATTCGAGTTGGTATTCACCAATTTTCATACGCTCTCCTTATATTATAATACCGAACCGGAACACTAAGCGGCATGGTCTAGCCCCACAGTCGCGGCCTGTTCACGGGCCAAGTCGATGGACTCACGTAATGCCTTGGCGACAAATGGCGGTAGCGGGGCTGCTTTTTCTGCCAGTAAATCCTGGGCTACAGATTGGATACTTTGAGCAAAAGCTTCGGCTTGGTCGCCTGCCAGCGTATCAGCCGCGTGACCGAACTCTGCCAAGCTTTGCGGCGAGGTAGCGCCAACCAGTGCGTACGTTCGTACAGCAATCAGCCTGGCCAAACGTTGCTGCCAGGGGCGTAGCTGTCGGCTGATAGCCTGAGAAGCTTCAATATAGTATTTTAAGTGGCCAGCTTCTTGGTATTGGATGGGCATAATCATTGTCCGGGCCAGGCCGGTTTCGCCCAGGGCTTTGAGCCGCTGTAGCATATGGCGGTAGCCCTCGGCTGTCAAGCGTTCGTGCATCGCGCCGCGGGTCACGTAAAGCTTGTAGACAATGTCTTCAAAGGCTGGCAGGTGCTCAGCAAAAAAGCCAATCGTCCGGAACCTTAGGCCTGGCGCATAGTCTGGCATCACCAGCGACGGCAAGCCAAGTTGTTGCTGCAGGTGGTCAAAGAGTTGGCCGTGGGCAGTTTCTTGGCCCAGCCAAACGTCTAAAAAGTCCTCACCCTCGCCCTCAAGTGCAGTTGGGACGATGGTCTGGACTTCGAGCACGTTGTTCCTGACCTCACTTTCCACCCGCGCAAAGTAGGCGAAGGTCCGGCCCATGTTGGTGCGTAATCGGGCAGGGTCGTTAACGGTAAAGTCAACCGAATCTAAAGGGATAGGTAGGCTCTCGCGTAAACTATCAACACGTTGCTGCAATGCGGTTCCAAGCTCGATCATGTCTCATCCTTTGTGGTGGGGCAGGTTGGAGTTGAACCAACCACCAAGCGGTTATGAGCCGCCTGCTCTAACCGATGAGCTACTGCCCCTATGCCGTTTGCCGAAGCTAACAGATGATATAATAGTAGGGCAAATCCATGCAAATAAAAACCCAAATTGACTATCTGGCTGCCCTCGTGCAGCGTTTTGGCGATGTCCGCTTTATTGGACAGTTGGTATTCGTGGTGATCGTACTCCTGATTAGCTGGAGCGGTGTCAAGTCCATCCAGGCCAATTACGGCCTGCAAAAACAGATCTCCGCCCTGCAGCAGCAAAACGCCGTGCAGCAGCTGGAAAACAACAATCTGGCTCTGCAAAACCAGTATTTTAATAGTAACCAGTTCCTGGAACTCTCAGCCCGCCAAAACTTTGGCCTGGCCAACCTTGGCGAAAAAGAAATCGTCGTTCCCCAAAATGTTGCCCTAGCTTACACTGTTGACGTACCGGCTCTAAGACCGCCTGTTGTGGCCGCCGACCACCAGCCTGGTTACCAACGCAATTACGAAGCCTGGGTCAACTTTTTCCTGCACCGCCAAAACGCAACACATTGACATTTTCACCCCTGTTTGCTATAATTTCTTGACCATCCAATTGGTTTAACGCGGGGTGGAGCAGCGGCAGCTCGCGTGGCTCATAACCACGAGGTCGCAGGTTCGAGTCCTGCCCCCGCAACCAAGAAGCATTTTGACCTCCCAACGGAGGTCTTTTTGATATGATGTGTTTATGAAAGTA
>CAZOYN010000007.1:0-28543 GCA_964584135.1 uncultured Candidatus Saccharibacteria bacterium | reverse complement strand
ATGATGTAGCTGGCAAAATAAGCTACGCGCTCTAAGTTTTTAACGGTCAGGCCGAGGATCAGGCCCATCGCGCTCGGCGTTCCGCGCAGGAACCAAATGTGGGCAACAGGGGCAGCTAGGGCAATGTGGCCCATGCGTTCGCGGCGGACAATGCTGCGGGTTACCAGCTCGCCGTTTTTGTCGACAGCCGCTTCACGGCTACGGACGCCCTTATACTTGGCATCATGCGGGTTAATGTCTTTGACCGGACCGAAGATGCGTTCGCAGAAGAGCCCGTCACGCTCCGGTTTTTGGGTGCGGTAGTTAATGGTTTCCGGCTTGGTAACCTCGCCGTAACTCCACTCCTGGATGTCGTCGGGGCTGGCCACGGCCAGGCGGACAGCGTCAAAGTCGGCAATATCAGTACCGGTGTTGGCATAGCGTTGTGGTGTCATCTTAGGCCTCCTCCCCTTCGTTAGTGTCCGTGGCGACAAGCGCGGCGTCATCAACGGCATCAGCTATGTCGTCGTCAACTGTGACAATGCTAAATTCGTCGGCTGGCGCCTCATCGGTGACATCAATGTCAGATATGACAGCTTGTGGCACATCAACCTCTGCCGGGTGAGTGGCTTCTTCGTGGATGTTGGTGGCCAGGACCTCCTCGGCATCAACCACCATGTCGGAGTGGACCAGGTCGACCTTCAGGCCAAGGCCCTGTAATTCCTTAACTAGCACGTTGAAGCTTTCCGGAACCTTCGGACCAACAATGGCCGTCTTCTTAATGATTGATTCATAGGCTTTAGAACGGCCATAGACATCGTCAGACTTAATGGTCAGCATTTCCTGGAGCGTGTAGGCCGCCCCGTAGGCCTCGAGGGCCCAGACTTCCATTTCACCAAAGCGCTGGCCGCCGTTTTGGGCCTTACCGCCGAGCGGCTGCTGGGTAACCATGGTGTACGGGCCGGTGGAACGGGCGTGGATCTTATCGGCCACCATGTGGTTGAGCTTAATCATATACATGCTGCCCACAGTGGTACGTTCGCTAAAGGCGTCGCCGGTGCGGCCGTCAAACAGCTGTTGCTTACCATCTTCTGGTAGGCCAGCTTCCTTGAGTAATTCATGGATCTTGTCGACCGGCACCCCGTTAAATGATGGGCTGGCAACTTTAACGCCCAGTGCCCGAGCAGCCATGCCAAGGTGGGTCTCAAACAGCTGGCCAACGTTCATGCGTGACGGCACGCCCAGTGGGTTCAAGACGATATCTACGGCGGTGCCGTCTTCCATGAAGGGCATGTCTTCGACGGGCAGGATGCGGGCAATAACACCCTTATTGCCGTGACGACCCCCTAGTTTGTCACCAACGGCAATTTTGCGCATCTGGGCCACAAAGACCTGGATTTGCATAATAACGCCAGCTTTGAGCTCGTGGCCGTTTTCGCGGCTAAAGACCTTCACGCCCACCACCTTACCGTGCTTGCCGTTTGACATGCGCTGCGAGGTGTCGCGGACTTCCTTGGCCTTTTCGCCGAAGATAGCCCGTAACAGGCGCTCCTCCGAGCTGAGTTCCTGCTCACCCTTGGGGGTAATTTTACCGACCAGGATGTCGCCCGGGTGCACTTCGGCGCCAATCCGGACAATGCCGTCTTCGTCGAGGTGGCGCAGGGTTTCCTCGGAAACGTTGGGGATGTCGCTGGTTACAATTTCGGGGCCCAGTTTGGTCTCGCGGACTTCAATCATGAAATCTACGATATGCACGGAAGTTAGGGTGTCGTCTTCAACCAGTTTGCGGCTAATAATGATGGCGTCTTCAAAGTTGTAGCCAGCCCATGGCATAAAGGCCACAATCAGGTCTTTGCCAAGCGCTAGTTCGCCATCAGCGATGGACATGCCTTCCAGCAATACGTCGCCAGCCTTGACTTTATCGCCAGTGCTTACGACAACTTTCTGGTTGATTGACGTGCCTTCGTTAGAGCGGACAAAGCGCTGCGGCTGGTAGCTGGTACTGCCGTCCTTATATTTGACGACCACTTCGTCAGCCGTGGCCTTGGTGACTTCGCCAACGCCTTCAGCTAGGATGACCTGGCCGGTGTTGCGAGCCGCGGCAATCTCAAGTCCAGTACCAACAATTGGGCTCGAAGGGTTAATCAGCGGTACTGCCTGACGCTGCTGGTTGCTACCCATCAGCGAGCGGTAGACATAGTTCTTTTCGATGAAGGGGATCAAACCGGCCGACGAACCAATAATCTGGTTGCGGGAAGCGTCCATGTGGGTGACATCGTTGGCGTCGACTTCACCGGATTTTAGGTGTGTCCGGGCACTGACCCGGTCGTGCGCAAAGTAACCATTATCATCCAGTTGACTACCGCCGCCGGCAATCACAGCCGCCTCTTCTTCGTAGGCGTCAAGGTAGATAACTTCGTTAGTCACCTGGGCCTTGACCGGCCAGGTTAGGCGGCCGGTAACTTTAGCAAGCTTGGCGGCGTCAGCGGCGCTGATCTTAGCACCAGCCTTAACCAGCACCTTGCCCTTGTCATCAACCAGGTCTTCACTGGCAAACCGGCCAACGGCATGTTTAGCGGCCGCGGCGTTCACCACTTTGCGGTACGGGGTTTCAATAAAGCCATACTCATTCACGCGCGCAAAGTTAGCCAGGTTCAATACCAGGCCAATGTTGGCGCCTTCCGGCGTTTCGACGGCGCAAATCCGGCCGTAGTGGGTGGCGTGGGCGTCACGGACTTCAAAGCCGGCGCGTTCACGGCTCAGGCCGCCAGGGCCCATAGAGCTCAGGCGGCGCTTGTGGGCCAGCTCACTCAATGGGTTGATCTGGTCCATGAACTGGCTCAGCTGGGAACTGGCAAAGAATTCGCGCACCGCGGCCACTACCGGCCGGGCGTTGATCAGCTGGCCGGGGGTGACCGTCTCGATCTCGCTCATGCTCATGCGGTCCTTAGTGTTGCGCTCCATGCGCAACAGGCCGATCCGGAACTGGCGCTGGACCAATTCGCCGACCAGCTTAACGCGACGGTTGGCCAGCGAGTCAATGTCGTCAGCCGGTTCCTGCGTATTATTCAGGCGGATAATCTCAGCCACGATGGCTTCAATGTCTTCTAGGCGCATCACCCGGTTTTCCACGGTGTTGGGCACGTTGAGGTCCAAGCGTTTGTTGATTTTGTAGCGGCCAACACGGCTAAAATCAAAACGCTTAAAATTGTAGAACATGTTTTCAATCAAAGACTTGGCATTGTCGACAGTTGCCAGGTCGCCTGGACGTAAACGGCGGTAGACCTCAATTAAAGCGTCATTTTGGCCATGCGTGGGGTCCTTCTCGAGAGTCGCGTCGAGGTGGCTGGCTTTGCCAGTATCAACGTGCTTAAAGACTTCCTTCATACGGCTTTCAGATACGCCAAGCGCCCGTAACAGCGTCGTTACAGGGATCTTGCGCTTGCGGTCGATTTTGACGTAGAGGGCGCCATTAGCAGCGGTTTCAAACTCTAACCAGGCACCACGGCCAGGGATGACCTTGGCGCCGTAGAGGCTGGTAGTGCCATGCGGGTCAGCCGTAAAGAACACGCCAGCTGAGCGAATCAGCTGGCTGACAACTACGCGCTCGGCACCGTTAATCACGAACGTGCCGCGGGTGGTCATCCAGGGGTAGTCGCCCAAGTAGATCTCTTGTTCTTTAATTTCGCCAGTGACTTTATTTGTTAGCTCAACGGTTGCTAGCAGAGGCGCCTCAAAACTAACATTGTTTTCACGGGCTTCGGCCTCACTCAGCTTTGGGTCACCAAAGTGGTAATCCTTAAAGACTAATGATAATTTACTAGCGGTGTAGTCGTCGATCGGGCTGATTTCGGCGAGCAGTTCACCCAGGCCTTCTTCCACGAACCATTGGAATGATTTATTCTGGTGATCCACCAAGCTTGGCAGATCAAGCGCGTCATCTTGGCGTGTAAAATACACCCGTGATGCCGCCTTTGCTGTAGTCTTTGCCATAAATTCAGCAACGCCCCCTGTTAAAAAGTGATGTGATTGTTTTTTATGAAATGATTTTTATGTAGTTTAGAGTTCGGCCGAAGCTACCTAAGTGGGGGTATTTGGCTTGATAAAACATCATAAGCTCCCCAGCTTACACTACTTCTTACTTTATAGTTTCTCGCACTTTGGGAAACTTGTCAACTATCTTTTCGGAAAACGTGAAACATAGAGTTGCGATAGCTGGCCACCATTGGCAATGTCAAATGGGTCGCCCGGCACCTGGCTTGCAATCTGGGCCGGCTCACCAACTGGCCGCATCACCCGACGAAAGCCGGAACTTTGGCTGGCCAGCCCTATCACAGCAAAGTTATCGTCATCGTTGAGCTTCTCTGCGTGGTCCAGCAGTTGGTGGACAACGGCGTCATGGACACCACCGTTAAGCGCCGGTCCTAACCAATAATCAATGTTATTACCCCTTACAAGCGTGCTGTCGGGATGTACGATGCCCTGGTTAAAAATAATAGTACCGATGCCCCTCGCTACACCATCAACTCGGATAATGTGGGCCCTGACCTCACCTGAGGCGGCAATCCGCGCCACGTTCCTTATGGCATGGGGCCAGTCGCGGTAACGCTGGAGCGTGCTAGGGTAATCAGTGGTTAAGAGGTCGCGTACCCGCCCATCGTGGGTGAGCCTATGCAGGGCTAGGCCTTGCCTGATGGCATGGTTTTTAGAGAAGGCTTCGAGTCCAACCATAGGCCCTGGCTTAAGCTTTTGGCGGGCTGGTAATCACGTCGTCAATAATGCCGTATTTTTTGGCCTCAGGCGCAGTCATGTAATAGTCACGTTCCATATCATTGTGGATTTGGGCGGCTTTCTGGCCAGTATTCTTAGCCATGATTTCTTCGAGCAATTTCTTGATGCGCAACGATTCCCGCAGGTCAATCTCCTGGTCGGTGACCTTACCCCGGGTGCCGCTGGACGGCTGGTGGATCATCACCGTGGCGTTGGGCAGGGCAAAGCGCTTGCCCTTGGTGCCTGAGCTAAGCAGGAAGGCGGCAGCTGAAGCCTGGACGCCGATACCGACGGTTTGGACGTCGTTAGTCACGTATTGGATGGTGTCATAAATGGCCAGCGCGTCGTAGACACTACCGCCTGGGCTATTAATATAGAAGAAAATATCTTTCTTAGCATCTTCGGCCTGCAAGAATAATAGTTGGGCGATGATGAGGTTGGCCGTGGCCTCATTGACGTCAGAACCAAGGAAGATAATGCGGTCCTTGAGCAGACGGCTGTAAATGTCATAGGCGCGTTCATAGCGGCCTTCGTTCTCGATAACGGTTGGGACTAATACACTCATGCCACCTAGTATAAAAAATTAGCACTCGTCAGTCAAGAGTGCTAATTATCGGCAGGCGCTTGCTGTTGGGGGATAAACTCACCACAGATGCCTAATCCGCCGCAGCGTACTGCAATTTGTTTGGCCATAAATAACCGACAGTCTGCCTGGCGAAAGTCGCGCTCCAGCAGAACTTCAGCCTCGGGTGTAGGTGGCGGGTCACTTTGGGCAAGTACGAGTGCAGCCTGGGTCTCCCTGAAACGTTGGCTTTTCATTGCTAGACCATTCCTCGGACATGCCAAGCAGCGCTCGGCGATGCTCCTGGCGGTGATGCTTTCAGATAGTGGTGTCTCGTGCAAAAGTGACATGCTGGCCTTTCGTGCCATTTAAGCACTGCGTTTAGGGTTTGTCAAAGCCCTGGTTTTAGCTGGCGTAGGCGGTGAGCTTGGCGATGGTTTTTTCACTGACCATACGCGACGCGATGTCACGACGGTTCTCGGGTTTGTCCAGTTCGGCCTGCATGGCGGCGTCCTGGTATTGGCCTTTTAATAATTGAAGGCGGATTTCCAGCTCTTCTGGCGTGATATCAATCTGTTCTTTGTCAGCAATTTCGGTCAGCACCAAGCCAACTTTAACCCGCAGTTCAGCGGCCGGGCGCTGTTTGTCGCGGTGCTGTTCGGCGGTAATGCCTTCTTCATCAAGGTGTTCCTGCCAAGTTTGGCCGCGGTAGGCAATATTGCGCTTTTCTTCATCTTCCAGGCGGTCAATTTCCTCTTCAATCAGGGATTCAGGGATAGCTACCGTGGACTTGCTGGCGATCTTCTCGAGCAGCTCGTTCTCGAAAGCCCGCTGGGCTTGGTTAGCTTGTTCGGCCTCCAGTTGCTTTTTGATGTCAGCTTTGAGTTCGGCCAGCGTCTTGAAGGGGCCAACCGTAGCAGCAAAGGCATCGTCGAGCTTGGGCGGCTTCAATTCCTGGACGTTTTTGGCCGTAACGGAGAATGTTACCTGGCGGTTTTGCAAGGCGGTGACGTTGTAGTCTTTGGGAAATGTCAGAGTAAAGTCTTTTTGCTCGCCAGGCTTGAGGCCAACCACATTGTCTTCAAAACCAGGAATGAAGCTGTTGCTACCGAGCAACAGTGGATAATCCTTGCCGTCGGCACCGCTAATTGGGCCTTTGGTCTTGGCGTCTACGCCGGCAAAGTCAATGATGACTTCGTCGTCGGCTTTGGCCGCCCGCGTTACCTCAGACTTTGCGGCACCCCGGGTTTGGAGGTCTGTAAGTACCCTGTCAACATCGGCGGCCGTCACAGTAACCTGTTTTTTGGCCAGTTTAATCTTTGTATAGTCTGCCAGTTTGATTTCGCCCACAGTCTCGACTTCGGCCGAAAACTCTAGGGTCGTAAAGGGCACGAACTTGGTAATGCTAATCTGGGGTTGTGAGACCGGGCGCAGCTTGAGCTGCTGGGCAGCAGCAACATACAAATCATTAATGGCGTGCTCCAGGAACTCAGTTTGGAATTGGGCTGGGTCGATCTGCTTTTCAATAAGCTGCTGGGGTGCCTTACCAGCCCGGAAGCCCGGCACTTTCACATTTTGGCTCAGTTTGCGCAGCGTATGCTGCTTGGCTATATCAAGTTCAGCTTGGCTGGCCACAGCCGTTAATTTTAGCTTGGTAGGCGTTACGTACTCTCGGTTAACTTGCATAAGTGCCTAGTTTAACAGATTATCTACGCTTTTTCTAGTACAGGAATGAGAGTAACAATACTAAACTAGCCCCGAACCAGACGACCTCTACCACGGCACCAATTGGTCGTTCAAACCACTGGATATCATGGGCAAATTTAGCGTAAGCGCTCGGTCGCCAAGCTTTACGGCGAACTATATGTAAATACCTGTTGAACGAAAGCAGATCTGGCGCGGCCGCAATAAATGCGCAAACAACTGCCTGAAACCAGCGCGCCGGTTCGATAATTATTAGTGCAGCTACAAACAAACTACAAAGTAAGGCGTCAATATAAAGTGAGTAGCGGAAACTCTTGGTTTTTAGCCAGCTATCATCGCGTGAACCATGGTGGGGGATGGCATCCAATATATAATGCGAAACTAGCGCGGCCGGCAGCGCCAAGAGAGGTTCGGACACCGTCAAGCCAATAAGCGCCCCTGTCAAGGCGTGGTTAACCGCCCTCATTGGCTGCGGAGTTCTTTTAATGACTCAGTGACCTTGGCAACCGAAAGTTTTTGCTCGTCACCAGTTTGCAGGTTTTTGAGGGTAAACAGGCCTGTTTCCAGTTCGATCTCACCGATGATAAGTACGTGGTCAATGCCCTTTTTTCCGGCAGTTTTGAGCTGGTCGCCAAGCTTACGGCCAGTAAGGTCGACTGCCAGATTAAGCCCCGACTGGCGGAGCTCGGCCAAGCTGTTTTGGGCGGCCTCAACAACATCACCCACAAGCACCACATAGGCATCAGTTTCTGGTTGTAAGTCTGGCAAAAGGTGGTGCAATTCTAAGAAGTTAGCCAGCGTCACATCGCCCCAACCAAAGCCAACTGTGGGCAGGGGTTCAACCCCAAACAGCCCTACCAGACCATCGTAGCGGCCACCGCCCATCATGGAGCGATTGTTGTCGAGGTGGGTATCAAACACCTCAAATACAATGCCGGTATAATAGTCAAAACCGCGCATTAAGGATATGTCAAAACGGGCGTGGGAAATGCCGCTGGCGACCAGCGACTCCAGCATAGCCTTCAGCTCGCGCACACTCGGCTGGTCCTGGGCTTCAGCGGGCAGGTCGTCAAGTGTTTTTATGGAGAACAGGCCTAGTAATTTTTCGGTCAGGCCTTGCTCTTTTTGCTTCGGGCTCAAGATGGCATCGAGTTGTTGGATAAAGGCAGTTCGCTCGAGCTTATGCATGCGGTCAATGAGCTTACTAACGGCGTGCTTAGTTGGTTCGGCCAGGTTAAGAAAGTCACTTAATAAGTAATCCATCAATTGACGGCTATTGAGCCGGATTTCATACATGTCGGACGTCGCACCGAAGCTTTTAAAGATGTCGTCCACGAGGCTGACCATTTCGTGCTCGGCAGCGGTGGTCGCCAGACCGAAGATGTCAACATTCAGCTGCCAGTGCTCGCGCAATCGTCCGCGTTGTGGTCGTTCGTAGCGCCAAAGGTTGGGGATGCTGTACCAGCGAAGCGGATAGGCCAGCTCCTGGCGTTTGGCGGCCACCATGCGCGACACGGTCGGGGTCATTTCTGGCCGGATTGCTACCTTGCGGCCACCCCGGTCTTCAAACGTATAAGTTTGCTCGTTAACGATCTCTTCACCGGTTTTTGCCAGATACAGTTCAAGCGGTTCGAGGATAGGCGCATCGTACTCTTCATAACCATAACGCTCAACAATTTCGCGCAGTTTGCTGAACATATATTTCTGCACACGTTTATCTGGTGGGTAAAAATCGCGGGCGCCTTTATACGGTTGGGTAGATAAAGCCATAACTTCTTTAAAGTATACTACAGCTGTTGTTTGGCTAGCTGCTTCAAAAAGCCGAGCAGGCGGGGCGCGCCAAAGCTAATCGTATAGACAATGGCCAGGCCGTGGCTCAATGGCGGCAAGCGGCGTTCAGCAACGCCCGGTATAACCGTGTCCTCATACGATACTGTTTTATCCCTCAGCGAATAAAATGACCGCATCTTGCGCTTATCTTCATCAGTTAACTGCGAGAGTAGGGGCTGCAACTGAGCTAGCGACTGTTTAAAAGCCGGGTTCTGGTTATTCGTACGGTCACTCACGGTCTCAGGCCGGTTAATCTTGGCGCAAATATATACAAGCCCACTAATAGCATCGCGGTGGTTAAGATACGCGTGCAGCACGCCGCTAGCGCCAGCGCTGGCACCGACCAACGAAACCGTATGGCCTTGAGTGGTTAATGCATCAATGAGATCCAGAACTTTATCTAATTGGGTTTGAAAATCACTGGCCGTCCAGGGCATGGGGCAACAATGCCCACGCACTCCGAATAGACGCCAAAAAGCGATAACCAATCCCTCAACCCGCGACTTATTATCACCGATCCCGGGAATATAAATAATATGATGGGCCATATGGCCTTTCTTTAGGCTAGCTTCTGCTGGAGCTGTTTGATCTTGATGGTGTGGTCACCGACAACGCCAATGATAGCGTCCATTTTTGATTCCAAACTATCGAAACGCTTGTCTACATATTGCAGAATGTACTGTGTATTTTCGCCAACCACATCGCCCACGATGCGGCCGACGGTTTCTTCGATAAGGCCTGGGACGCCACTTTTGACGACACGGGTGACAGTTTCCTCAACGTCTTGTTTGGTTGCAGGTTGTGTTTGGGGCATATTTACTCCTTATAATTAGTGTACACCTAGCCTAGCAAACCAAAATTAAATATTTATTAACTGTTACAAAATTACATCAGGTTTTGGTGGGCGGGAGAGGACTTGAACCTCCATGCCTTGCGGCACTAGCTCCTAAGGCTAGCGTGTCTACCATTTCACCACCCGCCCGTGCCCAGTTATTTTACGCAATTTAGGCCCAAAAGACTACCTAGGTTGACAAGCATAAGCACATGGATGATAGTTAGGGGCAAGTATAAGGAGATCTTCATGGACCCCAGCGACAACCCGGTGCCGCCAACAGAGCCAATGCCCGAAACTAATCCCGTACCGCCGCCTGCCCCGCAAGACGAAACCGTTACGCCGGTGCTAGCTAATCCTGCGATAAAAGTATAACTCGGCGTCACCGTATGACTTTTTGGCCTCAAGCGCAAACCGTGAGCCTACCGAAATGTCAGGCTGGGGCGGCAACGAAAAGACCAATATGCCACCTTGTTTGAGACGAACAGCTACCTTTTCCAGAACGCTCGGCCGTAGATCGTCGTACGGTGGGTCGCAAAAAACCAGGTCAAAAGTATCATCAGATGTGTTTAGCCAGCCACTGACCGAAGCTCTGATGAGTTGAACTTTGTCTTGCAGGCCAAGGGCAGAGATGTTGTCAGCGATGACTTGCTGGGCGGCTCTGTCAGAGTCGATGGCAACAACCCTGCTAGCGCCGCGGCTGACCGCCTCAAAAGCCAAAGCCCCACTGCCGGCAAAGGCGTCCAAAACCGTCAGGCCATTAATATCGCCTAAGGTATTAAACAGAGCGCCCCGGACTTTATCGCCCATGGGATGGGTGCGGCGGCCCCGGGGTGAAGCGAAGTTTCGGCCCCCCAGTGCACCGCCAATAATACGCATTATGTATCCAAGGCTTTTAGCAGGCCAGCGTCGTGAGCGGCGCTGTACCAAATGACTGTCACAGCTTGTACTAAAGCTGGCGCCAGCTGACTACGGATACGTCGGGCCAGCGGTATAGTCCAGCCGGTTTGGTAAAAGGCGTCGTAAAGCTCTAGACGGGCGACATCTTGGGCAGCCCGCCGGAACCATTTTTTAACACCGCTGGTCTGCAAGGCCTGCAGGCTATCACGGCTCGGCACATGCTGCCGCATCTTTAAAGGTGCCAGGACCATGGCTACGCCCCATTCAAAAATGGCGTGGGTGGTGAGCAAGCCCTTTGGACCCCACATTTTCCAGTTGTTGCGGAGTTGTTCGGAACGGCTAGCGCCCGGCATAAGAATTTTCTTTCGCATCGAGGTGCGTTCGGCAATGTCCTGGCCACCGCTAATTTCAACCAGCCGTTCTTCATACGGGTAGTGGTGGGCGGGCGTGAGACCGTCAACGACGGCATGGGCCAGCCAGGCCGCCTCAAAGGAAGCACGGACGGAATCCTTATCTGTCAAGGCTTGTACCAAGGCTTCATAATGATGCTCGATAAGCTCCAGCAGCTGCGTGTCGTTGGCATCAAACGGTTTGAGGTAGTGCCAGGGCTCATTTTGGGCCGGGCTCTTACGTTTAATGGCATCCGGGCCATTACCACCTTCAAAGTGCAGGATGGACTGCACCCCTGGGAAGCCGCAGTGCGGGAACAATATTTCCAGCTGACGGCGCGCCAGGCGGTCGATTTTCTGGTGGGCGCCCAATAGGCGCCCCGATAGAATAGTCAGTGTCGAGCCAGAGTACATGGTTTTAGTTGAGGTTTGTGACTGCCCGCAGGCGGTTAACTTCTTGCATGAGTTGCTTATATTGTAGCAAATCATCGCCATGTTCGAGTAGAGCCTGGGCGCCACTACGCGCCGCCGCAATCAATTTTGTATCTGTTATTTTGGCGATTCGCAGATCCAGCGCGCCGTGCTGCAAGGTGCCATAAATTGCCCCCGGGCCGCGTAATTCGAGGTCAAGTTCGGCCAACCTGAAGCCATCGTTAGAGCTCTCCAGCGCCTTCAGCCGGCGGCTGGGAGCCCGCGAATCATCAAGCATCAGATAACACGAGCCTTGGTGTCGCCCCCGGCCCACCCGGCCGCGTAGTTGATGGATCTGGGCCAGCCCAAAGCGTTCGGCACTTTCTACCAGCATGACCGTGGCGTTGGGCACGTCTACGCCGACTTCAATAACCGTGGTAGCTACCAAAATATCGAGTTGGCCGCCCACGAATTGCTCCATCACCTGGTTTTTGTCGGCCGGTTTAAACTTGCCGTGTAGCAGGCCAATTTTGAACTGTTTAAAGTCGTGGCCTCTCAGCTGTTCGTACACCTGCTCGGCTGATTTACTATCCAAGACTTCGGATTCGGATATGAGCGGGCAAACCACGAACATTTGCCGTCCCTGAGCCAGTTCATGGTTGATTTTTTCGTACAGCTGAGCGTGTGAATTGGGCGAAATAATCTCGGTGGTTACCGGTAAGCGGCCAGGTGGTTTTTCGGCCAGGATTGATACATCAAGCTCGCCATACAGGGTGAGCGCCAGCGAGCGTGGGATGGGCGTAGCTGTCAGGCTTAAGACGTGTGGCATATGGCCAGCTTTGGCTTGCAAAGCCTTGCGTTGGTCTACGCCGAAGCGGTGTTGTTCATCAATTACAACCAACGCCAGTTTGTGCATATCAACTTTTTCCTGAATCAGCGCGTGGGTGCCGATAATAAAGCGGGCTTGGCCGCTTTTGATAGCGGCCTGGGCATGGGTTTTTTGGGCGGCCGATAGGCTACCGACCAACAGCGCCACCACATGTTCCATATTTAGCGGCTTGAGCAGGCGAAAAATAGTGTCGGCGTGCTGGCGGGCCAAAAGCTCAGTGGGTGCCATAAAAGCTACTTGCCACCCCTGTTCCAGCGCTATTAAGGCGGCCATAGTGGCCACCACGGTTTTGCCGGAGCCAACATCGCCTTCCACTAAGCGGTTCATGGGGTGCGGCCGTTGCAAATCCAGATAAATTTGCCAGATGACCTTGCGTTGGGCATCGGTTAGCTGGAACGGCAAATGTTCTACAAATTGGCGGGCTAATTTCTCGTTGAAAGGAATCTCCAGAGCGGTTTCCTGCTGGTTTTCCTGCTTATTCAACAAGCTGGCCAGACTAAGCGCGAAAACTTCTTCAAAACCCAGCCGGCGCTGGGCAGCCTGAAGATGCTTGGCCGAATCAGGAAAGTGGATAGCCAAGAGCGCGGCTGCCCGGCTTATCAATTCCTCATCTTTAACCAGCCAGCCTGGCAGTGTTTCGGGTAGGGTTTCAATGAGTGGCACAACTTGCTTTACCGCAGTACGGATCTGCCGCGAAGTTACGCCCTTCGTCTCCCGGTAAACAGGCACAATGCGGGCAGTGTTAACTGGGAAACTGCTAGCCAGTTCCAGGCTGGGGTTCATAATAGCGAACCGCTGACGGCTGAGTTCGTACTGGCCCGACACGAAATACGGCTCATCAAGCTTGGTGGCAGCCTCACGGTAAGGTTGGTTAAACCAGACTAACCGAACGCTGCCGGTTTTGTCGCTGGCCACCGCCTCTGTTATATGCAGCCCCCGGCGCACGTAGCGGCCTTTGACCTGCTTAATAACTGCTTCGACGGAGACCAGCCCTGGTTTGAGGGATTTGATGGGCGAAACCTGCGAATAATCGTCGTAGCGCCGCGGATAATAATCAATGAGTTGAGCGACTGTTTTGACGCCAACAACCGCTAATTGTTTCGCCAAACTGTTGCCAACACCCTTTAACTCCGTTACCGGACTCTCCAAAGTCATAGGCTTCAGTATACGAGATTAAGGGTTGGGCTGCTTGCGTACCAGGAAGAAGATGCTGGGGCCAAAGTACACCATGGCCAGCGGCCGTTGCAAGGCTCGCTCAGCCCCGAGCATCACCTCACGCGGTAATAACTTCTTAAGCCGGACACTGCGCAGGTTAGAGACCGATAGCGTGCTTACCACTTGCAGGCCAGCATGTTCCAGCTGGCGAACTACGGTATAGGGGTTGTGGTTTACGAACGCCACTTCGTCGTCGCGGCGGTTAGCCGCCGAACGGATATCTACTGGCTTAACGGGCATGCGCTGGCCCCGCAATAGGTGTTTTAGGCGGTTACGGATGTGCAAGTAGTTGGCGACTTCGATAATTGCCAGGCCATGGGGGTGTAATACGCGGGCAATCTCGTTAAACTCCGGCGACGGGTCCGGCACATGGTGCATAACCCGGATCATTGTCAGCAAGTCAACCGACCCGTCTTCAAACTTTAGGTCATCGGCCTGCATGAGCTCGCGTTTAATCTCCGGGTGGTCTTTCAAAAAATCTTTAGCGATATCGAGCTGTTGCTGGCTTGGTTCAGCCAGGGTTACCTCGTCGGCATAATCTTCGAGCAAGACGCTTAGGCGGCCATAGCCGCCGCCCACGTCAACTGCAGTTTTAACGTGTTTGCCTTTGAGTAATTTACGGATGGCAAAGGTTTCGGCCAAATGCTCGTAATCGCGGCCTTTCCAATATTTTAAGTAGTTGTAGCTCGGGTCGTTGTACTGGTCAGCCCGCTTGTGCTTTTGCGGTTTGGTGGTCGTTTTGGCCATTATATTCTCAGTATACCAAGCTTCGCAGGCTAGCCAAGTTCTACCAGCGCCGAGTCTTCAAAGCGCTTGCCCCGGCGCAGTAGCAGGCGGCCGTTTTGGAAATGGTCCTCAGCTAGCTGCTCAGCGGTCACGCCCTGGCCATTTATATAGATGCCGCCCGATGAACGCACCCGCTGGCCCTCGCTCTTAGATGATACCAGACCTGCCTGGACTAAAACCTCGGCCAGATCAGCCCCACCCTGGGTTTGGACATGGGGGATTTCTCGCCGGAGCTGCTTTAGCTCGGCCTCGCTCGCCTGGCCAATGGGTTTACGGTTCGTTAAGAACTCAGTAACGGCCTTCGCCAATTGCATGTTTGTCTCGCCGTGGACGAGTTTGGTAACTTCTTCAGCCAGGCGGGTTTGCGCCAGGCGTGCCTGACGGTTGGCTTGATGCTGAGACATAACGGCTGCAATGTCTTGTTGGCTCAAAGGGGTATAGATTTTGAGGTAGCTTTCGACACCTTCGTCATCACAGTTAATCCAGAACTGGTAAAACTCGGTGGGGGTGGTCTTGGCCGGGTCAAGCCACACGGCACCGTCTTCGCTCTTGCCAAATTTAACACCGGTGGCCAGGTTAACTACCAATGGGGCAGACCAAACATGCGCCTCATTGCCAGTGATGCGGCGGATCAGTTCCACGCCGGCAATGCTATTGCCCCACTGGTCGGCACCACAGACTTGTAGGGTGACAGCTTTTTCGCGGAATAAGTATAGGAAGTCATAGGCCTGGATAAGGGAGTAGCTAAACTCGGCATAGCTGATGCCAGTACCTGCTTCACCGAGTCGCGATTGGACAAATTCCCGGCCAAGCATCTGGCGCATGGGTACATGCTTACCCACATCACGCAGGAACTCCAGATAGCCCAGGCCCTTAAACCAGTCATAGTTATCTACCAGCTCAAACGGTTGGCCGGCGAAGAGTTTCTGGTATTGTTCGGCAATTTTGGCTTTATTAGCCGCGATTTCATCAAACGATTTCAGGTCGCGCTCTTCACGCTTACCGTCAGGGTCGCCAATCAGCCCGGTAGCACCGCCCACCAGGAGCACTGCCTTGTGGTGGCCGGTCTGGATAAAATGCCGCACCATCATGGCAACTGCCAGGTTGCCAACGGTCATGGAGTCGGCGCTGGGGTCAACGCCCCAGTAAAAGGTAATAGGATCTCCATCAAGGGCGCTTGGGTCTTTGTAGGTGGTTTGGTTGAGGAAGCCGCGCCAGGCCAGCTCTTCAGATAGGGTCATGCAAATAGTATACCCGATACACCAAATGGAAGCTGGGAATTAGCTTAAAAAGTCATGTAAAGGTAGGCTGGTTTGGGCTCATGTTTGCTATAATGAGCCTTGAGAATTCATGAGGGAGACAGATACACACCAATGAACGCTGGTCGCGGTTCTCGCCGCAGTCGACGATCCAAAAACACTGTCACAACGAAGAGTGGTAAGAGCCTTAAGGTCAACCGCACTCTCGCTGACCGGCTAAAATCAAACAAGCTGGCCCGGGCAGCCGAGAAAGCTTCTTATTTAAGCACGCTGCCGAAGGACCGCTGGAAGCGGGCACTCTACCGCCTAGAGCCGAGACGTTTGGCCCACTACTGGTTTAGCCGCGAAGGGGCCATTATGGCCCTGAAGATTATCGGCGTGGGTATTGTGGTGATGTTCTTTCTGACCATTGGCTTATTCGCCTACTTCCGTAAGGACTTACCGAAGATTAAGGACATCGCCGGCAGTGATTTTGGCGGTAGTATTACCTATTATGACCGTACTGGCAAAACCGTGCTCTGGCAGGACTACGACGCTGTGAAGCGCATACCAGTCTCTAGCCCAGACATCTCAAGCTATATGAAAGAAGCCACGGTGGCCATTGAAGACAAGAACTTCTACAACCACGGCGCCTTTGACGTGCGTGGCATTATGCGCGCCGGCTTCCACGATGCCTTTGGCGGTAGCGGTAGCGTGCAGGGCGGGTCGACCATTACACAGCAGTTAGTAAAGCTGAACGAGCAGTGGACGGGCAACCGCACGGTGACGCGTAAGGTTAAAGAGCTGATCTTGGCCGTCGAGCTAGAACGTGAATACTCCAAAGATGATATTTTAGCTGGCTACCTCAACATTGCGCCGTACGGTGGCGTGGAATATGGCGTGGAGAGTGCCTCGCGCGACTACTTCCAGACCAGCGCCAAAAACCTGACCTTAGCCCAGGCCACGATGTTGGCCGCCATCCCGCAGGCCCCAAGTTACTACTCGCCCTATGGCAGCAGCAAGTTCAACCCAGCCGTTACCGCCGATACCTTTAGCTCAACCGCGCTCCTCAACCGGCAGCACTACATCCTCGACCAAATGGTCAGCCAGGGCTACATCACTAAAGCCCAGGCCGACGCTGCCAAGCAAGTGGATATCCTGGCCCAGGTGCACACCCAAGCGCCAAAATACCAGGGTATCCAAGCGCCCTACTTCGTGTTGGCCGCCAAGCAGGAACTGGAGCAAACCTATGGCGCTACTACGGTGCAGCGCGGTGGTTGGAAGGTAATAACTACCCTGAACATGGACCTTCAAGCCAAGGCTGAACAGCTGGTAGCCGCCAACCTTGGCCACGTTGAGCGCTATGGTGCCGACGAAGAAGCCATGGTTGGCGAAGACGTCCAAACCGGCCAGATTGTGATGCTGGTGGGTGGTACGGACTTTAGTAACCCCGACCACGGCCAGGATAATTACGCGGCCGGCATAAAGATCCCCCCGGGCTCGAGCTTTAAGCCTTACGACTACGTCACGCTGATTAATAACAATAATAATGTCGGCGCCGGTTCGGTGTTATATGACCAGCAAGGCGCCATCCCCGGTTATCCCTGTACCAATAAAGCTCTGCCAAAAGTTGGCGGCAACTGTTTGGAAGATTACGACTTTATTTACCCCGGCCCACTGCCCATCCGTTACGCCTTGGGTGGCTCACGTAACGTCCCGGCCGTCAAGGCCATGCTGGAGGCCGTGCCCAACGACGGCAGCCCCGGCCACGTTGATTCCGTTAATAAAGTCATCAGCACAGCCTCAGCTATGATGGACAACACCTATGACCAACAAAAACACCAGAACGCCTACAACTGCTACGCTGACGAAGCCCTGACCCAAACGACGCAGTGTTATGGCGCTTCAGCCATTGGTGACGGCGCCTACCTGCACTTAGATGACCATGTCAACGGGCTGTCCACCCTTGGACGGCTCGGCCAAGCCATTCCCCACACCTACATCATGCAAATTACCGATGCCGCCGGCAAGCAGGTCTACCAGTGGAAGCAGCCCCAGCCCACCCAAGCTGTCAAGGCTGACGCCGCCTACATTGTGGACGATATGGCCAGTGACCCGCGGGCCAGCTACTTACCGGGCAGCTGCACCGACACGTCATGCGCCCCATTGTCTAGCGGTGGCTACAAATTCCAGCGCTACAACGGTTGGCACTTTGGCGTTAAGACTGGCACTACGAACGATGGCTATGACGGCTTGATGACCAGCTGGTCCACCAAGTACGCCGTGGTTTCATGGGTTGGCAACCACACCCGCCAGGTGACCTTGAGCACCTTCATGGAAGTCCTGACTGAACCGTTAACGAGACCGTGGATGGAGTTTGCCCACCAGGGCCTCAAGCCCAATAACTGGGTGCAGCCTTCAGACATTAAGACACAACCGGCCTTTGTACTCAGCAGGCACATCCACAACGGCGACATTGAGCCCAGCCCCACCAACGACCTCTTCCCTTCCTGGTACATCGGCGGCAACAAAACCAACAGCTCCCAAGTACTGGATAAGGTTTCCGGCAAAGTCGCCACCAGCTGTACCCCACCGCTCGCTAAACAGACCCAGGTTAACGGTAACGCGGCTAATTGGAACATAGACATTTTTAACGGCGGTATGCAAAGCATCGGCAGCAGTGGTTCAAGTGGTTCCGGAGGTGCCACAGCTACCGACGACGTCCACAACTGCAATGACAGCCCGCCAACCATCACCCTGACCGCCCCCAGCGATTGCAATAGTAGCTGCACAATTACGGCCACGGTGACCCAAGGTACACACCTGCTGACCGACCCGCAGTACCCTAACTATCCTGGCACCGTCAACTTCACGCTTGACGGCCAAACTATCCACTCTGAAACTGTCAGCGATTCGCCGAGCACTGTGTCATTTACCTATACGCCAACGTCGACTGGGTCGGGCACAATCACAGCAACGGTTACAGATAGCGTGCTATACCAGGGCAGCGATACGGCAAGCGTAAATTTTACTGTTCCGCCGGTTGTAACAACCGTTCCCCTGTCAGGGTTCACGGCCACAAGGAGCAGTAACATTGACAGCTTTTCCTGGAGCGGAGGTACCGGTCCATTCACGATAGTCCTAAAATCTAATGGTAGTGTGGTGCTATGCTCAAGTTCTGCCAGCCCGTGCACCGCGTCATCGGGTAATTCGGCGCTGGCACCCAAAGGCACAAAAGTTACTCTTAAAGATAGTGCTGGCAACACTGCCGACGCAACAGTTAATTAGTCTTTTTCAAGAAACTGGTTAAGGGCGCTGCGAATATCGGAGACAGTGTGCAAGCCGGCTAGTTTTCGACCGGCGCGGACTGGCGGGCCGATGGCGCCGTCAAAGCCCAGCTTTTTGGCTTCAGCCAGGCGCTTTTCAGCATACGGCACGTGACGGACTTCGCCAGAGAGGCCGACTTCCCCAAAGACGACGGCGTTTTTCTTGAGTTGGAGCCCCTTGGCGGCCGAGCCAATCGCTAAACAGATGGCCAGGTCAGCAGCCGGCTCGCGGATCTGCATACCACCAACGATATTAATATAGATGTCGTGTTCGGCCAGTTTAAGCTTAGTGCGACGTTCTAGCATAGCGACTAACAAGTTGAGGCGGTTTAAATCAAAACCGCTGGCCGTACGCTTGGGGTAGCCATAACTGGTGGGATTAACCAGCGCCTGGACTTCGACCAGCAGCGGCCGGGTGCCTTCCATGGTGGCCAGCACTACTGAGCCATCAGTCACCTGGCGCTCGGCTAACAGTGCTGCCGAAGGGTTTTCGACTGGCTTAAGCCCTTGCTCGACCATTTCAAAGATTCCAGCTTCATTGGTGGAGCCAAAGCGGTTCTTGACAGCCCGCAATAACTTAAAGCCGCCGTAGCGGTCGCCCTCCAGCTGCAGCACCACGTCAACCATGTGCTCCAGGACTTTCGGCCCGGCAATCGAGCCCTCTTTAGTCACATGGCCAACCAGGATAATGGCCGTGTTGGACTGCTTGGCGGCAGCGGTCAGCAACTGCGTGCTGTTGGTGATTTGCGATACGGTACCAGCCGCTGAGCTGATGGCCCTGCAACTAACTGCTTGGATGGAGTCCACGATAACTAATTTGTACTGGCCGCTGGCAATGGTGGCCGCGATATCGTCAGCTAGGGTGCTGGTGGCCAGCTGCAAGTCCTGGCGCAGCGTGCCCAAGCGCTCGGCCCGCAAGCCAATTTGGTGCGCCGATTCTTCGCCGCTGATATATAAAACTGGTACTTTGGCGGCTACGGCGTAGGCCAGTTGGAGTAGCAGCGTGCTTTTGCCAATACCCGGCTGGCCGGCAATCAGGTTGACACTGCCAGCTACAATGCCGCCGCCGAACACGTCATCGACTTCGACCATGCCGGAGACCAAGCGCTGGCTATCTTTGGCCACCGAGGCGGCGACCGAAGCCGTTGCCAAGGCTTTGCCACTCGACACGCTGCCGGCCACCGTTGCTGGTGTTAGCTGTTCTTGCAGGGTATTCCATTCGCCGCACTGGGGGCATTTGCCGCTCCAAGTGCTCTGTTGTTGGCCGCAATTACTACAAACGTATCTCGTGGTTGGTCGTTTAGCCACAGTTCCTCCGAATATTACTTAGTGTAGCACTAGTGTTGGATAGGTGTCGCGCCCGTCAGCTCGTTGTTGAGCTGCTGCTCTTGCAGGGCAATGGCGTTCCGGGCCGACACCAAGGCGTTGTATTGGTCGATTAAGAGCTGGAGGCTGTGTACTTCAGCGTTGTACTGGTCCACCAGCCGGTTATAGCCTGGCACGCCGGCATTGTAGGCCTGAATATCGCCGCTGGAGCGCTCTGATTGCAAGGTTTGCTGCTCTGACATAATAACAACCAGTTTAGCCTTCAGGTCAGCTTGGGTGCTATCAATCTCGCTTTTCAGGTTCGCCAGTTGGGCATCATCTTGCTTGACAACCGCCTGCCGCGAAGTGAATTCCGCCTGGTACTGGGCGGCGTAGGCAGCAACCTGCTGGCGGCTGGTAAAGTAACGCTTATAGTAATCTTCTAGGCCAACCGGCAAGTTTGCCACCTCTGTGCCAAATACCGAATGCATTTCGTTGACCACATCGTTCGGCTCGGACTTTTTGTAGGCCGCGATGGTATCGAGCAGGCGTTGGTCATGCAGGTCATGATTGTAATAATCCATGAGCATGGCGTCGACGTGCTGTCGGTCCTTGGAGCTGAGACGGTCGTAGGCGGCGTGGAGCATTTCATGGGCGGCAGTCACCTGCTCTACCCCGTTGAGCAGCGGGTCACTGACCGTCAGTAAAAATATGCCGCCCTGATCGCCGTGATAGCAACCGAGCACAATGGTGTGTTCTCCACCATTATTTGGACAAACTGAGGTGAAGGTTGCTCTGTCGTCAAGTTTGGGGTGGTTGACGTAGAAAATTTTACGGCCGTAGGCCGTCATTGTATCTTGGGTGGCCAGCTGCATGACCACTGTTGGCGCGTGGTAATTGCGCAGGGCGAACCAATCAAACAGGTTTTGGCGGTTGAGGAGTACCACGGCGGCAATGACCGCCCAAAACAGCACGATAGCTCGGGTAAGGCTTCCTCGTTTTGGGAGTTTATTCGGTGACTGTGGCATAGGTCAGCTGGCTATTTTTAGCTGCTACCTGAATGATATCACCTTTGTTGTACCTTTCATCGAGGACGTCGAGGGCAACGTGGTCTTCGATAGTGTCCTGGATGAGGCGGCGCAAGGGGCGGACGCCATTATGGGCATCGTAACCCTTGTCCAGCAGGTATTGCTTGGCGCTATTGCTCAAGGCTACACCCAGGCCTTTGCGCTGTAAACGCCCACGCAGCTCGTCGATTTGCAGGTCAATGATCTTAAAGATATCCTTTTGGGTTAAGGCACGGAAGACGACAACTTTATCGATGCGGTTCAGGAGCTCCGGGCGCAACATCTTTTTCAGCTCATCCTGGACGTGGCCTTTATTGGTTTCATGCATGTCGTCGAGGTCTTTCAGCTCACTGGACTTGCGGGCGTGGAAGCCAAAACTGGCTTCTTTTTGTAGCTTTTCGGCACCCAGGTTTGAGGTCATGATGATGATGGTGTTGGTAAAGTCGATGCGGCGACCCTTGGCGTCTGTCAGGTAGCCGTCCTCCAGAATTTGCAGGAGCATATTAAAGACGTCAGGGTGGGCTTTTTCAATTTCGTCGAACAGTACCAGGCTGTAGGGTTGGCGGCGGATCTTATCAGTCAGCTGGCCGCCGTCATCGTAGCCGACATAGCCGGCTGGAGCGCCAACCAGGCGCGAAACATTGTGGTGTTCGCCAAATTCTGACATGTCAATCTTCACCAAGGCGTTTTCGCTACCGAAGAACTCGCGCGCCAACACCCGGGCTAACTCCGTCTTCCCGACCCCTGTTGGACCCAGGAAAATAAACGAACCAATCGGCCGTTTTTCGCTGCCGACGCCAGAGCGGTTACGACGCACGGCTTTGGCCACGGCTTCCACGGCTTCGTTTTGGCCAACCACGTACTTGCTCAGCGTTTTTTCCAACGTCAATAGGTATTTCGCCTCGGAACGGATAACTTTTTTAACCGGCACGCCGGTAATGCGCGAGACCACATCGGCCAAGTCTTCGCTGCTAACCGTTAAGGGTTTAGCCTGCTTGTCGCTGGCCTGTAGTTCGGACAGCTGCCCGTTAATTTGCGAGGCACGGGTCTTCGCCCGGGCGGCCCGTTCGTAGTCTTCGGCGTCCACGGCTTCATCAATACGGGCGTTAACCAGCTTGAGCTCTTTTTGGAGCTTGCGGACTTCGGGGCTAGTTAAGCCGCGGTCAATCCGCAAATGGGCCGAAGTCTCGTCAATTAAGTCGATGGCTTTGTCGGGCATAAAGCGATCGTTGATGTAGCGCTTAGCCAGTGTCACGGCGTCTTCCAGGACTTCGTCACTGATTGTAACGCCGTGGAAGGCCTCGTAGTGCTTGCGCAGGCCTTTTAGGATAGCCAGGGTCTCGGCTGGCGTCGTTTCCGGCACCTGGATGGGCTGGAAGCGGCGCTCCAGGGCAGCGTCTTTCTCGATATGTTTGGTGTACTCGGCAGTCGTGGTGGCGCCAATCACTTGGATTTTGCCGCGGGCTAGAGCCGGCTTCAAGATGTTGCCAGCGTCCATGGCGCCCTCTGCGGCCCCGGCGCCAACAATCAGGTGCAGCTCGTCAATAAAGACGATGGTCTTATTGTCTTTTTCCAATTCAGTCATAACTTTCTTGAGGCGCTCTTCAAACTCGCCGCGGTACTTGGTGCCGGCGATCATGCCGGCCAGGTCGAGCATGACAATGCGCTTGTCGACCAGACTGTCCGGTACGTCTTCATTGACGATCCGTTGGGCCAGGCCCTCCACGATGGCTGTTTTACCAACGCCAGGCTCGCCAATCAGCACCGGGTTGTTCTTAGTGCGGCGGTTCAAAATGGTCACTACCCGGCGGATCTGGTTCTCACGGCCAACAACCGGGTCAAGCTTGCCCTCGCGGGCCTGGGCGGTCAGGTCGGTGCCAAAGAAATCCAGGGCTGTTTTCTTGCCCTTTTTGCCACCGCGACGGCCGGTGGCGCCGCCAGCGTCTTCTTCGTCGTACTGCTGGCGGTTCAGAAATTGCTCAAGCTCGTTGCTCAGCGCGTCCAAGTCAACGTTCATGTCGCGCAGCAGAATCGTCGCCCGGGCGTTCTTTTGGCTGAGGATACTGTAGAGGATGTGCTCGGTGCCGCAGTAATCCTGGCCGTAATCCTGTGCCACATCGTAAGCCATCTTGAGCGTTAGCTTGGCAGTTTCGCTCAGGCCTTTGGCGCCCATATTAATAACTAGGGTTTTAGGGGTGAGGTTCAGGGCCAAGCGGGCGCGGTCCAGGGTAATCCCGACGCCTTCGAGAATTTTAGAGCCCATACTGCCATCTTGGGCCAGCAGGCCGAGCAGCAAATGCTCCGTGCCCACGTAGGCACTGCCAAAGCTGCGGGCAATGGCGTCTGCGTGCTTTAAACTTTGTAAAGCATTATTGGTTAAGTGGTTCAAAAATTCTTGAAAATCGGGGGAATTCGGCATCATAGTATTTTATAGCCTCCCTACTTAAAATTAGCAGTGAAAAATTAACTTTTGCTTAATTTCACTACCTCCATAATAGCACTTAGCACTCATGGGTCAAGAGTGCCAATTGTGCTATTCGCCGTGTTCTTCGATGGCTTCCAGCAGCGAATTCTCGAGATCTGATTTTTTCTTGAGCTTGGGCTGTTTGGGCAACTCGGTGGTTTCAACCTTGCCGCCTGCTTCGGTATCGGAGGCTGGGGCTGGCGCACCTTGGCGGTCGGCTTCAATATCCAGCTCAAAACCGGACAGCTTGCTGGCTAAACGGACATTCTGGCCGTTTTTGCCAATGGCGATGCTGAGCTGGTCTTCGGGCACGATGACGCGGGCTTTCTGGTTCTTGGTGTCCAAAACGACTTTGCTAACTTTCGTGGGGCTTAAGGCGTTGGTAATATACTCGGCCGGTTCTTCCGCCCAGACAACAATGTCAATCTTTTCCTGCTCGCCGACCTCTGATACCACAGCGTTCACGCGGGTGCCGTGGCCACCAACAAAGGTGCCAACCGGGTCAACGCCCGGCACATTGCTAAAGACAGCGATCTTGCTGCGCACGCCGGCTTCACGGGCGATACCTTTAATTTCCACGGCGCCGCTTTCCATTTCGGGGACTTCGCCGCGGAAGAGCCATTCCATAAATTGGGTGTTGCCGCGGGAGACCACCAGTTGCGGGCCGCGGAAGCCACGTTCGACATCCTTGAGAAAGACCTTCAGGCGCTGTCCAGGGTAGTAGCGCTCCGATTGGATCTGCTCGCTGCGCGGCATAATGCCCTGAGCCTTGCCAAGGTCGATGCGCACGATGTTGCCTTCTACCCGGGCAACGGTGGCGTTAATCACCGTGCCGATCTTGTCTTCATACTCGGCCATGACGATCTCGCGCTCGGCTTCACGCAGGCGCTGCAAGATCACCTGTTTGGCAGTTTGGGCGGCCACGCGTCCAAAAGTGTGGACGGGCTCGTGTACTTCGATGGTTTCACCGACTTTGGCGTTCTTGCGCATTACCTGGGCATCCTTGAGGCTGATTTCGTAAGCCGGGTTTTCGGCAGTCTCCATGATTTCCTTGGTGACGAAAGCGTCAACGTCACCGGTGTTAAGATTCATCGTAACACGGATTTCCTGTTCGCGGTCACCGTAGTCGCGGCGGTAAGCAGCGGCTAGGGCTTGCTCCACCACTTCTTGGACGGTTTCTTCGGGCAGGTTTTTTTCTTCGGCGATGGCGCGGATGGCCACGCTCAATTGTTTAAAATCTAAATCCATTAGATTGTCCTTTCATTAAAAAATCCGACCACGTCGGCCGGATGTAACACGTACATAGTAGCATACCTGCACTCCTTTGGCTAGTCCTCGGAGCGATATTCACTATACGTTATATTATAACTTATATGGAATATCGTCTGGAGGGAACAACTAACTGCCCATAGGTCATGCAGTACAATAGATTGATATGTCTAAACAAGTGAAGCGGTTATATGAACAGTTCCAGCCGGAAAACTACCGATTGCAGCTGACGCCCGATCCTGACAAAATGACCTTCACGGGCGCTGTGACAATCAAGGGCAAAAAGGTTGGCCGGCCCAGCCAGCGCCTGACGTTCCATCAAAAACAGCTCAAAATCACCTCTGCCAAAGTTATAAAGCATGATAAAAAAGGTGATCGTGAGCTAATTGTTACCCGCATTAACAACCAGGCCAGTTACGACGAAGTGCGCCTGCACACCGAAGACCAGGTTTACCCAGGCCAATATACCATTACCATGGAATTTACGGGCGCGATTACCCGTCCGATGAACGGCATCTACCCCTGTTTTTTCACCCGCGACGGTAAGGAAAAGAAACTGATCGCCACGCAGTTCGAGAGCCATCATGCCCGTGAAGCCTTCCCCTGTATTGACGAGCCCGAAGCCAAGGCCACCTTTGACTTAACTTTGACGACGCCAGCCGGCGAAACCGTCATCGCCAATACGCCGGTTAAAACGCAATCGACCAAGGGCAAGCAGCAGGTCACTAGCTTTGAGACAACACCACGCATGAGCGTCTATCTGCTAGCTTTCGTATCTGGCGAACTCGGTTACACCGAAGCTCAGACCAAAGACGGCGTTACGGTTCGCACCTATGCCACACACGATAACGTCCGGCTTACCGAGCACGGCCTCGATGTGGCCGTCCGGGCCCTGGAATTTTTTAGTGATTATTTTGACGTCCCTTACCCGCTACCCAAACTCGACATGGTTGCCCTGCCCGACTTTAGCTCCGGCGCCATGGAAAACTGGGGCTTAGTAACCTACCGCGAAACCACCATGCTGGCCGACCCCGAGAATAGCAGCATTGAGAGCAAACAGCTGGTGGCACTGGTCATCTGCCACGAACTGAGCCACCAGTGGTTCGGTAACCTGGTAACCATGAAATGGTGGGACGACCTCTGGCTGAACGAAAGTTTTGCCAACCTTATGGAATACCGCTCGGTTGACGCTTTATATCCGGAGTGGCATATCTGGGAACAATTTGTCAGCCTGGAAACCGGCAGCGCCAAGCGCCGCGACAGTTTGGCTGATGTCCAGCCTATCCACTGCGAAGTCCGCCACCCCGACGAAATTAGCACCCTATTTGACCCATCGATCGTTTATGCCAAAGGTGGTACTGTGCTGCACATGTTACTGCGCCACATTGGCGAAGACGCCTTCCGCACCGGGCTCAAAACCTATTTTGAAAAGCACCGCTACGGCAATACCCAGGCCAAAGACCTCTGGCAGGCCCTGGGCAATGCCAGCCAGCAAAACATCACCAGTTTTATGGACGGCTGGCTACGACGGCCGGGCTTCCCGCTAGTTAGCGTAGACTGGCAACCCGGCGCCAGCCAGTTGCAGCTCGAGCAACGCCGTTTTTTAAGTGATCCGAAAGCCAAGATAACAGATACCGAACCATGGCAGGTGCCTCTGGCCGCCACCGGACAATTAGGCGAAAGTCTCTTTAAAACCAGCTCTTCGTCAATCAGCGTCAAAGTTACGGCCAAACAGCCCTTATTGCTCAACCATGACGGCTACAGCTATTTCTTGCCCCGCTACACCCAGGCCGAACACTTGCAGCTGATAGTTGATGGTATTGAAGCCGGCCAGGTCGGCAACATCGACCGCTTACTTTTGCTTGATAATTACAACCTGCTGCAACGGGGCGGCGTCAGCGCCACTACCGAATTACTTGACCTGTTAAGTGGCTATCAGAACGAGACCAGCGAGAGCGTTTGGGGCACCATGGCCGCCGCTATGGGCGAGGCCCGCAAACTCATCGAAGGCGACGAAGCCAGCGACACCAAACTCGATAACTTTATTGCCAGCTTGGTAACCAAACTGGCTCAGGAGCTCGGCTGGGATGATAAGCCTGAGGATTCTGCCCAAACTTTGCGCCTCCGCGGCTTAACCCACTCTTTGGCGGCTGGCGCTAAAGTTAAGACGATACACGAAGAGGGCCTCAAGCGTTTCCGGGCCAGCCCAAAACCGGCTGATTTGCCGCCCAGCACCCGCACAGTCATCTATTACATTGCCGCCCGCTTTGGCACCGACGCCGACTTTAGCGCGCTGCTCAAACTATACCGCGCCACAACGAATGCCGACGAAAAAGACGAAATCGCCGGTGCCCTCACCGGCGCCAAAGAGCCGAAACGCTACAACCAGCTCATCGCCCTACTCACCACAGACGAAATCCGCCGCCAAGACCTCATGCACTGGTTTGTCTGGCTGTTACGCAACCGTCACGCCCGCGTCGATGCCTGGAAATGGCTGACCACCCACTGGGGCTGGATTGAAGAAGAATTTAAATCCGACAAGAGCTACAGCTTCTTTGCCCGTTACTGCAGCAGTATCTTTAGCCGCCCAGCCGAGCTCAAGCAATTTTCAGATTTCTTTGGCCCCAAAAAGTCCATCGTAGCTCTTACCCGCGACATTACGCTCGCCGAACAGGAAATCACCAGTCGGGTCGCCTGGCGCAAGCGCAACGAAGCGGCCGTCAAAAGCTGGCTTAAAACGCGTTCTCAATAAAGCTCAGCACGGCAAATCCCGGGCCGGCCACCTCTACCACAGATAAGACGTATTCTCCGGGCCATTTGTACTCGTCAATCCAGGTATAGGCAGCAAATTGCATACGCTTCAACTTTGAAGCGGTGACGGCTTCCAGCCCACCGCCTTGGTCATCGTTGTGCCGGTATTTTACTTCCACAAAGTGAATCACCTCATCTTTTTTGGCGATAATATCTATTTCACACTGCGGCCGCCGGAAATTTTGCTCCACAATGTGAAAGCCGCGCATCTCTAAATACACCCTGGCGGCGGCTTCGGCTTTGCGGCCGGTGTCAACAGAAGTCATGCTCCTAATTGTAGCAGCGTGGCGATAGGCTTGTAGCTGCGGCGGTGTAATTCGGTGACGCCATGCAGCTTCAGCCGTTCTAAATGCAGTGCCGTGCCATAACCAACGTGCTGCTCAAAGCCATATTCCGGGAATCGCGCTGCCACTTCGGCCATGTAGTTGTCGCGGGCCACTTTGGCAACGATACTGGCCGCGCTCACCGCCGGCACGGTGAGGTCAGCTTTGATAACCGCTATGGCTTTTGGGTTGTCTGAGAAAAAGTTAAGGTTTCCATCAATAATAATCTCGTCATAGTCTAGAGTGATCTGCTCCAGCGCTCTTGACATGGCCAGCTTAATGGCAGCGCTAATACCGAGCCTATCTACGTCAGCGGCCTCCACCCAGCCCAGCCCAATGGCCACAGCCTGCAGCTGGATATCTAAGGCCAGCTTCTGTCTTTGTTTTTTGCGTAATAATTTAGAATCGGTTACCCCATCTATGGGCTCGCCCAAAACAACCGCGCCGGCCACCACCGGCCCGGCCCAACAGCC
>CAZOYN010000006.1:0-30340 GCA_964584135.1 uncultured Candidatus Saccharibacteria bacterium | reverse complement strand
TAAACTCTGGTGCTACCTGGGAGTTGATGCAAATGGTCGGTAGCGACATCAATACCAAGGCCCGCAATGCCTGGTACGACTACTTAACGAAGCACTACATGTTTGGCAAACAAACGGGGGTAGAGCAGGGCTATGAGGCCACTGGCTACGTTCCGGCGCCGGCCGATAATGGCGCGGCCATTGACCTGACCTACGCCAACACCTCATTCGGCCAGGCCCAGACAGAAACGCCGGTACAGATGGCCGCCGCCTTGGCGGCGGTATTAAACGGCGGCACGTACTACCAGCCGCACTTGGTTGACCAGGTCACCGATAGCGCCGGCCAAACCACGACCACTATGCCGAAAGTCATCCGCCAAGGTGTTGTGAGTCCGAAGGTGGGGCAGGAAATGGTCCCGCTCATGCAGTACGTCCTGGAGCACCACAACCAGGTGTTTGACCAAGACCATTACACCGTTGGTGGCAAGACCGGTACGGCTCAGGTGGCCCAGCCCGGCGGTGGCTACTATGCTGACCAGTTTAATGGTACGTATATGGGCTTTGTGGGCGGTGACCACGTGCAGTACGTGATTGTGGTGTTCGTACAGCACCCGACCATTGGCGGCTACGCCGGCACGGTGGCCGCCCAACCGATTTTTGTTAACCTGGCGCACATGCTCATTGACCACTCCTACGTCACGCCAAAATCACAATAACCCGGTCGATAATGCTATAATAAAACAAAAATTCACATGACCAACACCCTGCACATTACCATCACAGCCCACAACCTCATCCATATCTTATTATTGGGCTTCCTGAGCTTTAGCCTCAGCATGCTGATTACGCCGCTCTATACCACGGTGGCGTACAAGCAGGAATGGTGGAAGCGCCAGCGCACCGCAGCCTGGAGTGGCGGTGTCGCCACGGTCTACCAAAAGCTGCACGCTGCCAAGCACAAACGCAATATACCGACGATGGCCGGCCTGATTTTTGTGGCCTCAATCGCTTTAGTCACACTGTTTGCCAACCTCAGCCGCGGCCAAACCTGGCTGCCACTGGCCGGCATGCTCGGGGCGGGACTGATTGGTGTCGTTGACGATGTCATGAATGTCAAGAGTACCGGTGGCGTCGCCGGCATGGCCGCCCGTTCCAAATTCTTCCTCTACAGTCTGGTCGGCCTGGTTGGCGGCTGGTGGTTTTACGCCAAGCTTGGTGTGCATTCCATTTATCTTCCTGGCATACACCAGTGGCACATCGGTGTGCTGATTATCTTATTATTCTGGCTGGTGGTTACCGCTACCGCTAACTCGGTTAATATTACCGATGGCCTCGATGGTCTGGCGGGCGGCTTGCTGGTAGCTTCGTTTACCGCCTATACCATTATCGCCGTCGTCGAGCAGAAATTCGTGCTGGCCGGCTTTTGCTTAACGGTGGTAGGCGCACTATTGAGCTATACCTGGTTTAACATCTTTCCGGCCCGTTTTTTGATGGGTGATGTTGGCTCGTTCGCGCTGGGGACAGCGCTGGGCATCATCGCCATGCAAACCGATACTATCTATGTGCTGCCAATTATTGGTGCCGTCTATGTGATAGAAACCGGTTCGGTAATTATCAATCGCTTGTCGCGCAAGCTGCGCCATGGCAAGAAGGTCTTTTTATCGTCACCTATCCACCACCACTTTGAAGCTATTGGCTGGCCGGAAACCAAAGTCACCATGCGCTTTTGGATTCTTGGCCAAATTGCCAGTGTCCTGGGGTTGATTGTCTTTTTGCTGGGAAGGCACGGGTAAGCCGTGCGGCCGTCGTTGCCTCGTCGGCGTAACCGGTGGGCGGCCGCCAGCTTAACCCTCGGCCGCAAACACCGCCCGGATTACTGGCTGCTTACCCTCTGCGCGGTCTTGCTAGCCATTGGTCTGGTGGTGGTATACGCTATCAGCCCGGCGCTGAGCGAGGCCAACCATGTTAGCAATAGCTACTATGTGAATAAGCAATTAATCGCCATCGGCCTGAGCCTAGTAGCATTTTTCATTACGGCCCAGGTGCCCTTGCTGTGGTGGCGACAGGCCTATAAACCACTGTTACTTGTGGCCGGCTGTGTGACGCTGTTGGCACTGGTGATGCCAGTCAATCCGGCCTATCCGGCCCACCGCTGGGTGCGGCTGGGCAGCTTTTCGTTCCAATCAGTTGAGCTGGTAAAATTTGCCGTTATGATCTGGCTGGCCGGCTTTTTGAGTGAACGGCTACGACAGGGCAAACTCACAAATATGCAACAAACCTTGCAACCTATTTTGTATGCAGTTTTGGGGATTGGCGCGGTGGTTGCTGGCATCCAAAGTGACCTTGGCTCTACTGGTGTGATAGTGGCCATGATAGCCAGTATGGTGTTTGTGGCCGGGCTGCCGATGCGCCGCATTTTACTGATTGCCGCCGTGATTGGGGTAGGTCTGGTGCTGGCTGTTTCAGCCACTCCCTACCGCCGGGCCCGTTTGCAGACCTTCTTGCATCCGGAAACCAACTGCCAGAGCACTGGTTACCAGGCCTGCCAAGCGTTGATCGCCGTTGGCTCGGGCGGCATGATTGGCCTGGGGCTGGGTAGCAGCGTGCAGGCTTATGGCTACTTACCAGAGGCGGCGAATGACTCGATCTTTGCCATTTACGCCGAAAAATTTGGCTTTGTTGGCTGCGTCATATTACTGGCGGCCTTTATCGCCTTCTTTAACCGTGTTAAAGCCGTTGCCGAGCGGGTCAGCGACGACTTTAGCCGCTTGGTCGTGGTGGGCGTGCTGGCCTGGCTCAGCGTCCAGACTATGGTGAACATCGGGGCGATGATCGGCCTCTTGCCGCTCAAGGGCATCACGCTGCCGTTTATCAGTTATGGGGGCACCAGCGTGGTATTTGTGGCCGCTGCCGTAGGTCTGGTATTCCAAGCCTCGCAATATGCGGCTTTTGTCACCCCGCGGGTGGCCAGTGGCGAGAGCCTGCGTAAAGCGACCAATAACAGCCTGCGGAGGCGCCAAGCGTGACGATTGTCGTTACCGGCGGCGGCTCAGGCGGGCACATTACGCCGATTCTGGCTGTTGCCCATCAGCTAAAACAGCTCGAGAAAGGCGTCCGCATCATCTACATTGGCCAGCGCGGCGACCCCTTTGCCGATATTCCAGCCGAAGACCCCAGCGTTGACGCTGTCTATACTGTCCGGGCTGGCAAATTCCGCCGCTATCACGGTGCCGGCTGGAAGCAGCTGTTCGACCTAGTAACCCTGTTTAAAAACATCCGTGATTTCTTTTATGTGTTGGTTGGTATCTGGCAAAGCTACAGGCTGCTCAAGCGGCTCAAGCCTGATGTCATCTTCGTGAAAGGCGGCTTTGTGGGCGTGCCGGTCGGCCTGGCGGCCGCCCGCTTGCACATACCGTATATCACGCACGACTCTGACGCTATCCCTGGTCTCGCCAACCGCATTATTGCCCGCTGGGCATCGGCGCACGCGGTGGCACTGCCCAAAGATGTGTATGCTTATCCTCCGGAGCGCACCGTGACCACTGGTATACCGCTACAAGCCCAGTTTGTACCAGTAACCGCGGCGCTCAAGCAAAAGTACCGCAAAGCTATCCACGTACCGGAGCAGGCCAAACTGGTGTTTGTCATCGGTGGTGGGCTCGGCTCGCAACGGGTTAACCGGGCCATGGCCGAAGCCATGCCCCATTTAATTAATGAATATAAGGACCTCTACGTGGTACATAGCGCGGGCCAGGCTAATGAGAGAGACGTGCAACAGATATACGATCAAACCCTGCCTGCTACAGAACGGGCCAGAGTACAGGCCCAGGGCTATATCCCTGACGTCTACCGCTATAGCGGCGCGGCCGACCTGGTCATTACCCGCGCAGGGGCCACGGCTTTGGCCGAGTTCGCGGTGCAGGGCAGGGCTTGCGTCGTGGTGCCGAGCCCCTTCCTGAGCGGTGGCCATCAGCTTAAAAACGCCCAATACCTGGCAGAGCAGGGTGCTGCCGTGGTGCTGCTGGAAACAGATCTGACCGCCGACCCAAACCGTTTAGCGAAGCAGGTGAGTGAGTTGCTAAAATCGCCCGAGCAACAGGCCGAACTTGGTAAACGTCTGCAACAATTTGCCAAACCGCACGCCACCCGTGACCTGGTGCGACTACTGGTTAAGTTCGCAAGCCATGAAACTGTTTAAACGACACCCTCAGCCTACTAATCGCCAGCGGATACTTGGCGGCCAACTATCGGCGCCAACACCGTATTTGTACCGGGCTAAACGCGCGGAACTTAATGATAACACCGGCCGTCAAGTCCAGCGTAAGCTGGCGCGGCCCAAGCTCAAGCTGCGCCAAAGCTTCTGGTTCCAGCGTTTCGGGCTGGTCATCTTACTCGGCGTAGCCCTTATATCCTTGGTAAGCGTCTTGAGCCTCTCAGCCACCGCCAAAGTCGTACCGCTGGCTTCCAGCAGCCAAGTCTATCTGCACAGCCAAGCCGAGTACCAAGCGGCAGCCAGCAAACTACTGGCAAGTTCGATCTGGAACCGCAATAAGATTACCATTGACACGGCGCACGTCAGCCAGCAGCTCACGGCCCAGTTTCCGGAACTATCGGCCGTTAGCATTACGCTGCCGCTATTAGCCCACCGGCCACTGGTCTATTTGCAGCCGGCCCAGCCGGCTCTGGTTTTGGTCAGTGCTACTGGCAGTTTTGTAATTGATACCACCGGTAAGGCATTGCTACGGAGTGAAACCACCGCCAGCTTTGGCCACCTCGGCCTGACAGTAGTCACTGACCAGAGCGGTTTGCATGCCGCTATTGGCCAGCCAGCTCTCACCGCTAATGATGTAGACTTTATCCTGACCACTGTAACCGAGTTGGCCGCCAGGCATATTGCACCTTCGACGATGGTGTTACCACCCAGCTCGAGTGAGCTCGATGTCTACATTGCCGGCCAACCGTACTTTGTAAAGTTTAACCTGCACGCTGATGACGCCCGCCAGCAAGCAGGGACGTACCTGGCCACGCTGGCTAAGCTCCAGAGCAGCAACATCACGCCGTCACAGTACATTGATGTGCGCGTGGACGGCCGGGCCTATTACCAATAAAGCCCCCTTGTGCTACCCCGCTAGTTCGTAATATGTTCAATGATCCTGTTTGATTATGTTTAGTAAAAAAACATATTTACACAACGGGAAGGGCAAAAGTCAAATTATTTGCTTTTTCTCAGCCAGGAAAGGGAAAGTAGAAAATAAAACAAAGTGGTCAAAAAGCAAATATTTTCACGACATAACTGTGGAAAAGTCAAATGGTGTTGTCAATCACAAACGCGACACTAGGGCTATTTTGAGGGGGCTTGATGGCGGTGGTAGTATGTATAGTAACGTCCTGTGGCAGCGCGCAGTGCATTATGTTAAACGCAGCAAAGTAACGGGCATTAAACAAAATACTCCCCTGTAGCAGGGGTATCAGTAATCATCTTAGTAACTAATATACGTGTCGCAAAAGATATATTGAGCGACGTGCCATCTATCTCACGAATTGCTTCTCTTTCACCAGCTTCTTAAAAATGCTCACCCGTATTTATTAAATTTTATTTAAATAATTTTGGCTGCACTTGCCTGGTGGCAGTAATATGTCAATAGCGGTCTTTCACTTTGCCCGCCAACTATTACTAATATTGTTCGTAAAATGTACAGTGACTTAAGAAATAATAATCATGGTTTGAAATCTGCCTGGACTAAGTCGCAGCTCCTAGCCGGCCTGCGTTATTTTTATGAGTTAAATAGCCGATTCCCAACGGCTCATGAAATAGATATATTTGATTTCTTGCCTACCTCGAGGTCAATACAGCGGTCTTATGGGGGTTTGGTAAAGTTGAGAAGTGAGTTACTGCCAGGAGAGGTTACCAACTTTACGACAGGAGTAACGCGAAGCCAGACTGCCAAACGTGCATATTCTAATAGCCGGAACCATGAAAAAGAATTTTACGAATTTTTAACTAGTAACTTTCAGGAAATAGCTGTGCATGAGCACAAACTTATACGTCCTGGCAGCGTCAGTTGTGATTTCTTTGTCTATACGGACCAAAGCAGTGGTGTGATAATTGATATTTTCTATGCCGCCAGTATTGTTAATCTTGTAAACGTAGTTAATATTAAACTAAAACGCTATAAATTGGTTACGCCACCAACCTACTTAATAGTCGTTGGCAACGACTACTTAACCCAAAATCTAATCGATTCCAAAGTAAGGATGAAGCGCTTTCCCTTGCCGTCACATGTTGTCGTTTGCAGCGAAAAATATTTTAAAGAAATAATCACCGAAGAAATAAAGGCCGCATCAGAGTTTATCTTAATGCAATAGGCGGTTCGAGTAGCTTAGCTCTGCTCGGACTTTAGAGATTTCACTTGGCTTCGGCGAGGGTGTAGGTGGCTTTGGCGACGCGCTTGAACTGCGGTTTGCCTTGGAGGTTCAAGAGGATGGTGGTTTCTTTGACGAAGCGGCTCTTGAGCACCCGCTTGACAATTTCGTCGCGGTGCAGTGGTTGGCCGGCTTCTTTCAGGACTTCGGCGATGATGTCAGCCACGGTGCCCTTTTCGTAGCCCCACTCCTTGAGGGCGTAAATGCCGCGGCCAATCAATACAAAGCGCTTGTCTTTGATGAGTTCGTTGTGGATGGCCTGGGTAGTCACGTCCTTGCGCTTGAAGTCGCTGTCTTTAATAGCCTTGGCAATGTCGTTAAAGTGCATGTGCTTGCCCTGCTCTTTTAAGATGACATAGATTTTATCACGGATGTTCTTGGGGTTGACCATCGGCCATTTGACGAGACCCCAGCGGCCGTTCAGCGTGGCTAAGGCCTTAGAAGTGCTGGCCAACGCGGCCGCTTGCTGAGAGTCGCCCATGCCAGCGGCTTTGGCAATTTCGTCGATGGACTTTGGCTCACCGAGCTTCTTAATAACACCAATGAGTTTGGCGACTTGGGCTTTGAGGTTGGCTGCGCTGTGGACTTTTTTGACAGCGATGCTGTAGTGAAAGTCGTCATCTTCAGGAATAACTACCAGTTCTGGGCACAATTGGCTCAAGAAAGCGATGCGGGCTTGCTCTTCGCGGTTGCCATCGCCGGTAAGTTTGGCGCTTACGGTACTAACACGAGCCACCTCACCGAGGCTGTGTAGCTGTTCTAAGACGGTTTTTTCGAAGCTTGACAGGTGCGGCAGCTCACCTTGTTCAGCAACAGTTTTTAGCTTGGTAACCACTGATTTCTCCAGCTGGCGGACGCGCTCGCGGGTGATGCTAAGCATCTCGCCGATCTGTTCAAGGGTTTCCTTACGGTCAAACAAACCAAAACGGCGCGAAACGATCTCCCGTTCCCGCTCACGGTCAATAGTTGCCAGGACGTCGTTGACGAGCTGCTCAGTCGCTATAGTTTCCACCGTGGTCGTTTCGGACATATGTACATTCTTCCCTGTTAATAAACGCTACTAATGTAATTATAAAACTTTAGCTGATCAAAGTCAACCCTTTTTGTTCTATAAGTATATTGTAGCACTTCTTCGACGATATTGCGCATTTGATGTTGTAAAAATGTTACGAGGCAACGCTTTTGAGATCTATCAAAAAATGTTATTTTTTCTTGCGGCGGACAAAGCGTTTTTTGGCCGGCGCTTCTTTAAGGAGCTGCGTGGCCTCAGCTTCGGTCAGCTTGCTGGCGTCAACGTCTTTGGCGATGCGGGCGTTCTTCTTGCCGTCGGTCACATACGGGCCATAGGGACCGTTTAACACCTTAATACCACCCGGGAACTGGTTGATGTTCTTGGCGGCGTCCTTAGCCAGCTTTTCGGTGTATTTGGCACGGGCTTCGGCTTCGGTGATGGTGTGTGGGTCGAGTGGCTTTATGGACACAAAGGTTTTGCCGACCTGTACGTAGGGGCCAAAGCGGCCAATATTGGCGGTCATAGCCTGACCATCGCCGGTTTTACCAACCGCGCGTGGCAGTTGGAACATAAACAGCGCCTGTTCCAGCGTGACGGTGTCAATCGTGGTGTTGGCGGGCATGGGCGCAAAGGTTGGCTTCTTTGCTTCGTCAGCGGTGTCGCCCATTTGCAGCATCGGGCCATAGCGTCCAAAACGGGCATAAATCGGCTCGCCGGACTTAGGGTCAGTGCCGATTTCGCGGGCCTGTGACACTTCTTGGCGCGAGACTTCTTCGGATTGCTCAACCAAGGGGTGGAAATCTTTGTAAAAGTCGGCGATCATGGCTTCCCACGACTGCTTACCGTCGGCGATGTTGTCAAAGTCGCCCTCTACCCGGGCGGTAAAGTCGTAATCGACAATGCTCGGGAAGTATTTGACCAGGAAGTCGGTGGTTACTTCGGCAATGGCCGTGGGTAGCAACTTGCCACGATCCGCCCCTGTTATAATAGATGAGATAGACTGAGTTACCTGCCCTTGCTCGAGTTTGAGCTCAGTAATGTGCCGTTCCTCGCCATCGAGGTCTTTTTTCTCGACATAGCCACGGGTTTGGACGGTAGAAATAGTTGGCGCATAGGTGCTCGGGCGGCCAATGCCGAGCTCTTCCAACTTGCGCACCAGGGCGGCCTCGGAGTAACGGGCTGGTGAGCGGCTGTAGGTTTCGGTGGCCATAATGCTCTGGACTTCGAGGACTTGACCGACCTTCACGGCAGGTAGCAGCGTATCGTCCTTGGTGCCACCGTACACTTTCATAAAGCCGTCAAACTGGAGCACCTCGCCCTTAGCTACAAATACTTGCGGTTGATTGCTCACCGTGATGGTGACTTCGGTCCGCTCCAGCTGGGCCGGCGCCATTTGTGAGGCCACTGCCCGCTGCCAGATCAATTTGTAGAGTTTGCGCTGGGCGTCGTCATCCCCAGCCGCAAGCTTGTTAACTTCGGTGGGCCGGATGGCTTCGTGGGCTTCTTGGGCGGAGGCGTTCTTGGTCTGGTATTGGCGCCGTTGGTGGTATTGGTCGCCGTAGGTCGCTTTAATATAGCTTTCGGCGGCCTGGATGGCCAAGCCGGATAGCGTGGTGCTGTCGGTACGCATGTAGGTGATATGGCCGGCCTCGTAGAGGCGCTGGGCGAGGGTCATGGTTTGGCGGACGCTATAGCCTAACCGGCGGCTGGCTTCCTGCTGCAGGGTGCTGGTGGTAAACGGCGCGCCGGGGCTGCGACTACCTGGTTTCTGCTCGATATTGCTAACCTTAAACGAGGCGCCAGCAACTTTTTCCAACCACGTTTGGGCGGCTGCGGCATCTGATAATTTGGTTTGTAGCTCAGCCGGTAAGTCCTGGCCATCGGCCGTAAAAACAGCCGTCACTTTAAAGGATTTTTCAGGGGTGAAGTCACGGATTTCGCGTTCGCGCTCGACGATTAGCCGCACGGCCACCGATTGCACCCGCCCGGCGCTTAAACCGGCCCGGACTTTCTTCCACAACACCGGTGATAATTCGTAACCGACTAGGCGGTCGAGCACCCGGCGAGCCTGCTGGGCATCAACCAGTTTGGTGTCCACGGTGCGGGGGTTCTTCATGGCCGCGTCAATCGCGGTTTTGGTGATCTCGTGAAACACAATGCGCTTGGTCTTGGCTGGGTCGAGTTTCAGCGCTTGGGTCAGGTGCCAGGCAATGGCCTCACCCTCACGGTCCTCATCGCTGGCCAGCCAGACTTCGCTGCCGGCGGCGGCTTTTTTAAGCTCGGCAACAACCTTGCGCTTATCACCGCTCACTTCGTACTTGGGCGCGAAATTGTGCTCAATATCGATGTTCAAGCCTTTTTTTGGCAGGTCGCGGATGTGGCCAAAGCTGCTCTTAACAGCGTAATCCTTACCAAGGAATTTCTCGATGGTTTTGGCTTTGGCGGGGCTCTCTACAATAACAAGATTTTTAGCCATGCCTACCATCTTAAGCGTATTAGCCGCCAGAACGCAACATTATATATAAGAATCAGCCCATATATTGGCCGGCTTTATATCCGGCCCAAATGCCAACCACCGAGCCAACACCGCCCAGCAATATACTCCAACCACCGAGCCAATTGCCATGACTCATGAGTGCCCCGAGCCAACTCCCGACCAGGCCGCCAACCGTGATGCCGATCCAAATCATAAGCTTCATCCCACCAGTGTAGCATGCTTAGGCAATGGCCCAATTGTTGGCGCCCAGCGGCCGGATTTTGCCGCTGATTTCCAGCATGGTAATGACTTGGTTAAACTGCGGCACAGCTAAATTGCTGTGTTCCAGCAAGTCGTCGGCACTGCTGAGGCCCTCCAGCATCAAATCAAGTACTCGCTGCTCATGTTTGTTGCGCCCCCGCACTTTAAGGGCTTTTGGGCCGTGGCCCACCAGGCCCAGTACAAACAGCACGTCTTCGGTGCAAGTAACCAGTGCCGCCCCACTCTTAATGAGACTATTGGCTCCCACACTTCCTTGTTGCGTGATATTGCCGGGCACGACCAGTACATCCCGATTCTGTTCTTTGGCAAAGTTTGCGGTGTAAAGCGCGCCGCTTTTCTCGCCGGCTTCGGTGATAAGTACGGCTTGCGCCAAGCCCGACATAATCCGGTTACGGGCGATAAAATATTGCTTTTGCGGATATTCGTCGCTCGGATATTCGCTGACGAGTGCCCCGCCCTGCTTCAAAATCTCTTCGGCCAGTTGTTTATTTTGTATTGGTACGACATCGTCTACTGGGCTTGGCAAGACAGCGATTGCCAGGCCGCCAACGCTCAAAGCTGCCCGATGCGCCAGGGCATCTACCCCTGTTGCTAAACCGCTAATTATTACTATGCCCTGCTCGGCTAGCTCGGCGGCCAGTTTTTCGGTAACTTGCTCGCCGTATAGTGTCATCTTGCGTGTGCCCACAATGGCCACTGCCGGCCGTCTTAATAGCTCACTGAGGCTGGCGCCCAGCACAAACAGGGGATCCGGCGGGGCGTGGAGCTGCTGGAGCCGTTCCGGGTACTCTTCACTGCTTTGGGTCAGTGCTCTGGTTTGCATGGAGGCAGTATAGGCTGCACGCCTGTTCTCGTCACATTTTTCTCGGCAAATTTAAGAAGTTTTTAAGGTTTATTGTGCTGTCTTAACTCAACTACCACGTGTTGTTGGTATAGACTTAGTTTTTGAACTGCTATATCGAGCTTAATCGCGTAGAAGTACAGTGGCTGCTGCTCGCCCTTAAAGGTGGTTACGAAGCCCTTTTCTTCCAGCTCTCTTAACATGCGATACAGGCTTTTGTCGGATTTGCCAAGTCGTTTTGCAAGTACCCGAGCTGTTGCGTTGCCGTCTTCAAGTAAGCTGGCATAACAGGCAATGCCTAGTCTACTGAGGCCGAGCTTGGACAATGTCGAAAAATCGTTTTTCACTTTTTCACAAAATTTCGTTACCGGGTTATATTTTACACCTTAGAAAACTGACCAGTAACGAAAAAATGTGAAAAAATTAAAACCGCCAAAAAGAACAGATAGAAATAGATGAAGAATATTTAACATTTTGCGCTGCCCAGACCGGCTAACAGAGAGCATAAGCGTCTTGCAGAAACGGGAAAATATTATAAAGTATTGACATCAAGACATAGATTTGCTAAAATAGCAAATCGTGGATCCCCTTAAGGGATTCCTCGCACCTTATATCCCCATTCTAACAGCTTCAACCACGTGTTGGAGCGTGTGTTAGATTGCTTTAGAGCGTGCCATAGGAAAAAGTTGTTACCCTCCACTTATCTCTTGGTTCCGGGTTCGGCCCGGCGGCGTTCTAAAGCTTACTAACCCCTTTAACTAGATTCCTCGATCCGTCTTAGGACAGATCTCTGGGTCCCCAATTCAAAGCGAACCTAAATGGTTACCGCAAGGTAGACACGAGTCACATTTGTTTAGACGCCGATGTTTCGCTGGGGTGGGTTGAAGGGTATAAAGGCCGATGAGCGGTGCCCACCCCCTCTCATCGGCCTTTTTAGGTACTTTTAAACCAGGAAGCTACGGGTTTCGTGTGGCAACTCGCCGCCGTAGATATATTCGCTCAAAATAGCGTTCGCCTCACGGGTTAGATTAGGTAGTTGAGCCTGTTCCTCAGCTGAAAACTGCTGCAAGACAAAGTTTTCGCTTTTAATACGGGCGGGCGTTTTCGGGCCGATGCCGATGCGTACTCGGCCAAAATTATCGTCCAGGTGTTCAATAATAGATTTGACGCCGTTATGGCCGGCGTCGCTGCCACCGACGCGCAAGCGGATTTGGCCGAAATCAATATCTAGCTCGTCGTGTAAGACAACAATTTTATCCGGGGACACCTTATAAAAATGTACGGCGGCCTGCACGGCTTCGCCGCTGAGGTTCATAAACGTGGTGGGCTTGATGGCCAGCACCCGGGTATCGCCCAATTGGCCGCTGCTAAACTGGCATTTCAGGTCTTTTTTAACCATCCAAGCGGCCATTTCATCGGTTTTGGCCACGAACTCATCCAGACAGGCAAAGCCAATGTTGTGACGCGTTAGGTCGTATTCGGCGCCGGGGTTGCCGAGGCCCACGAGCAGCACGGTTTTGTTCAGGCCGACGGTATAAAACATCGTCGGGTTACTCACTTGTGGCCGCTTCTGTAACCAGGCCACTAGCGCTGCTCCTTAAGGCGGGTGGGGCTAACGCCGTGTTTGTGGGTAATATGCTTTTCAATGAGCCACAGCTGTACCGGCGTGCCGCTGTAACCGTAGCGTTCGCGCAGTGAGCGTTCCAGGTAACGGCGGTAGCTCCAGTGGACGAACTTGGTATGGCTGCCAAAGATTTTAAAGGCTGGCGTGGGGTTGTCGGTTTCTTGGACCATGTAATTGAGCTTGGGGCTGCGGTTTTTGAGGCCGGCTGGCGGGTGCAAATCCACGGCCTGGCGCAGCCATTTATTAAGCTCCGGTGTGCTGATGCGTTTGTGGCGTTCAGTGTCAATTTCCTGGGCCAGGTCAAACAATTTGGTGACGTTCTGGCCGGTTTCGGCACTGGTAAAAATCAGGGGTGCCCAGGGCACAAAATCATAATTAGCCGCGATTTGGGGGGCCAGCGCGTCGCGGGTGAAGGCATCTTTGTCTTCGGCGGCGTCCCATTTGCTGACAACCAGCACCAAGCCCTTGCCGGCGTCTTTCACCATACCGGCGATTTTTTGGTCGAGCTGGACATTGAGTTCATTGACGTCCATCAGCAAGAAGCAGACGTCGGCCTGTTCGATGGCGCTTAAGGCTCGGATGACGCTAAAGCTCTCTATGCCCTGGGCGATGCGGCCACTACGGCGCAAGCCGGCAGTGTCCATTAATTCAATCTCACGGCCCTCGTAGCGCACCACAGCCCGGTTAATGTCGCGGGTGGTGCCGGCCCGGTCGGCCACAATCGCCTGCTGCTTCTTGGCCAAGGAGTTAAATAGCGAAGATTTGCCGACATTTGGCCGGCCCAATAGGGCGATGCGCAGGCGGTCGTCATCTTCGGCCAGGCTGGCTTTGGGGATGATTTTGACCACTTCATCCAGCAGCTGCTCCAGGCCGCGCCCCTGGCTCATGCTGGTGCGGATCATGGGCTTAATACCCAGCCGGTCAAAGCCGCTCAGGTCGTGGCCCTTGGCTTTGTCGACTTTATTGATAATCAAAAATACTGGCTTGCGACTTTTGAGCGCCATGGTGGCGACCCGCCGGTCCTCTTCGGTGATTGGCACGTCGGCTTCGACGACGACCCAAATAACGTCGGCACTGTCGGCGGCCTGGATGATCTGTTCCTGGATGGTAAATTCAAACTCGTCTTCCGGGTCTTTGACGCCGGCAGTGTCCACTAGCCAAAAGTGTTGGTCGCCGTACTCGGCCTTGGCCATGATGCTGTCACGGGTAGTGCCGGCTTCGCGGGCCACAATCGCCTCACGCCGATCCAAGACGGCATTGAACAAGCTGGACTTGCCCACGTTGGCTCGGCCCACAATTGCTACAATCGGTAATTTCTTACTCATGAGACTCCTCTATTATCTGTCATTCCCAAGTCATAATCAAAGACTTGCGGTGTGGCAACCGCCAAATCCACCATAGCGGGCCAAATGCGCCGGAGCACGAGTTTGGTGGCTGGGCAAACTTGTTGGTTTCTGGGGCGCTCAGGATTATAGATCGGGTGAGGATGACTTCGGAATTCTCTATATGTTTCATCGTCTGCAATGAACAAGGGGTCCTGCCATGTTGTTTCAAAATGAAAAAGTTCAGATACAACACTATCATCTTTTCGCAGGCCAAAGCGTAGCTCGGCTGCTCGGTTGGTTTCATTCGGTAGATTTAAGAAACGGGCGAGTGTGTCTGCACTGTTTTTTAAACTCCTGCCTAGTGCGTCGCTGTCGGTAGCCTCCTCAGTCACCATGCAGTAGTCCAGCCAAGCTGCCGGAGCCAATGCAAGTAACCGGGCCGGCACATCAAAACCTGAGTAACTGGCCCCCTCAACGTGTTGTGGCAGTGGACCAAATTGTTCCAGAAACGCCCGTCGTGCAAAATAGCCAAGTTCTTGATAGACCGCATTACGGCCTCGGTCTACTACGTAACGAAGACGCTGGCTGAGGACGGCAGCATCAAACATGAGCTCCTGGTCTTCCAGTTGATGGAGTGTTGCAAATGAACTTTTAATTCTTTCCTTCGAAGGAGTAAACACACGTATACTTTAGAATAAAAATACAAATTTTACAATATTTTGGTTTGTCCCGGCCCTACGCCATAAAGCTTATGGTCGCCGAAGTGGGTGCGGTGGAGTTTGGTGACGGTGTAGCCCAGGGCGGCGAAGGTGCGGCGGATTTGGCGGTTGCGGCCCTCGTGCATGCGCACGGTCCAATCATCGCCAGAACCAGTTAGTTTTAGAGCGCTTAGGCCGTCTTCAAGCTGAACGCCGTGTTCAATTTTTAGCTGGTCGGCAGGAATTAATGATTTATTTAACTGGACTTCATAGACCTTGGTTTTGGCAAAGCTGGGATGTGTTAGTTCATGGGCCATCTGCCCATCATTTGTTAAGAGCAATAACCCGGAGGAGTCTTTATCCAGCCGGCCAACCGGTTTGAGCACTTGGTAGTCTGTGGGCAGCAACTCGTAGATGGTTGGGCTGCCCTGTCCGTCACGGCTGACCACGTAGCCAGCTGGCTTATTAAGCATAATGGTGACCGGCTTGATGCCGTTGGTATATATAGGCTGCCCGTCAAGGGTCACGACATCAGATGGGCTGATCTGTTGGCCAGCACTCGGAGTGTCGCCGTTAACGACTACCCTGCCCTCGCTAATCGCCGCGTCGGCGGCTCGCCGGCTGAGGCCGCTGGCTAGGGCTACAAACTTATTAATACGCATACTGCTATCTTAGCTTGACTAAAGGGCGATGGCGTGCGGGTCGTCGAGGGGGTTGTCGGAGCCAGCCGCGGTTGGTGACGGTGGTGCGGCACCGCCGGAAGGTCCTTCGTCGGTCACAGCTGGGGCTGGAGGTGTGGCGGAGGTCGCCGGCCCGGTTTTATCGCCGGAAACAACCACGACTGGTGGTACCGACGGTGCGGCAGCGGCTTCCTTGGCTTCTTCTAGGGCAACCAGGCTGGCGATGTCTGTCTTGGGCTCGCTGTCGAGGGGCCGGATAATTTTTTTGTGGGCGACGGTTACGGAATCGTTGCTGGTAGCCTCATCGGCTTGTGGCGCGACGGCTGTAACTGCGGGGGCTGCGGGAGCAGGAGCTGTAGTTGTGGCGATGGGTGTGACAGTCGGTGCGACGGTACTCACTGGCGGCTGAGCAGTCTCGGCGGTGTCAGCAGCCAAAGCTTCGGCAGCTTCGGCCATTAGCTTATCGTCGCTGGCAGTGTCGGCGGCCTTGGCCGTCATGGCGACAGTATCCACCGCCGGGTTTGGTTCACCGGCAACACCGCTGATGGGGGCGTCAGGGGCAGTAACAACTTCGTCGGTTGGTGCTTCGACGGGGGTTGAAGTTTCACTGGAGGCACCTTCGACGAAGTTTTCAATCTGGTTGTCAACGGTGGCCTCTTCTTGGGCGGTAGATTGGGCGGCTGGTTCGGCCGGCGTCGCGTCGGTGGGCGGTTCCGCTGGTGTTGCCGCTGGCTGGGGGGTGGGTGCTGGTGGAGTTGGCACTGGGTCTGGAGCTGCAACGGGTGGCGCGGCAGCCGTTGCGGGGTTGTCTTGTAATAATTCGTGGGCCACTTTAACGATGTCTTCTAAGGTTACTTGGGATTTGACCAGATAGCGGTCGGCACCGAGCTTATCGGCCCGTTGTTGGTCGTCGCTTTGGCCGAGGGCGGTGAGCATGATGACGCGGGTGTCTTTCAGGCCGTCGGTGTTGCGCAAGATGTCGAGCATCTCGAAACCACTAATTTTAGGCATCATAACGTCAGATATGATAAGATCCGGCTTTTCTTGCTTGGCGATGACCAGCGCTTCCTCGCCGTCCTTGGCGGAAACAATCGTATAACCCTCGGCCTGCAACCGGGCCTCATAGATTTCCCGGAGGTTATTGTCGTCTTCGACGAGCATTACTTTTGCCATGGACGTGCCCCTATATTATTTGCTTATGGTTATATTTGTCTTCATTGTATCACGACTTTAGTTCACCACTGTTAGGGCTGCTACTTTGCAGCTGGGTGGCTTTTTCGGTGCTCAGGCGCGGCAAGTTGATATAAAAACTGCTGCCCTTGCCGAGCTCACTTTCAGCCCAGATGCGGCCATCGTACAGTTCAATAATCTTCCGGCAAATGAACAGGCCCAGGCCGCTGCCGCCAATAGTCCGGGTGGCCGAGTTGTCAACCCGGTAAAACTTTTGGAACAAATGCGGTAAATCTTCGGCCGGCACCCCAGGTCCGGTGTCGCTGACACTGCACTGCACCACCCGCTCATCGCCGGTTAGGCCAATTGAAACCTTGCCTTCATCGGTGTACTTGACGGCGTTGTCGAACAAATTGGTGATAACCTCGCGCAGGCGATCGGGGTCGGCGTAGACGTAGTAGAGCGGTCGTACAGTGCGCTCACCCCCTTGGCGCTTGCTGGCGTTAATAGTGTTGGACGAGCCGACGTTGAACTCCATAAACAGGCCTTTCTTTTCGGCGCCAAAGCGGAGGTCGTTAGATAGCTGCTCCAAGAAGGCGCCGAGCTCAATGGCGGCCGGGTGGCTGGTGAGCCGGCCATCTTCGGCTTTGGCGCTGGTCAGCAAGTCTTGGAATAACTGGCCGAGGTGCTGGGTGGAGGCGTGGGCCTTTTCGAGGTAATCACGGGCGCGGTTATCAATGGTGGTGACTTTGTCGTTTAAGGCCAAGGCTAGGTAGCCTTCAATGGCCGCTACAGGGGTGCGCATCTCGTGGCTGGCGGTACTGATAAAGTCGGCCCGCTGCTGCTCCTGGGCCTTTTCTTGGCTGACGTCGCGGAACACGGCGACGGCAGCTGTGACCTGGTTATCTTGGTCAATCAGCGGCGTTAAGCTGAGACTGATGGGTAGTTGCTTCTTGGCCCGGTTTATTAAAAAGGTGCTTTCACGCAAGGTTTGGGCCACGCTGAACACCCGGTTAAACGGATTCTCGCGCTCACTGTAAGGCTCGCCCTTTTCGTCAACCAGTTGGATAACTGTTTGGACACCGAGGTTGGTGGCTTCTTCAACGGTCCAACCACAAATCGCCGCCGCGCCGGGGTTGAGTAAGGTGATGTTTTGCTGGCTGTCAATTAACACCACGCCATCTTCGATGCTATCGATAATCACCTTGAACCGCAGTCGGTCATCGTGCAGGTTGCCGGCCAACTGGCTACTGGCTTTAGGCTTGCCTAAACCGAACATCGAGCATTACCCGGCAATGATCGCCAGGCCCACCACTTAACGATTACGAACGGGCTACGCATATAACTGGTAATTATTATAGCTTATGCTTAACTGTAGGCCACCTGGACGCCATTTAACAGATGTGATAAGATGTAAAACCTGACGGCCCCTTCGTCTAGTGGTCCAGGACATCAGGTTCTCATCCTGAAGACCGCGGGTTCGAATCCCGCAGGGGTCACCAATTGAACTTTGTACAGAATTATAGTATAATATACTTATGCTCCAGCAGCATGAAGTTGTTATACCGGATGATCTTCAGGTGGTACAGGAAGTACCATCTGCTGTTGAATTTAACCAAGATAATTTGGAGCTTTGGCTACAAGCAACTATCGCAAGACACCCTTATCCGGCTACGCCCGTAAAAAACGTAGAGCTTCCTTCCGGCGCGCGAGTCATTGTTAAAGATGAGTCAGATTTGTCTTCCAATCGTACCGGCACAGTTAAGGACAGGTTTGCACAACGGGTAGTTGACCGTTATCGCACTATTGCGACGATGGCTTTGTCGCATATAGATAGTAGTTACGTCAGCACAATGCACAGAATGATTCTGGGCGGTGGCGACCCTTTGGCTGTCATGCACCCATATGACATGGGTCGTGAAGCTATGCCTCATGTTTCAGTAGTTACCTCCGGTAATGAGGGTATGGCTTTATCCCGACTTTTTGCGGATTTAGAACTACCAGCGCCAAAGCTACTTATGGACACCGCAACTCCTACGACTACGATAGAATCCTTTAGGCGTGAAAGAGCTGACATCTACTTAGCTGACTTAGGCCGGAAGGCTTTAACAAGAGATGATATATTGGCCTATACCAATAACCCAAATGGTATTGAACTTACATCTACTGTCAATTTTGGCGAAGGGCTAGATGAATATTTTTACTTAGTACGCGAGGTGGCTGCCTTAAAACCCGACACAGTATTTATGCCGTATGGTTCGGGTCGGCTATTTTCTAATTTCATAAATTTGCAGCCGCACTTTACTGATTTAAGGCAAACAAGTGTTGTAGGGGTTTCCCCAAATGACCCAAACAGCGTTGCCGATAAATTAACAGCTCCATTTCGGCCCTTCGAGTTATATACCCCAGATTACTTAGACACACTAAAAAAGAATGGTTATACAGGTAATCTAACAAGTATTCGCATGGTTGATGATGAATATATTGAAGCAGCACACGAATTGCTTAACGAACAAAGTGTACAAGCCGAGCCATCTGCTGCTGCTGGTTTAGCAGGGCTAATGGAAATAGACCAAACAGTAGCGCAGCTTGGGCGTACAGTTGTTATTAGCACCGGTAAAGGAATACTTAGCCGTTAAGTTCTACTAGCGACTGGCATATCAAACGACCACTGTGGATTAAGTTGTAAATGTTTCCAACGTATAATTTCGGAATAGATAAGGTTCCACTTCGACTCTATTAGGTGTCACCATTGACTTTTATGCATCTTTGTCAGTGCAAAGATTGGGTTCACCCCTGTAAAAGAAGCAGCGGGCTGGTGTTTCTGAGCGATTAAGCAGAGTGAACATTCTTCACCTAATCGCATATGGCACTCCTGAGCGCCAAACACGCAGGGCTTTCGGTTTTAGCCTTCGCGCAGTTCTTGGCAGAACATAAGTTGCGGTCGGTCAAACTAATTATGTAAAATACCAAAGCAATACCCCTGGTATTTTACGTCGCCACTCCTGCATTGACTTACTACTTTAGGATTTGGTCCAGTGCGACATGATGTGGTCTTTGACTTGGTCGTCGGTCATGTTCATGTCTGGGTGCTTGTCAGCAAAGTGCTGCTTGCACTTGGCCATCATCATTCCCATTGCCTCTTCGTCGCTCATGGCGTCGACAGTCATAGTTTCGGCGTCGTGTCCTTGGTCGCACATCATTGTATAGGTTGCCATCTTATCCTCCTCTACTCGTCCGTCAAGACGCAGTAATTATTTACACTTACATTATAGTCCCTTTATGCAACTTCTGTTAGCTTGGGTTGCTTGGGTCGGAATACGTTGGCTACTGTGACTGTTGTGGCATAGGGCTGGCCGTGTACGTGGCTAACTCATAGTGTAGGCAATCGGGAGTTCGGCCCAGCTGCTGGTGTAGCGCGGGCTGCGGTAGCCGTGCTTGGGTTGCCAGGCGTCAGAGAGATCTTCGGCGGCATAGTGAATGGTACGTTTGCCGTAGCGGGCGTTGATCTGGTCGAGGGCCTGCGAGCGGGCTTGGCTGAGCTGGTGGCCGGCAATATCAACTTCGCCGAACAGGTCGGCTTGCACTGCCTGCTCGCTCACTAGGTCGTGTAATAGCACATTGGCCCGGTGGTATGACGCACGGGGGTTAAAGACCGGTGCCAGGGCGGCCACTAGCTGGGCGGTGATGCTGCCGGTGTCGGCCGAGGGGGTGTGAAAACTTAGTACCCGGCTAAGCTTCTGGTAACCTGGTTTATTACGGTTGGTGCTGAGCGATACCACGGCTGTGCGGGCTAGTAAGCCCTCGGCTCGTAAGCGGTAGGTGGCCCGGGCGGTTAGGCTGGCAATGGCGGCCTCGACTACCGAAAATTGGTTGGTGTCGTGGCCGAACATCCGGCCGTTCATAACGCTTTGGCGAACTTTGGCCAGCGGCGACAACGGATGGCAGCTGAAGCCATTAAGCTCGGCTACCAACTGCCGGCCGTGGACCCCCATCAGGCTGGCCGCGAAGCGTGGGCGGGCCTGGGCTAGGTCCAAGGCGTTGTACAGCCCTTCGGCCCTGAGCCGTGGCGTGAGCCGCCAGCCGACACCCCACAGCTCGTTAATGGGCGTCCGTGATAAATAGAGGGCCCGGTCTTCGGCCGTGCCCCTGATCAGGTCCAGCACACCGTTCAGTTCCGGGTCTTTTTTGGCCCGTTCGGCCGCCAGTTTGGCGAGTGTCTTAGTGGGCGCTAGGCCAAGGGATATGGGAACGCCTACCTCTCTCCATAGGCGCTGCCGTAGCTCTTGGCCCCAGGCCGTGTAGTCTCTTATGTCGAGCTGGCTGAGGTCGAGGAACGACTCGTCCACCGAATATACTTCGGTGCGCGGCGTAATGCCGGTGAGCAGGCGGGTTATCCGGTCGGAAATATCGCCGTACAGTTCAAAGTTGGCGCTAAACTGTACCACGCCCTGCTCTTTCAACAGCTGGCGGTACTTGAAAGCCGGAGCGGCCATGGGGATACCAAGCGACTTAGCCTCATTAGACCGGGCGACTACGCAGCCATCGTTGCTGCTTAAGACCACCACTGGCCGGCCCTCCAGGTCGGGCCGGAACAGCCGTTCGCAGCTGACGAAGAAGTTGTTACAGTCGATTAAGGCAAACAGGCTGTTCATGGTTGTCGTAGCTGGTGGATGGTGGCGCTCACCACGCCCCAGGGCGTTTCGTCAGGCAGTACGTCCAGCTGGCGGCGCAACGCGAAGCCACTGTCTTCCCAGACAATGACTAGATCAGTGCCGCGTGGCGCCAGGGCGCGGTCTATGACGGCCACATCGCCATCGTAGATGCCTGATCCGGCCCAGTGGTGGCCGCTAATGCGAAACAGGTAGGTGCTACTAGGGTGGCGCACCACTAGTTGGTTGATATCTAACGCGAGCGGTTGTCGCCGGCCGACGCGGTCGAGGGCCGGGTTGGGAAAACCGGTGTGTACTGATACCCCATCCATTAAAAGGTGCCTTTCATGCCCACCAGTGTCCAGTGGTTTTCGCCATCCAGGCGCAGACGGTATTCACACTGCCCGTCGCTAACGTCAAACAACCGCACCAACTGCTGGCCTTTGTGTACCAGGAAGCGCATGCTGGATTCTAAAAAGTTGTATTCCCGGCCGTCCATCACCATGCGCCGGGGGTAACTTTCAAAGCGCTGGCCAGTCCGGCCGCCGCGAAAATAGTACGAAGTAATTTCAATTTCCATTTCAAGCTCCAATCGAGATTAATAAGTAAAGCAGAGCTGACAGAGGTCAGCAAACGGATTTAGGGGGTTTGGAGCTTGCAGACGAGGCGGGGTTACCGTTCCGAACCAACCTCTTATGCCTGAAAACTGATGCTTGAAGTATGAAAGTAAAGCAGTGACCGGAGTATGCCTTCTTACTTAGTATTATACCCTATTGTCAAGAGCTCAATTTTACCCTACCGCGGCACGGCTTTGGTACTTCACGGGTTGACCATCAAGGAAATCTCCCTTAAGAGGCTGGTGGATCAATGTATACTCACCCATAGAGACATGGAAAGCGACTATGACCCGGTGATGAGCGCCGGGAGCGCTAGGGATTTCGGGCAAGTCAAACTGTATATTTATAGGAAGGTCTTTGTCTGGGTCTTCGCCGCGGTTGTGGGCTATGGTGCGCCGGGCTTCGACTTCAGTGATATATTCAACGATAGATTGAGCGCGTAAGAAAGGATAGTTGGCTTGTAAGCTACGCAGCGCCTGGCGCAGCCCTTCAACATTGCCATGAAGCTCAGGGTTAGGCTTGCTGGGGGTGAGCGCGAAGCGTACCCTAGTACCCTCATCAACGTAGCCAGCTAGCTGTTCGCCCGTATATACATAGTAGAGATAGGGGTTGTTCATAGCTAGCAGTCCATAAAGCTTTATACGTGGTCTGTCTACGCTTAGGGCGTGACCGATACCGTATACTTCGTCGGTAGGAATTGGTGTGTTCGGGATTGCTGTTAGTGTAAAGAAGAGCTCAGGGTCGGCCGCCTGGGCTTTCGCCACATAGTTCCGCTTGTCTTCAGTAAACCATGCGGCCCACTCTTGCTTGAAGGTTTCTTCATCTACAGGTTCGATGGGCTTTCGCTTCTTATCCTTAAACCACGCGGGATACACTTCCCTGTAGACTTTTTCATATCCCCGATCGAACTTAAGTGCAGGATGGTTTATCCGGAAAAGGTTCACGTAGCCAATGAGCGTATCATAGACTTGCCGGGCTACCGGTAGTTGGGCTTCAACGTTGCGGCGCGTTTCTTCTGCTAGTGGCCTCTGAGCTGCTTCTACAGCTCCAATGGTAACAGTGCCAGCAAAGGCTGGTAGTGCAAGGCCACGGGCTTGGGCAGCTTCAGCAATTTCCCGGGCAGCGGCAGCATTGTCTTGTGCGGCGGCCAGTAACCAGTCATCTGTTTGTTCGGTAGCTACTACTTGTTCGCCCTTAAAATCCATAGCTTCCCTGCTCCTCTCTAGAAACACCAGGTTTGCTTAATATTATACTTTTGTTCAGAGTTGTCAACAAATACCTGCAAGGTTGTTAAAACTTGGACACAGGGGGGTGCTTACTTGACGGTGTTTAAGAAGTCGACCAGTTCGTGGGGGGTCATTTCGGCCTTGACGACGTAGCCGTCGGCTTGTTTTTCGATGTCGGCCCGGACTTCGTCGCGCTGTTCGAGATTAGTGGTAATGATAATTTTGGAGCGCAGTGGCGGCACGCGGGCGGGGTCGCGTAAGGTGTGTAAAATCTCGATGCCCGTGAGCGTGGGCACCATCAGATCAAGCAGGATAATGTCGTAATTATTGGTTTGCGCGGCAGTGAGGCCCTCGGCGCCATCGGCCACGACGGTTACCTGGTAGCCGGCTTTGCTCAGCGCCCGGGCGTACAGCTCGCTAATAAAGCGCTCATCTTCGATACACAGAACTTTGCGGTTGGTAGGCGGCATGGTTCTACTCTAACAAATTAGCGGCGATACAGCGAGTGGTTCTTAATCCAGCCGTGGGCGCCGCGGACAATCTCCTCGCTACCGGCGGCTTTGGCCTCTTTGGCTAGCCGGTCGTAGGGCTGGACGGTAAAGCCAAAGGTACTGCCCTCGCCTTCCTTACTGCGGACCCACATGTTGCCGCCATGGGCCGTGACAATGGCCTTTGACAGGTAGAGGCCCAAGCCGGTCCCGCCAATCTGGGCTCGGTTATGGTGGTCGCGGTAAAACTTGGTGAAGAGGTTCGGCATAACGCTGGCTGGGATGCCGCCGCCAAAGTCCTGGATGGTAGTCTCTATCATGCCGTCCTGCATGAGGTGGGCGTCAACCTTGATGGTCTTGCTTGCGCCGCTGTACTTGATGGCGTTATCAATCAAGTTGTTAATCACTTCGTAAATACTGAGGCGGTCGATGCCGACCGCCGGCAATTTAGGGGCAATGGCGTACTGTAGCGTAATGCCGCGGACTTTGGCGCGCAGGCTGAGGTTGTCCAGGGCGCTCTTGAGCACACTGGCCCAATTTTCGGATTGCAGTTGCAGCTCCAGCTGGTCGTCATCTATCCGGGCGACATTTAAGATGTTGTTCACGAAGGCCATCAGCTGCTGGGCGGTGGCCCGCATCTTCAGCATAAAGTCAGCCAGTTCGGCATCGACCTTGTCGGCCAGTTCTTCTTCAAACACTTCGATGTAGCCGCGCAACAGCGTCAGCGGCGTGCGCAATTCGTGGACGCTGAGGGCGATAAAGCTCATGGCCTGGTCATCCTGGCTGTACTGCTTGGTGTGGTCGAATAAGATCAGCATGGTTTCCAACTTCTGGGCATTGTTTTTGTTGTAGTAGGCGGCCATGTCGAATAACAGCGTGGGATGGTTGTCGCGGACGTTCAGCCGGACCCGTTCCCAGCTACGGCTGGAGGTAGCGCTGTGCAATTTAACATCTTTGAGCCATTTATCAAAAGTATCTTCGCTCGGGAAGGACATATCCAGAATCATGTAGATGTTTTTGCCGATCAGGTCGGCGGCAGCAATGCCGACATACTGGGCAGCGGCTTCGTTGGCAAAACGCACGGTCTCGGTGTTATCCAGGATAAACAACGGCAGCGGCAGCGTGGTGGCCAGGAAGTTATGGCTGATGTCGGCGGCTTCTTTTTTAGCGGTGGTTTCGGCGTGCTCAGCGGTATTGGCCAGCTGGTAAATCTGGGCCGTTAGATTAGAGACCAGCTCTTGGCCCAGCCGTAGCTTGTCAAGGTCTGGCGCAGCCACGCCGTGCTCGGTCGGGCTGAGGTGTAAAACCGCCTGCCACAGGGCTTGGAGCGGCTGGATGACGTAGCGGCTGCTGGCGGCGGCCAGTGCCAGGCTCAAGGCGATTGCCACTACCAGCGTGCCAGCCAGCACCTCTGTTAGTTTTAACGTGGTGTAGGTGGTGCCGGCCCATACTAACCCGACAATGACAAGATTTTCGAGGGCGACCCACAGCCACAAATGCCGGCGGATGCGGTGCGATAGCTGTTGTAAGTGGTCCACCCCGCCTCGCTTACTGCGTATAGCTGACAGCGCCGGTGGAAGTCACGGCTGTCAGCCAGGTTTGGCCGGCATTAAGTTGCAACGGATTGCCGTTGGCATCGGTAAAACTGATCTGCGCTGTGTTTCCTGATTTGGTCCATTGGCCGGTAGTGACGATACCATCCTGGAAGACATAGGCGGTACCGCTGCCGATGACCTGATAGTTCGAATAGTAAGCACCGCTGCTATCCAGGGCGCCGCGGCCCTCGGGGATTACCATGGCAATTACGACCTTTGGGCTGATTTGCAGGTTGGTATTGGCGTCAACATGTGGCGTGCCATTCTCGCTGCGCAGATAGCTGTTGGTGGCGGCGTTGTAGTCAAAATGCGGGTCGTAAATCGGGCCGGATAAGTGTAGCCCAATGCTCCTGGCGGTTGGTGCTTTGCTGGGGGCCTCGGCCTTGCGCGGCAAGGAGGTAAACTGGCTGGCGCCGTAACCCTTCTTAGCTTCGAGCTGGTTCAAAGTGGAAATGGCGGTGTAGACATTGTGGGGCGCGGCACGAGTGCTGACCCGGTGGTAGTAGCCACCGTTGGCAAACTGGTTCATGTCTTTGACGCCCCAGCTGTTAATGTCGCTGAGGGCGTCGGGACTGCCGCCAACATGGGCATAGGGAGCGTCAAAACCGAGGTCCCACTGGATGTAGTATGGCCGGGCACTGCGGATCGGCCCGATGTTATCCGGCGCGGTGTCTTGGAACAAGGCTAGAAAACGGGTCACGCCGCCCTCGGCCATGGCCTCAAAAACTACCCCGGCCTGCCCTAAGCCGGATTGTGGCCGGGCATCGAGGCTGTTTTCAATCATCACACCGGTGACCGGCCGTTGGTTGACGCTGGGGTCAACCGGCAAACCAGTCAAGTTTGAGGGCACGGTGGTAGGCTTTGGTGGTAGTTTGGGTTTAACGATAACTAGTTTATGCGGCACTGGCTTGAGGGGATGGTGGAGCGTCAGCCAAGCCGTGACCCCACCGCCAATAAGTACCAGCACCACGCCCAGCACCAGCCACTCCTTTTTACCGGGCGGCCAGTGGAGCTTGAGTACGGCTAGCTTGTCACGCCAACTGTTTTTGGGATTTTGTTCGGCTGGCGGGTTAGGCATGGCAGGTTCCTCCGTTAGGTCATCGGCCGCCGCCACTTGCTCTGGTGTCTGGAAGCCTGGCTCAGCCTGACGGTCGCCGAGCGCTTCCGTCAAAGACTTGGCAGGCCGGGCCGGCGCCGGCTTAAAGTCGTCAATCATAAGCACTATTGTATCAGATGGATGGTCTGGTTGATGGTCCGGTTTGTGACGGGCGATATTCCGTTTAGGTTATATTATAACTTATATGGAATATCATCTAGCGGCGAGTTGTTGGTCAATCCTCTGCAAGCTACGATGCTTGCCGAGTACGGCGAGGGTTTCGGCTAGGCCGGGGCTGGCTGGCGCCTGGGTGGTGGCAATGCGGACAAGGCTGAATAATACGGCTGGCTTTTGGCTGGTTTGTTCCAGCAACTGGTTTAGACGTTTAATGAGGTCTTCAGCAGCGAAAGTGCTCTGCTCTAAGCTGGACTTGGCTTGCTCGAGGAGTGATTTTAGCTCGTCTTTAGACAGTTTTTTAAGCTGCTTGTGCCCCGAGATTAAACTGGGGTTAACTGGCAAATCTTTAAAGAAAAAACTTGTAAGTTCGCGGATTTCTCCAAACTATATGAGCCGTTCCTGAGCTAAGACCAAAACCCCCAACTTATAAGTATCATCAAACTCAGCTGCTTCAGGTGGCCAGAAAGTTTGGACTTTGTTGTACAGGTCGTCCACGGAGAGCTGTCTTATATGCACACCATTCATCCAGGTAAGTCTTTGCTCATCGAATTTGGCGCCACTGCGCTGCACATGGTCTAACCTGAACTTCTCTACCAATTCATTAACTGAAAATATCTCTTGTTCGGTACCATCATTCCAGCCGAGACTGGCCATAAAATTTATCAGTGCCTCTGGTAAGTAGCCTTGCCGCGCGTAATCGAGCACATCTTTAGCTCCATCACGCTTCGATAGTTTCTTTTTACCATCCGGTCCCATAATAAATGGCACTGTAGCTATGGCCGGCCGTTCGATTCCAAGTGCCTCATATACATTGATGTATTTGGCCACACTCGGTAAAAACTCTTGGCTACGAATAATATGGGTGACCTTCATTTCATAGTCATCAATAATGTGCGCGAAATTGTAGGTCGGGAATCCGTCGGACTTAATTAATATAAAGTCATCAAGGGCCATAGGTGAATAGCCAATATCCCCCATGATTTCGTCGTGCCAATATTCGCTGACAGCATCGTGCCAGTCATCATTTGGAGCCGTTGCCTTAAAACGTAACGGCTGGCTTCCATCCCAAACTGGCGGATTCTCTGGCCTATGTTCACGAAATAGAAACGGTCGTTTTTCGGCTCTAGCTTGGTCGCGAAAGGCTTCAACCTGTTGTTTTGTATAGGGGTCTGCATAAGCCCGGCCAGCGTCAATTAGCTTCTGAGCCCACGGTTTGTATGTCTCTAAGCGTTTAGATTGAAGATACGGGCCGTACGGACCACCAATGTCTGGACCCTCATCCCACTGCAGGCCAAGCCATCGCAGACTCTCCATAATGTGGTCAGCTGAGCCCGCAACTTCACGGGCTTGGTCGGTGTCTTCAATCCTTAAGATAAACTCTCCGTTAGCTTGTCGCGCGAGCAGCCAAGCGAATAAGGCGGTGCGGACGCCGCCAACGTGCAGGAAGCCGGTCGGGCTGGGCGCGAAACGGGTGCGAATGGGTTTCATTAGATTGTATTATAAGGAGTTTAGCCTCTGCTGTCACTTGGGTACACATTGAATGTGTACTGAGTGTGTACAGTGCGTACATACAACGCTACAGTGAACTGGCAATTTCTATAAGCTGGTGGTCGCTGAGGCTGCCATTGGCCTGTATCTGGTACTGGACGCCATTTTTGACGAGCGTGGCGTTGTGCTGGGCGTCAATTGCCAGCGGCTGGGCAGCCCAAGTGCTTGGTCTTTCAATGACGGCAAAGGCCCGGCTGTCGCTGTTACTATGGAAATTTATAGATACGTAGCCGGGACTATAAGCGAAGCGTCCGAGACTGAAACCAGATGGCCGGTAACCCGGCAGCTTAGCAGCAAACCCGGCCTTGCCGGCAGCGTGGTGCAGCGTGAGGTTGGCGGCGTTCTGATAAGCGATAAAACCTGCGAGTAGCAGGATGGCCAGGCCAGCGCTGCCCAAATTCATAACTTTTTTGCCCAGGCGGTGGTGGCGCTTGCTGGTTTGGCGGTGGCTGGTAGCCTGGCTGAGGGCGCGCTCTAAGAGGTCAGTGGTCGGCAGTTTTTCGGGGGTAGCTACTGGTGTGGCCACGGTTGGCGCGCTGGTTTTGGCGCTGCCCGGCATAATCATGGCCCCCGGCTCGTAGGCGAAGACCGACTTGGCAAAGCGGCTAATAGCGTTACTTTTTTTAACCGCACTGGCATGGGCCAGGCGCTGGGCTTCCACACGGCCGGCGGATAACTTAGGGGCGACCGCGGCCCGCACTGGCTTGACCAGGCGGCCGGTGGTGGCTTTAAGTGGCGCCTTGCCTCGGGGGCCGGGTGGTCTAACACTGTGGCGCATCAGTGTTTTGGAAGCTTGGGGCGTATGCCGCGGAAGATGTTTGCTCACGTTTTTGCGTATGTTATGAATATGTCTACATCTTAAACCCTCTTGTGGTTTACCGCAAGTATCCGCCATAATACCTCCTGGCAAAAGGTACGTTCCGATATGGATTACTTAGATCCCAAAAAACAATTCCGGCACCTGCTTACCCTGTACGTAGGCTATGTCTGTATTGGTATCGCCATCGTCATCGGCACCATTATCCTGCTTTACCAAGCCTACGGTTTCGGCTTAAAGAATGGCACGGTTATCCAAAACGGCCTGGTCTTTTTTGCCAGCCAGCCCCACCCAGCCAACATCTACATCAATAACCAGCTCTATAAATCGCGGACCAACACCCGAGCGGTGCTGCCGGCAGGTATTTACCATATAAAACTTAGTGCTAACGGCTACCGGACCTGGCAACGGACAATTGAGCTTGATGGCGGCAGCGTGCAGCATTTTGACTATCCCTTTCTCTTCCCCACGAAGCTGGGGGCGAGCCCTATCTCTGCCTATAACGCAGCGCCGGAGTTGGCCAGCCAAAGCCCCGACCGGCGCTGGCTGGTCGTTGGCCAGCCTGGCTCAATGCTCAACTTTGACCTCTACGACCTCAAGAACCCCACCAAAGCCCCAACCTTACTGGCCCTGCCAAGCAGCCTGCTGAGTGCCGCCACCTCGGGCGAAAGCTGGCAATCCGTGCAGTGGGCTGACGACAACCAGCACCTGCTCTTGCAGCACCTCTATGATGGGAAAACCGAGTATGTCTTGCTGGATCGCAACAATCCGGAGCAGTCGGTGAACTTGAACCAGGTGCTGACATTGGCGGCTAGCCCCAGCAAACTAACGCTTATCAATAAAAAATACGACCAGTACTACCTGTTTGATGCGGCCAGCGGCCAGTTGCGAACAGCCTCACTTAAAACGCCGGCGCCAACGAGCATTCTTGACCACGTGCTGGCGTTTGAGTCGTACGCCAGCGATACCCTGCTCTACGTTACCGATAGCGGTGCCCCCAGCGGTAAAGTCAGCCTCAAACTATCCAGCGGCGGCCAAACCTACAACATGCACAATTTTAGCGCCGGGACCAGCTATGTATTGGGCCTGACGAAGTACAGCGGGACGGTGTATGTGGCGGCTGGCGCGGCCAGCGAAAATAAGGTCTACATTTACAATGACCCGGTTGCCCAATTAAGTTCACAGCCCACGCAGGCTCCGGTGCCAGCCCAGGTGTTGCATGTGGACCAACCAGACTATTTGAGCTTTTCGCCCAATGCCCAATTTATCGTGGCTGAGCATGCCAACCACTTTGGCGTGTACGATAACGAGAATGCCAATGGCTACATCTATACCAATACCTTGCCGCTGGATGCGCCCCAGGCCCACGCCAGCTGGATGGACGGCGACCGCCTCACCTACATAAGTGGCGGCAAGCTGGCGGTGTTTGATTACGATGGCACCAATGTCCAGACCTTAGTGCCGGCCACTGCCCAATATACGGTCTTCTTCGCGCCAGATTACGCCTATCTATACGACTTGGCACCTGGATCTGCGGCCGGCCAGGTGCAGCTTGACCAGACCCTGCTGCTTCTAAAGTAGCTAGTAGCCGCGTGCTTGGCTGGCAGGTTCGTT
>CAZOYN010000005.1:0-32124 GCA_964584135.1 uncultured Candidatus Saccharibacteria bacterium | reverse complement strand
TTGGTAACCGGCTCGTTCTATTTGCTAAACCACATCAGGCCACTTATGCTTAAAGCATGATTCGACTGATTGCCGCCATTGACCGCCAACGGGGGATTGCCAAGCAGGGTTTCCAGCCCTGGTTTATCCCTGAAGATGAGCAGTATTTTATCCAAAAGACTAAATCTGAAGGCGGCATAGTACTGGTCGGCAGCACTACCTTCAAAACTTTCAAAGGCCCGCTCGTTGACCGCCAGAATTTTGTCTTAACCCATGATACGGAGCCGATTGAGGGCGTGGAACTAGTACATGACCTAGAAAAGTTCCTAAAAGACTACCAAGCTAAAGACCTGTGGGTGGTTGGCGGGGCCAATGTGTTTGCCCAAACTATCGAACTGGGCCTGGCCGACGAGCTCTATATCACGAAAATCGAGGCCGATTTTGGCTGCAACCAGTTCTTCCCGGAGTACGAAGACACATTCACGCTTACCGAGCAAAGCGACCTCCGTGAACAAAACGGCTTTATTTTTACTTACTGTAAATACGCTAAGGCGTTAAAAAGCTTATAACCCATTTCGTCAACATGGGATTGCTAAGAGAATGTGGTGGCTACCGACTTGGAAGTCGATACACATTCTCTTAGCCAGAGCCCCTGAGGTTTCACCTCCCTGTAAGCGGGGTTCTTGGACCGGTCAGACAAAACTGTCAGTGAGCCTCGCGACCATCTTGAAGTCCTCCCCGATTTCGGACAATGGCTTGGAACCGTCACGGTAAGACTGCTTGGACATGTCCTTGCCGTCGAATTCCAAGCGTCCTGAGTCGCTGTCAATCACATCGCCAACCAGCAGTTCGCCGGTCTCTCGATCGAAGCCACATTCGATCTTGAAGTCGATGTACACCCAGCCGAGCTTGTCCCAGGCCTCTTCTAGTACCAAGAAACTTCTGAGGGTGAGCTCGCGTAGCCGCTCTCTGAGCTCAGGTGTCATGAACGGCACGCTGGTTTCGGCGAGCGAGCGCTCGTCGATGAAACCCTCGGCCATTGGTTGCTTTGGCTTCCAGCGGCGCATGACACCCCTGTCGAAGTCGAACTCGACGTACGGGTCATTGCGGGTGTCGTCTTTGGCTTCAGGTGGGCTGAGCGTATCGTCCTTCTCGAAGATCTCGAACACGAGTTCGTCGAAAACGGTACCCTTAGCTACTTCCGGGAATCGCTTCAGATAGCTACCTGAAGCGAACCGCCGTGCGACCAGCTCGAGCTTGATCATGTTGAGGTGTCGTGCGACGAAAGTCGTGTCATCGACTTGCCGTACAAAGTGCGTGCGGATGCCGTGCTTTTCCAGCAGCTTGAAGATGTTGCAGGTGGTCCGCGTGGAGGCGGCTGCCTTGCCTTCGAGTACGTCGTGCCTGAGGCCGTCGCCAGCGGTGATGTCATTCTTGGAGTCAATGAAGACACAGCCGTTGCCAGCATCCTTGATTGACTTGGTCTTACCTCCGTTGATCTTTTTGCCGATGGTCATGAAGTCTCCTAGAGGGGATTGTGGGTTTGTCTGATGGTGAAAAGGTCGTGCAGTTTCGTGAACTACATGTAGGCAATCATTACATAAGAGGCCTGCAAACTACAAGCATAAGCAAAACGGGTTGCGCTTACATCTAAGCGTAAGCATAATGTATGGTAATGAACCGGCATAAAAAAGAGGTGGGGACAATTGTCCATAAATCGGGCGTGTCGTTTCGGGTGTGGGCACCCTTTGCGCACGATGTAGCCGTCACCGGTACCTGTAATAACTGGGGCGAAACGCCGCTGGAAAGCGAAGGCGACGGCTACTGGGCAGTAACCCTTAAAGAAGCCGCTGCCGGCCAGGAGTATAAATACATTATCAATACCGGTAACTCTAAACTTGTTAAGAATGACCCTCGGGCGCTGCAATTAACCACCACCGCCGGCAATTCGGTGATTGTTGACACCAGTTTTGACTGGGGTAACGATGACTTTCAGCCGCTGCCGCCCGAGCAGCAAGTCATCTATGAACTGCACATCGGCACCTTTAACCGGCCGGATCCGGCAACTCCAGGGACCTTCGAACAAGCTATAGCCAAACTCGATCACTTGGCCGGGCTGGGCATTACGGCTATTGAATTGATGCCCATTAACAGTATGCCAATGGACAGGGGTTGGGGTTATGCCGCCGATTACATCTACGCCGTGGAAAGTTTGTATGGCGGCCGCCACCAACTGCTGGAGTTTGTGAAAGCTGCCCATCAACGCGGCATCGCCGTGGTGCTGGATGTGGTCTATAACCATTTTGGGCCGGATAATAACCTTGACCTCTGGCAATTTGACGGTTGGAGTGAAAACGGCAAGGGCGGCATCTATTTTTATAACGATTGGCGGTCAAAAACTCCTTGGGCAGATAGCCGGCCAGATTACGGCCGGCCGGAAGTCCGGCAATTTATCTTGGATAATGTCCGGCTCTGGCTGCACGACTGCCATCTGGATGGCCTGCGGGTAGATTCCACGATATTTATCCGTAATGTCGAAGGCCGCAACGATGACCCGGCCACCGATATTCCCGAGGCCTGGACACTTCTGCAGCAGCTTAACAATCTAGCCCGCAAGATCAAGCCCCAGGCCCTGACTATTGCTGAAGACGTAGGTGCCAACAACTACCTCACCAAGCCTGTGGCGGATGGTGGTGCAGGTTTTGGCGGCCAGTGGGGCGTCACCTTTCCGCACGCCCTGCGTGCCGCCCTGGACGCCGTAAGCGACAGTGACCGCAACATCAACTTGATTATTGAAGAACTTGAGCGCAATTTTAATGGTAATGTGTTCCAGCGGGTGGTGTATAGCGATTCGCATGACAGTGCCGGTAACGGCGCTGCCCGCTTAAGCGAAGAAATTGCCCCAGGCAACCCCAGCAGTACCTATGCCCGCCGACGTTCATTGTTGGCAGCGGCTATTATCTTAACGGCACCCGGTATCCCGATGCTCTTGCAAGGCCAAGAATTTATGGCCGGCGGCAGTTTTAACGACTGGCAAGCGCTTGATTGGGATAACGCCGAACGCTACAGCGGCATCGTCACTGCCTACAAGCACCTGATTGCCCTACGCCGCAATATGCACGGTGTGAGCACCGGCTTACAAGGCCAAAGCCTTAAAATCTTACACGTGGACCAGGGTAATAAAGTCCTGGCTTACCACCGCTGGAGCTGGGGTGGCCCCAAAGACGACGTGGTGGTAATCATTAACTTCAGTAACCGGCATTTTGATAGCTACGACGTGGAATTCCCGCGGCTCGGCACCTGGCGGGTGCGCTTTAACAGTACCTGGAAAGGCTATAGCCCTGACTTTAAAGATGTCCAAGTCCCCGAAGTCACTGTCGAAAACACCACTGGCAGCCTCGAACTAGCCGCCTATTCGGCTCTCATCCTGTCACAAGACGGCTAAGGCTCAGCCGACGAACCAGTTATTAAATACCCAGCCTAGCACCACCGCTACATTGCAGGTTAAGCCGACAATTTGCGCTACAATCAGCGGCTTTTGCTTGTGCTCGATAGCGTACACCAGCCAAATTACACCGATGCCAACGAACAATAACCAAGTAAGTACGGCCAAGCCCGGGGCGTTACTCTGCCAGGCCTTCACAATTTGTGGAATAACCGCCGCGTTGCCAACTACCCCAACAAAGTACGCCATTTTATCAATGGTTGGCATTGCCTTCTTGTTTTCTAAAGCTTTTGCTGTGGAAAAAGCGTCTATTGGATCGGCCATGTTCGTGTATTCGTTTCTGCTCTCAGGATAGCAAAAAGCCACTATTTTAACGAGAGTTACGGTTTGTACGCGCCCTCACAGGCAGGGCTGGTTCGAGCTGGCTTACCACCGCTCAATAGTCCGGTCGGGTCAAAGCTGGTCCGTTCTCCCCGGACAGCGGCGAAGTCTACCCAGCCTTCTGGGTTACTCGCCACATGAAACCAGATGTCGCTATTCCAGGGCGGGCTATCCTTGGGGTAGGCTGGCTTGCCACTGTGGATCCAGCCGTCCACGGCAATAACTTTGTTGCCAGCGAAGCCACCTATTTTTTGGGCCGCCCTATCTGGCGTTTTGCGTTCCGCCGCCCCAGGTGGCGACCAGCGGTCCTGGGAGTACACGCCAAACTTTTCGCAGCCGCCTTGAAAACCATGCTGGCTCCCCTGGCTACAGCCCGCGGCCGCCAAAGACAACCCCGACACAAATAAAGCCAAGGCTCGCCTCCGCGGCGAGTTTAGATGGGCAAAGAGCCGGTATTCAGTTTCAGCAGCCATAGAATAGTATTATATAATAATTCTATGTCATTCCAAGCTTACATTGATAACATTTACGCTAAAACCCATATGACACCCGAGGATTTCTTAAAAGCGGCAAAGGCCAAGGGAATGGTCGGGCCAGACGTTAAAGTTATGGCAATCGTCAATTGGCTGAAATCTGAATACGGGCTTGGTCACGGCCACGCCATGGCCATCGTCCTAACTTTCCGTAATGCCGGCGCCATTCCTCCGCCTAAAAAATAAAAAACTTCACAGGGCCAGATACTATTGGATTGCGAGTTCGGCTATAATTATTACCGTATTAGCTAGGAATAAGGAGGTCTCATGGCACAGAACATCAAACTACTCGTGTATCCCGTAAAGGATTTGTCTGCTAGCAAGGCGTTTTTTAATACGTTTTTGGGCGTTGAGCCTTACGTGGATGGCGGGTATTACGTTGGCTATAGGGTGAATGATGTGCTGGAGGTGGGCCTAGACCCAAACGGACAGGCAATCATTGGTTATATTGACGTACAAGATATTAAAGCGAGCCTGCAAACCTTATTGGACTCTGGCGCCAGCATGCACCAAGACGTCAAAGACGTTGGCGGCGGCCTGTTAATCGCCCAAATTAAAGACGCCAATGGCAATGTTTTAGGCTTACGGCAAGCAGCCTAGAATAAAAACTGCAAGGCCACCTGAGACGCTATCACAACCAGGCTAGGCCTGAATGATATGATTAGTGCACCATGAAAAGAGTTCTTGTCGTTGGTTGTCCTGGTTCAGGAAAGTCAACATTCTCTAAGAAGTTAGCAAAGAAGACAGGTCTACCGATTGTCCATTTGGATTATTACTACCATCAACTCCAGCATAACTATTATGTGGATACAGAGTCTTGGAATGCCAAGGTTGCAGAACTTATAAAGCCTGATAAATGGATTATGGAAGGAAATTATGGTGCGACGTTTCCTGAGCGATTTAGGGCTGCCGACACAATCATATTCATTGATATACAGAGGCGCATTTGTTTTTATAGAATCTTAAAAAGACGGATTTATTATCGTAAGCGAAGACGAGATGAGATGCCTGATGATTGGGTCGAAAAACTAAGCTCCGAGTTTTTGCAGTACGTCTGGCATTTTAATAAACGAAGCAGGCCTAAGATATTGCAGCAGATAAATATTAATAAAAACGAAAATGTGCTAATTTTCAAAAAATCAAAGACAGCCGAGGACTATTTAAATAGTATCAAACAAGCATAACCAAATTGGAGAGCCAGTCTAGTCATTGCTGTATCAATTAAAATTGCAATTGTTAAAACGGCTCATGTTTGTTCTTAATTACTGTAATGCCCGCTCGCTTGTGCCGAACTTTACTTGGCCATTATTACTCAGGCAAATCTGACCATGCATTGCACTACGCACGTCTGGGTTAGCTAAAAACGAGCCGCATGTGAAGCCAAACTCATCGCTAGCCTGTGTCACATATTGCCAGGCACCGCCTTGCTTATTATAAAACAGCGCAATCTGCTTATTCGTATCGTCCTTTTGGGCGATGATCATCTCGGCGATATCGTAGCCAGCAGCTTGGCTGGGTCCGATAACACCGACTGTGTTGTGGCTCTTGATGGTAACTGGACCGAAATAGGTCTCAGTGTCTATATTACCTGGCACGGCTTTGGTATAAGCACCAACAAATGGTTTAAGTGTTTGGGCGACAGCTATTGCTTCTTGTGCTTGGTAGCAAGTCAGCGTCAGAACGGTTTGCTGGCCATCGTAAATAGAAAGGCACTTTTCTTCTTGGGCCAAGCTATTATTTGTAAATAATCTAGTCGTCGGACCGACATACAAACTACTGTAGCCATCTCGCGCCAATGTTTTTTCAATAATGGGTTCGATATCGTATGGTGATTTTGTTTCTGATCCGTTCGCCTTGTCCTTGAGGCCGAAGTACAGCGAGGGCAAACGCTGAGAACTTATGGAAAAGTTAAAATCTGGCACAACCACGGGCATACCCGAACCCATTTGGGCAGGCCAGGCCCCGTCATTGACTGCGATATTATCATGGGTTGCCGTAACTTGCTTGCGGATTTCCTGCAACGGAGATTGCTTGACCGCACTATGGAAATACAATTTCGCGCCTACGCCAATGACTGCCAAGAGAACAAAACATAAAACTGCAATGAGGTAGATGTGACCCCTGTTAGACTTTCGGATGTTTGTCACATCGGTATTATAACAAAAAGACCCCATTACAGAGATCTCAAATGCTTATAATTACTGGGGGGCCATTGTGCCTGCTATCGCAATTGAGATCCAGAGAGATAACAGGTTATTTATTGCTACAATGTCGGCATGAGACTTTATAAGTCAAAATACAATGAGCTACCTGGCACCGCTTTGGATGAGATTATGAAGCAGGCCAGGTATGAATACCATCAAGTTCAAAAGCGAACTCCACGCAGAGTACCCTATGTTCGGTCAAAATACTTTACTAAAGATAAAATTTTCATCAACAATTTCTGGGACCATCTTAACCAAAAATCTCCGAAGGAACGCGTGGCAAGGCTAAAGTTCTATGCTTGCGCTATAGATTTATTACGAAATAGTACCTACGCGCCTGATACTATCTACAGCAATGTTGACATGAATGTTGGTTTGCACAGGTTTTACGGCCAGACTAAAGATGGTAACTATTTTTGTGTCCAAATCAAAGAAAACAAACGTAATGGTCGCAAAGACTTTATCTCGATGTTCCCAATTAAAAACCTCAAGTAAATGAAAAAGGCCTTCCGCAGTGTAGCTCTGAGACTACGGCCGAAGGTCTTAATTACATGCTAGCAAAGTTGAGCGCTTATGTCAATCTGTTGTGGAGAGCCCATGTCATTGCTATATCTACCAGGCTTCAGCTAGTTAGTTAACAAAAATATGCACAATAGAAACGAAAGCTATGATTGCCCAAATTATATTTAATACAGCAGGCTGGGAGTCTTTTTTAGATAGTGCTTCAATGACAATACCAGCAGCACCAGTGAGATTAAGAAACTGGTATGGTAAGCTTTTCGCTACCACAACATTAAAGCTAACAAGAGCATAAGCCGAGAGTATAGCTAAAACACCATACCACCCAATGTAACTAACTGCTTTATGTCTCATTGCCTACAGTATATTACACAAGTTAATCATAAGCGTTACTGGAGAGCCGTTGTCATGAGCACTCTCCAGGAATTCTTGCGTGCAATGGCGAGCAATCCAGGCTCTGGGTTGACTGCAATTGAGTTTTTTACGAGCTGCAACATGCTAATATCTCCGTTGCTATCGCCATAGGCATACGAATCATCTAATGTAAGCGAGTGTTTATTAACCATATCTTGAATAATGTACGCTTTATCGCTCTCGCCGTTGGGATAAACAAACTGGTTAACATATTTGTTGGACGAGTCGAAATTAAACTGCCATCCCCAGTAGTCATCAACTTTTAAAAGCCCTGCGATATGGCTAACTGCTTGCTCAGGCGATTTTGAAATCACCAGTATAAAACGACCCTCTGCTTGGTGGTGTTTTAGCTCATCTAGTACCTCTATATATAAAGTGTGGGAAACATGTTCTGCTACTTTTCGACCCGCTTCCTCGAAAACATCTTTTTTGACCCCAAACAACCTAGATGTGTAGTAGTCATCAAAATATTTATTGTAATAGGCAGTTCGATCAGCCTCTGCCGTCCATTCGGCATATTGTGCTTCAAAAACGTCCTTGCTGATACCTTGAATAGCACCTAGAATGGCCATCTCCTTAAGGAATTCAACACCTAGATGCATATTCGATAGTGTGCCATCGATATCAAAGACGGCGATTTGTCTCACTACTTAATAGTACCGCAAAAAACACCTCAAACAGAGTAGTTTAAGAGAAAGCGTTAGTGGAGAGGCGTAGTGCACGCTATCGTAACTGAAATACGACGCAGTAGGCCTGTAGTAATTTATGGTAAGTAGAGCGTATTGTCATCACTTGTGATGCGAAACCTCTTTTTTATCAACCAAACAACGAGATATAGTAACCAAATTGCATCGAAGCTCAGGATGAGAATTAACACCAGCATCGCCCCTACGCTTAGACCAAAACCCACCCCAGACAAACTGAGCGCGCTGAGTAACTCACTATGCCCGAAGCCTTTTAGCTCTCGGGCGAGGTCATACGTGGCGCCGGCAAGTACCAGCCCAATAAGTAGAAAACTAGCTAACTGAACATACCGTCGCTTCATTATTTAAGAATACCAAAAAGATCTTTAAAGAGATCTTTCTAGTTCAAATGCTTGGAGGGCCAGGAGGGACTCGAACCCTCGACATTCTGCTTAAGAGGCAGACGCTCTAACCAGCTGAGCTACTGGCCCTTGTCGCTAAAGACCATGCAATTTTAGCGAATTACCTCTGTTTTTGCAAGGCTAAAGTTTGCTATAATATGGCAAATATTTTAAAATCTTACCATTAAGGAATCTTAGATGGGATATTTGCCTTTAGTGGAATCGGCCGCAACATATCATGATGAAGCGTTGAGAGCAGCGCTGAATGCTGATTTTGATGAAGCCCACAGCCTTTTCTTGATTGCCCTACATGAAGTGCGAATCGTTCCGGTGCAGGACGCAGCTACAATCACCCAAGCAGCCCGGATTAGCAGGGATGACAGTTTTACCTTTACGCGTGAAGCCGTTAAGGCCGCTTCGGATGGTAACCCACAGGCGGGGATTTTCGACCGGGCAATACTGGGGTTAGAGAACTCTGCGGAATGACCGCCCCTTATGTTGATGGCTTTGAGCAGCCGTCTGTCGGCGACCAAAAGAATTTTGTGTCTAAGCACCAGCGGCGAGAAATTATTAGTGAGCACGCCGTTACTGTTGGCCTGCTCGGCGAGACCGTTGTCGCCCGCCAAGTAGTATTAGGGGAGATCACGCCTGACCAAGCAGCATCCGCCAGCATTCGGGCGAGCCAATTCCAGATAGCCATCGCCTATGACCTGGCTAAGATCGGCACCAACCAATATTATGCCGCGCGCTTAGCCCGTCTGGGCATGAGAACAGAACACATAAATGGCCGGCCATTAAATATACTGCCTTGGTTTGGCCGCTTGTCGGCCAGTGTTGTCCGGGCACTCTTGAGGGATCGTGGTAATCTGCTAGCTGCGGCCGCACAGTTTGAGCAAGCCCGTCGGCAAACACTAAGCCAAGAAGCGGCCTTTGCCGCCACCAGCCATTGGCGGACTGTTTGACTCCGCTACCCGGCAATTTGCTGCTAGAATAGCCTAGTATGAAAATACTCAATGGCCGGGAATTGGCTGGTTATATTAAGCAGCGCCAGGCCCACGAAGTGCGGGCGTTGCGGCAGGCGCATGGCATAGCGCCTAAGCTGGCTATTATCGTAACCGTTGATAACCCGGTGATTGATACCTATGTGCGTTTAAAAAAGGCTTACGGGGCTGATTTATTAATTGATGTTGACATCCACCGCGTGCAACAAACAGAGGTGCCAAGCTTACTTAACATGTTAAATAAGGACGATTCGGTGCACGGCATTATTGTGCAGTTGCCGCTGCAGGATCCGGCCCAAACCGATGAGATTGTAAACCTGGTGTCACCCGAAAAAGACGTGGATGCCCTCGGTAAAAGCGCCAAATTCGATCCGGCGACGCCTATGGCCATACTGTGGTTATTGTCCGGTTACAACGTTGATTTACAGGGCAAAAAGGTACTGCTGGTAGGCAAGGGCAAGCTCGTCGGAGCACCACTCGAGAAAATTTTAAAGGATTCTGAAGTTGCCGTAGAGTCGATTGACCGCAGCGCCAAAGACCTGTCTGAACACACCCACGACGCCGATATTATTATCACCGCCACTGGTAGCCCGGCCATCTTATATTCTGAAATGATCAAACAAGGCGCGGTGGTGGTGGACGCTGGCGTGGCCAGCGAATCCGGCAAAACCGTGGGCGACCTGGCCCCTGACGTCTACGAACGAGACGACCTAACAATTACGCCCACCAAAGGTGGCGTTGGCCCGCTGACCGTCTGCGCCTTATTTGAAAACATTATCCGTGCTGCCCAACGCGTAGTCCAGATTAAAGCGGCTGAGTAGCTTCAAGCAGAATCGCGTAAAGGGCTTCTGGCATGCTGTGTTCAGCAAGTTGCTTGTAGTCGTAAGAGTCCGGTATCTCGAACTGGTATTTTGAAAGCTCTGGATACACTTTTTGAGCTAAACGCATTGCGGTCCGTGATTCTTTAATCTCGCCTACGCAATCGAGTGGCTTATCACCCTCGATACCCAACAGCTGTTTATACGTTTGCTCTAGAAAAGGATCGAGCAAAAGATTTTTGCCATTCCATAGAGCCTCAAGTTTTTGATGGTCAACGAAGGGAGTTAATGCCAGGAAGACAAAGGCGCACTTCGGGCATTCACCACACCAGAATAGGTGATGGCTAGTGTGCACGAAGGCCCGGTTGCAGGAGCTAAACACATCTTTATACTTTTCAAAACCAATACCTGTGAACAGCTCGGCAATCCTAACTTCGCTTAATGGCCGCAAGAAAGAATAATAGTGCAGGCTGCTTCCAAAACAGTGCTGCAGCAGAGACTGATAATCTTTTTCAAATTCAAGGGATTTTGAATATTGATGATTGATAGCGACGCCTTCATATTGCAGCGTCGGTTCATTTGCCGAGTTTTCATTAGAGACAACGCAATTGCTGTAACCGGCAAGAATAGCCACAACAGTTCCGACACAGGCGAAGATTGCGGATATCGGAATATGGCCGTTAAGGGCGCCTTCCGCATTGTGCTGCAATAAGCTAGCATCCCATTCACGCGCTACCCAAAAATGGGGCAAGCCGATGGTTTGGACTAATGGCGTGAGCTGGCTCCGGTGGCCGAGGCTCCAGGTGGCGACCCGTGGCTGGCCGCGCAGCAGCTCAACCGTGACTAAAGAATCCTTACCCCCCCCTATGCCGACCAGCAAGCCAGTGGTAACCCCCGCGGATTCCCGGGGATTTCCCGGGGATTTCCCGGGGATTTCCACGGCCGTGGTCGGGTCAAGCTTATTGGTATAAAAGAATTCACCTAAGCCACGCTGGTAGGTTTTGCTGAAAAATGTTGCCGCAACCTGGTCCAGGCTGCCCGCCTCGACCCGGATATCTCGAGGTAGGTAGGCCTTGTAGTACGACACCCCAGCCATAAAAAAGAGGTTCTGCAGTGCCCGGTCTAATTGCGCGGAGTCATAGTTAGTAAAGTCAAAATCAAAGTGGTACGTCTCTGTAAACGTAACTGTATTATCAAATGAGTATGTCAGACTAAGCTGCTTTGACGCCTCATCAAAAACATAATTTTTAAAGATAAATTGCTTGTAAGTATTCATAATGCTTCAACTGCCGCGTTAAACTGCTGGCCGCGGTCTTCAAAGTTCTTAAACATATCAAAACTGGGGAAACCGGGTGAAAGTACGACAGCATCACCAGGTTCAGCCAAAGCGCTTGCCTCCCGCACAATGCCGCCCATATCTTTACTTGTTGCAAGTTGGTAATTCGTGAAACCCGCTTTTTCAAGTTCGCTAGCCAGCCGTTCGGCCGAAGCACCAATCACTAAAACTTTCCGGACGCCAACGCCAGCCTGCAGCGTGTTTGCCAGCTCTGCTAGGTCCAGCCCGCGGTCAAAGCCACCGATAATCAGCACTTTGTTGCCAGGGATGGCCTCTAAAGCAGCAATGGTGGCGTTAGGCTGAGAGGCGAAAGAGTCATTGTAATAAGCAATACCGTTTTTTTCTGTGCGTAATTCAATGCGGAACGGCAAGCCGGTAAAACTGGTTAAAACAGATCGGATGGCGTCTAGGTTTTGAGTGATTTGCCACACTGCTGTGACGGCGGCGCAGACATTTTGCCAGTTGTGTTGCCCCAACAGTTTGAGCTCGCTGGTTTGGCACAAGGCCTGGCCGTTTATTTGCACAGCGCCCTCCTCAACATGCGCCCCTGGTGGGGCAAAGTAGGGGATAGCCTGGCCACCACCGGTGGTGGCTACCCGTTTGGAGTTATCGTTGGCCGCGAAATAGATGGCTACGTCTTCACTGGTTTGCTGGCGAAATAGCTGGGTCTTTGCGATGTAGTACTCGTCGACATCAAGGTGCCAGTCCAAGTGTTCGGGAACCAGCATCAAGCAGACGGCAATGTGCGGTGAATAGTGCAGGTCAATTAGCTGGAAGTTGGCTAGTTCTAGCACCACCCAATCATCTGGCTGAATGCCGGCCCGCAATATATCGAGCGGCGGGGTGCCAATATTGCCACCCAGGTGCACCCGCTTACCGTCGGCTTCCAACATGTTGGCAATCAGTGTCGAGGTGGTGCCTTTGCCCTTGGTACCCGTGACGCCAATAGTATTTTTGGTTGGGCAGACTCGGAAAAACTCGTTGGTATTGGTGGTGATTTTACTCAGGATGTCCCGTGAGTTGGCCTCAACAATTTTAGCTGGGTGTACCAGTGGCGAACGCACAATCAAATCAAAATTACCCAAGTTGTGTAAGTAGGTTGATCCAAGCCTGGTATCAACCCCGGCGGGTACACTAATGGAGTCGTCCTGGTCGCAAATGGTGAGTTGGTTACCGTCACGGTTCCAATACTCAAAGGCCGACTGGCCTTGCAAACCGTAACCCACAATCGCTATTTTCATGCAACCAGTTGTTTTTTGACCAGCTCAGCTACCTGGCGGGGGGTCATGTCAGCCTTCAAAATAATGTCAACCACGCCGAGCTGTTTAACGCTGTCTGGTACTTCCTGCTCACCCATGTTGGTCAGGACAATCACCTTAATGTTCTTGCCCCAGGCGGTGGCCCGCAATTTGGCCAGCATCTGGTCGCCGGTCATTTCCGGCATCATCAGGTCGAGCAAAATAATGTCTGGCTTCATGTTCTCGGCCAACTCCAGCCCTAGCTTGCCATTTTCAGCCGTTTCAGTTTCGTAGCCTTCCGCCTCGAACTTCAGCCGGTACATCTGGCTGATGGCTTGGTCATCTTCGATAATTGCAATTTTAGGCATATAGCTTCCTAATCGTCTGGTATATTGAATGTTGTTACCCAATTATTATAGGGCTAAAACCATTAAAAATGCATAACGGACTTTTCATCGCTGTCACAGCCGGCTTAAGCGGCATGTTTGGCTGGGGCCTGGCAGACTTTTTCGCCAAAAAAACCATCGATGTTATCGGCGACATAATGACGTTGACCTGGGCAAACATTTTCGGGGTGCTTGTCTTGATTGGCTTATTGCTCGGTGACGGACTAGCTACCGGACACAAGTTCATATTCCCAGCCAAAGCCACGGATATCTTAATCCTGGCCTTTTTCGGTGCCTTGCAGGCAATTGTCTACCTGTTTGTGTACCGGGCCTTTGGCAAAGGCAAGCTGGCACTCATAAACCCTGTCTTTTCATCTTACTCCGGACTTGTCGTATTGCTGTCTTTAGCAGTGTTCGGGGAAGCTATCGGACGTTGGCAACTGGTGGCGGTGCTCGGGGTGTTTATCGGTATTTTAACAGTTAGCCTTGATGAAGAATCTTTCAAGCTAAAGCGCTTGAAAATAGCAAAGCTACCCGGTATGGCAGAAGCCCTGATAGGCACGTTGCTGGCGGCCCTCTGGACGGTTTTATGGGGCCACTTTCTAAAGGGTAAGGACTGGCTACTCTACGCTGCAATTATGTTTGCTTTCATGTCCATAACCACGCTAGCTATTTGCTGGCTGCAGCGGCTGGACCTCCGCATACAAGACAAAGCCATCTGGAAATACCTTGTCTTGATAGGCCTGGCAGAGGTAGCGGCCTACGTTGGTGTGAGTATTGGCTACAGCCTAACCTCGCACGTTAGCATTGTGGCCGTGCTGAGTGCTGGCTTTTCCATACCTACCTTTATTCTGGCCTACTTGTTCCTGGGTGAGCGGATCAACAAGTTCCAGAAAGCCGGTGTTTTCCTGGTGGTACTTGGAGTCTGCCTGTTACCCCTGCTATAATTTTTGAAGCAACTAAAACAAAAATATGATCCCAAACGATAAAGAAATAGTTGAGCAAGCCAGACAACTAGATTACCCGACGCCCTTTTTCTACACCAGTAAAGATATCCTCACGCATAACTACAACACCTTCACCCATCTCTTTGAAAATGAGGAAGTCTATTACGCCTTAAAGGCTAATTCAGACCCTACTATCTTGACCCATTTAGCTTCATTAGGCTGCGGCTTTGAAGCGGCCTCTTCGTACGAAATCGACGTACTCTTAAAGCTGGGCGTGGACCATAAAAAAATTATTTATGGCACGTCTGTGAAGCCGGCTGCCCATATCAGGCACGCCATTGCCCATGGCATTAACCGTTATGCAGCTGATTCCAGGGAAGAAATTGAGAAAATCGCCGCCAATGCCCCGGGTGCAAAAGTCTTTGTCCGGGCTACCGTTGATGATACTGGCAGCGTCTTTGCCTTTTCGGAGCGCTTCGGGGCGCCAATTGAAACCGTCAAAGAACTCATCCAGCTGATCCACCGCCTTGAGCTAAAAACCTATGGTATTAGTTTCCACGTTGGCTCACAAGCTACCAATGCCAACCGCTGGTCAAATGCCATCAGTACCATCCGGCCGGTGATTGAGGAGCTGATGGATGAGGGCATCACGCTCGAGGTAATTGATATCGGTGGCGGCTTCCCAGTTCAGTATTACAACCACCAGCACATACCTCACTTGCCGGAAATAGTTTCCAGTATCAATAACACCCTGCACATGTTACCGTACATGCCAAAAATTATTATTGAGCCGGGCAGGGGTATCGTGGCCAGCTCAACCGTTTTAGTGGCAGAAATTATTTCACGCACTGTTAGAAACGGTAAGGTTTGGCTGTGTTTGGATGGGGGCATATACAACGCGCTCTACGAAGCCATGATCCACCAGGGTTCAACACAATACAACGTCCATCCCTTCTCAGTTCAGGCTGGAGCCAAAAATATGCACGCCACGCTGGCCGGGCCGACCGGTGACAGCCTCGATATTATAGCCCGAGATGTTGAGTTGCCAGAGTATATAGGCGTTGGCGATAGGTTGATTTTTGAGAACGCCGGCGCCTACACCGTCACCATGTCCAGCCCGTTCAATGGCTTTCCGAAACCAGAGCTGTACATCGGTTGACAACCGGGCCAAAAAAGCTTACGGTAAAGTATATAAAGAAAATGAAAACACTTAACATTTATCAAAAAATTGCTTTAGGTTTTTTTGGGCTCCTCGTCGTCTTTTGGGCCGGACTGTTTTTTAGCCACACTAAAGGCGGCAACTGGAATTACTGGTACTCTTTCTTATTTGGCTTGATCCCTTTCTTTGGAGGCATTGTGGGCATGTTCAAGGCCAAGATTTGGGGCGGCTTGAAGAGTGCCCTTGGCAAGGCGGTATTTTTCGTTTCGTTTGGCCTGTTCCTGTGGGGCTTCGGCGAGAACATCTGGTCGTACTACAATTTCTTTAAGCACGTGCCTGCGCCCTATCCTTCACTGGCCGACATTGGTTTTGCGCCAAGTATATTTTTCTGGATCCTTGGCACGGCCTTCCTGTCCATTGCCACCGGCGCCCTATTTGCCCTGAGAAAGACCCATTTTGCAAAAGTCTTCGCCGTGGTTGTGCCGGTGGTACTGCTCGTACCTTCTTACTACCTACAGGTAACTCTGGCCCGGGGCGGCACCCTTATTCCTCCCGGTGAGACGCTGCTGAAAACCATCCTAGATATTGCCTATCCCTTCGGCGACTTTCTGGCCCTTACCTTCGCCGCCCTAGTCTTCGGCTTATCGTATAAGTATTTTGGCGGTTTTTACCGCAAGGCGGTCGTGTTCCTGCTGCTTGGTTTAGCCGTTATGTATTGTGCAGACTCAGTCTTTTCGTATACCACCACCAAAGGCACCTACTACAATGCCGACTGGGGCGACATGTTGCTGACTATTGGCCAGTTCCTGATGACTTTCGCCATCCTGGCCTTTGCCACGAAACCGGCCCTCAAAACCTTCACGAATGAAGACTCGGAGGCGGCTTAATGGATGTCTATTCCCAAATCGCCGTCAAGATTATCCAGGCCCAAGAGGCAATTATTGGCCCGGTGGCCATTGAGCAAGCCGAGCAAGTCCCCAACCTCACAATCAATTGGTCTGCCCATACGGCCGAAGTCAAAGGCAATGAACCCAAAGTAATTGATAATTTAATTGGAGTGTACAAGGAGCTGTTTGGCCAAATTTCGGTTGAAGTCTCGAAGGAATCATCAGCCGCCCTGCTCAGCCAACTACCTGCCAATGGCTTACCTGAGGCGCTCAAGTAAGCGGTAGCTCGCTATGGCAGATATAGCTACCGGAGAGACAGCTCGGGCTCAGGTTTCAAATGAGTCGCGTTTCCAGCGGCGCAAGCAGCTTATTCAAGATAATGAGCATATCCGCGAAGAGCTCTACAAACGCAACCTTGAGCTTGTCGAGACCAACAAGACACTGTCTCTCCTGAGGACTATCGACAACATCGTGCTGCAATCACAAGAGCCGGTCAAAAGCGTCTGTGAGCAAATTGCCCAGGCTATTTGTGCGGTTACCGGCCACCCACTGGTTGGCCTCTTAACGCCTTCTCTGCATTTCCAAAGTGACTTGGAGCTCTTTGGTTGGAGCACTGCGGGCCAACATAACTTAGACGGTATTGATGGCCTGAGCCACGTGCCGCGCTTTTCGGCCCATGCCCCGTGGCTGGGATCGCTTAGCGGCAGCAAGCTGGAACCGATAACTGATGTCACGCTAGCCGAACTAGCCAATGCCTTAGGGGCAGACCAAAAAGACCTATCCGCCATTATTGACCACATACCACTCCAGTCATTGTACCTGGTTAAGCTGATGGCTCGCCGGAATACGGTCGGCATACTGTTAGTTGGCCTCACGACCCGTCCAGAAAACGCCGGCGGCGTCATCAGGCTACTGGACCGCATCAGTGAAAGTGTTGGCTTGGCGCTGGACAATAAGCTGTTGTTCGAAGAAAACAAGCACGTGCTGCGCCAGCTAAAAATCTCTAACGCCAAATTGCGGGCGCTGGACGAGACTAAAGACGACTTTATTAGTATGGCCAGCCACCAGTTGCGCACGCCGCTCACCAGCGTTAAGGGCTACTTGAGCATGGTTATGGAAGGTGATGCTGGTAAGCTGACAAAGACCCAAAAAAATATGCTTGGCCAGGCTTTCTTTAGTTCGCAGCGCATGGTCTACCTGATTGCCGACCTGTTGAATGTCTCACGTCTCAAGACTGGTAAATTCATTATTGAAGCAGCCCCTGTTAACTTAGCACAGGTTGTGGAGCAAGAGCTTGGCCAGCTGCAAGAAACGGCCAAGGCCAAACATCTGACCTTCAGCTATGACAAGCCAAAATCCTTTCCGGATTTAATGCTTGATGAAACCAAGATCCGCCAGGTGATTATGAACTTTGCCGACAATGCCATTTACTACACGCCGGCTGGCGGCACCATTAAGGTCCGGCTGTTGGAAACACCGGCCAGCGTGGGACTACGGATTGAAGATGACGGCATTGGCGTGCCCAAGAGCGAGCAGCACCACTTGTTCACTAAGTTTTACCGGGCCGGTAACGCCCGCAAGGCTCGACCCGACGGCACCGGCCTGGGGCTCTTCATGGCTAAAAAAGTTATCGTGGCTGAGGGCGGCGCGCTGATCTTTGAGAGCCAGGAAGGCAAGGGTAGTACCTTTGGCTTTAGCTTTAGTAAGAGCAAGCTGGCCGTCCCGGCGGCCCCCGCCGCACCAAAGGCTCCCACCAAAACGCTTACGCCTATTGCAAAGTAACATATACATTGCAATATATATTGACTTTTAGCAACGATTGTGGTAGTATTTAACCATCCTTATTGGCGGGTGGGAGGCAGTAAGCCCGTTATGGACATTTACAGAGGTGGAGTTAGAGACAGCGGCAACGGTTAAGACCGTGCATGTGCTGTCTTTTTCACGTCTTAGGGGTGTCCGGAGTCCGACCGATGAGGAGATCATTAACAAGTCAGATCATTTCAGTTTATTTCTGCAATTAACAGATCAGTGCAGACCAGCTGGTACTAGGCGGCTACTTTCGGCCGATTGCTAGTATTAGGCGGTCTGCACTGGTCGCAGCATCTGTTGAGCTACCCTTCGGGGTTGCCCCGGACGCTCCCGTTGCAGAAAGACGCTAACACCATATTTCTTTGTAACATACGACTCTTTTCTTTCCGTATGGGAACGGCACTATTGTTGAGTGAGGGTAATCACCAGCATGTCGTTCCCATAGGGGGCAACGACTGAGCTTCGGCTCAAACGTTTTCCCTTAGGGGAGAGGAGAACCAGACCATGTCCACGGACAATGTCAGGGACGAGGTAGAAGCTGTACTTGGAGCTCTCGGGGATCTCTCCGATGCCGCCGATGTCCAAGTCGCCAAGATTGATGAGGAGCTCAGAGGTCAACGAGAGACCCTGGGCACCATCACCCGCGGCTCACGGCTTGCCCTTCAGCACGTCACCGACCGGGTCGACGATCTGACGCACGAGCGTGCTCAACTGGCACCGCCAGCTGCAAAACCTCCGGCTTCGGCTGGAGACACCACGGCTGCCCCGGCAACACCCAGTGGTCACCCCACTCGGGTCGGTCCAGACGGCGAAACCATCGTCGACCTCACAGGGGTCAACGAGCCGCCCACGGCGTCGCCTCCTGCGGCTGCTGTAGCGGCAACCGCAAGACCGGCTGGCAACCAGCGGCTCGGGATCAACCCCCTCGACTGGGAGTGGACCCCATGGCTGCTGCTGCTCGCGCTCCTCGGAGCCGTCGCCGGCATCATCGTCGCCAGTAACACCTGGGACGACTTCAACAACAGCACGGCCTTCGAGGTCGTCTGGTACTTCCTGCTTGCAGGCGTCGGCTTCTACGCCGGTGCGTGCATCTACTGGCTCTTTGCCAACCGGCGACGTCGGCAGTAGGTGCAGCAAACAGTCCATCCGCTCCTGGGACTCAAACAATTAGGGGAATCGCTCTTACGACCGAGGAGGTCAGATGTTGAGCGAAAGGAACAGCAGAAGGGGCCTCGTGGCATTCATCGTCGCGACGATCCTTGCGCTCGTGCTCGGCCTCACGGTCGGCGCGAGTAACAGCTCTAACAGTAAGACCGTACCGCTCGGCAAGCCTGGCAACCCCTGTGTGGGAAACCAGTGCAACACCCACCCGGTGCTGTCGACGGTGCAGTCCTGGCCCGACCTCGTCCAAGCGGCGAAGCACAACACGGCATACCAGTCGTGTTTGCAGAACCGAATCGGGGTCAGCTGGGAACAGGCGCAGCAGTACGCGGCGCTTGTCAAGCAAGGTTACGACCTGCGCGCTATTCTAGTGTCGAACGAGATGGTCAGCGATGACCAGGCACGTAAGATGCTGGCGAAGGCAGGCATCCACAACACCTCGGACCTCAAAGTTATCCGAGTGGGTGGGTTCGAAAACACCATGAGCCTCCCAAAAAACGGCTGCCTGCCGTTTGACGATGAGCGCTCCCAGGTGCGATTGACCTTGACGGTCCCGATTGACGTCAAGCATGTTCTGCAAAAGGGTGTCTACCAGGATCGTGGAGTCCTCGGACTCTGCAGCAATCCCTGGAACAAGCCACACCGGCCCAAGCTCCCGCCAACGCCGCTGCGGTCACCAAAACCCACCCCGAGCAAGTCCTGCATGCCAACACCTGGCGTGGAGGTCTGTAAGCAAGCTGCTTTCGCACCGCCGTTTACCAGGCAACATCCAGTCCGGACCCCTCCGCCAGGAGGTTATTGTCCGCGGCCGGTTACGCCAACGTCGGCATGCAGCAGTACGCCCTACAGTCCGACTCCGGACCCCACTTCGAGTGGATCCGTTGCCGGGCAAGGCGATTCAGGTTCAGGTGCGACGAATACCACGTCGTCACCATCGACATCGTCGTCGGGACCAGCACCGGATAACACGGCAGCACCATCGCCGAGTGCAACGGTTGCATCGCCGTAGGGCACCCCAGGGACTCCCTGGAGCTAGGATCACCCCCGATGATCCGAAAAGTCGCAGCCCTCCCGCGACCTGCTCCAGGCCCCCTGGAAAATGTTACAAAGAACGGGTGAAAGCGTCACTTTTACAGGATGGTCGGTTGACTAGATTCGTTGGCTCACGCCTTCAAACTCTAGAAAACCACCATCCTGTTCACCCATAAATAGGCTGGAATGATTTGACTTCTCCCCACGTTAAGCAGGCACAGCTTGCTCCTAATGTACGTTAACAATCTGGCCGACTATATAAGCGATAGCATAATATTGACAGAATACAATTCATATGCTAAAATTATGTTGATAAATTGGGCGAGGTGGGACTACCCGATGTTATTTAACAATTAGTAGGCGTCCTGTAATAAATATAACTTTCATTAATGACTAATTTTCATACTATCCATAAGGGAGGTGTCTCATGAAACTATTTAAACGTTTCTCCAAGCAGACCAAGCTGACACTTGCCGCAGTGCTCGCACTGTGCGCAGTTGCCATTCCGGCAGCCGTGTTTGCTACATCTGGTCCAGCACGTGCAACCAAAGTCTACTCCAATGGGGTAGCCGGCTTTAACTATGTAACCTTTGACTCGTTTACCAATGTGCCAAACATCGGTGACGAACGTAATTTCTTTAACGGCCTATACCCCGGCAGTACAGCTTTTACCGATCCTTTGCCCCAGGTAAAGGACGGTGATGTCCTAACGCTGGAAGTCTACGTCCACAACGGCGCCGACCCGTCGTTGAACACGGCTGCAGGCCAGCCTGGCATTGCCCGCAACACCAAGGTGCGCGTGGCTTTGCCCAGCGGCATCGCTAAAAGCCGTGAAGCAACAGCCTTCATTAGCGCCACCAATGCCGTACCTGGCACTGTGTTTGACACGCTCGACATGAGCGCTGCCAACGGTGGCAGCTTTGAAGTTGACTATGTTCCCGGTTCGGCCCACGTTAAGGGCAACTTCATTGACAGCGCCTTGAGCGACAGTGTTGTAACCACTGGCGCGACCATTGGTTCACAAGCGCTTGATGGCAACGTCAAGGGTTGTTTCCAGCAGTTAGTGCTGGTCACGCTCAAAGTTAAGATTAAGATGCCAGAGTACAGCCTAGCTAAGCATGTCCGCTTTGCTGGCCAAACGTCGGCTGACTGGCAGAAAAATGTTGACGCCAAGGCAGGCGACGACGAGCAATGGCTGCTGACCTTTAATGACAATGGCAGCACTGCCTTGAACGCGGTTGATATTGTTGACCAAGTACCAGCTGGCTTAACGGTTGTGCCTGGCAGCGTGAAGCTCATTAACCCTAACTACCCGAGCGGCTTCACTTACCCAGCTTCAGCCATACAAGACAATGGCCGTACGGTACACGTCAACATTGGTAACTACAATCCAGGCAACAATGCCTTCGTGATGTACGACACTACGGTTAACGCGCCAGCTGCTACAGTCTGTAGTCCGTTTACGCTGACCAACAAGGCGTTTGCCACGCCCCAGGGTTTCGGTAGCATCTTTGATACTGCTACCACCCAGGTAGCTGGTAACACCTGCCAGAACACGCCCCCACCGGTCACTACGGTGTCTACGCCACCTACCAAGCTGGTGAACACTGGTCCTGGTGAGGTAGTCGGCCTGTTCAGTGGCGTCAGCGCCGCCGGTGCCTTTGGTTACCGCCGCTTCCTGAGCCGCCGCCTTGGCCGCTAAACTGTGGATAAACGAGGTGTGTGTAGCCACGCCAACCTCGGCCAAAACCAAAATTGACTGACCGCTAGACAGATAAGACCCCTGCAAAATAGAGGGGTCTTTTAATTTAACACTGGTTGAGTTGTGATTGTTCCTCTGCTAATGAGCCGTATGTAGGTAAGCCTTGCGCCTGAGCGGACTGAATAAGCGGGTCCCACCTTTCGTGAACTTGCGCTTGGCAGCTTTGTAGTGATTGTAGTTTCAAAGCCTTTTGCTGAGCAGCAGCCTGAGCCCGGTGAGCTTTAATTTGGTTATCGTGATGAACATGCAGATAAATACCACCAACGACTAGAGCAATCACCAAAATAGGCAACCATATTATTAAAGCCAGCTTCCACGCCTTCATGGCTTAATTGTAGCACTGCCGTAGATTGACCTGTTAAATATACCCCATTTAATTTTTACCCCCAAAAGTGCTTGAATAAATATGGGGATTGGGGTTATACTGTAAAAGCTATGTTAACAACAGAGAGACAAGCCGAAAGTATCGTAAGGAAATTCTTTCCTGCTACCATTGACCGCACCAGCAAAAAAGAAATCATGGAGCGGTTGGGGATTAAGGAGAACTCCTTCTATAACTATTCCGCTATAGTTAAAAATCATGGACTGGCTGAATCTGTGCCTTCTGTTGACGGTAGAAGCAGCGACCTGATTATTACTGACAAAGGCAAAGAAGTCCGGGGTCGGCGTGCCCCTAAGGTTGTTAGGGGTCCGAAACCTGGCTCAACTAAAAAAGTGTTGACCCCGCAAAGGCTCCAAGAATATGTGGATGAATATAATAGGAAAAACCCTGATTGGCCATTTGAATTAGCCCCTAAGGGTTATAGGAAGGAGGCCGCCGCAAATAAATAGAGGTAGCGTGCAAGGAGTGGGTGCTAATAAGCGGAGCCGTTGAAAGAGCCGCCCTCGAAAATCGAGACCTAGCACTCACTCTTTGAACACTACCCTTAAAGAATAGTATAACTTCTAAGCCCTAAATTGTCAATGCACTACCTCTGTTAGGGGTTGAGCCTGCTATAATAATAGCATACGTAATATAGGGGCTATCAATAATGGGTAAAAAGAAGTTCCTACAAATTATCAAAGCTGCTTCCCAGCCCTTGCCAAAAGCAAAGCGAAAATCGGCTCAGTCCGGTGATTATAACGAAAAGTGAACTCGGCCGCATAAGCATTAACGTAACGGGGCGAAATAGAGTGGTACGTACCCCTTATTGAGTTTTTAAACTGACTAAAAAAGCCCTCAACATGGTTGGTGGTTACACCATTCCTTACCCATTCCTTGCCAATATGCCGGACTGAAGCGTGATTAAACAGTGCTTCAACCTCTTTGTGTTTATAGATTTTGCTCTCATCTGTGTGCAGGGTGGCACCTTCATATAGAGTTTCCTTTAGGAAGGGCAGCACAGTCTTAGATACAGCTTTACTCACAACCGTAGTCCGTGCATGACCCCCAACCTCTAAGGCAGCTACAAGGGGTGTTTTCTCATCTTTAATCTCTGTTTGCTTCCGGCGGCCGCCAATGTATGCTTCATCAACTTCCACCGGTTTATCAAAAAAACCTAGTTTGCCACCTTCTACCATTGCAACTCGGATTAACTTACACATCCTGTGGGCGGTTTTGTAGCTGACGCCTACAATTCGCTCTATTTCTTTGGCACTAACACCATTCTTAGACACTGAGAATAAATACATAGCGTGAAACCAATCTGTAAGTGGCGTAGTGGACTTCTCAAATATTGTACCTGCAAGCGGATGAATGTGATGACTACACTCCTTGCATACGAATGCCTTACGGTTTTTAACACGATAATATTTGGCATTGACCACGCCACACTTAGGACAGGCTTTTAATTCACCATACCGGCTGTCAAATATCTGTTGCAGACAAGCGTCATCGTCTGGGAACTGTGCTTTCATGTTCTTATAGGTGTATCTCATACAAACCATTATACATTAAATATAATTGCAGTCAGGTAAATATCTTACACTGTTAGTTGTGTACTTTTATATGTGTAATAATCTACATTGTTTATAAAGTAACGACAGAGGTGTAACTCCTTAGGTGTTAGGTTGGCCTGACTACACACTCAGCGGATAAACAGTAGCGTTTTAGCACATTTTGTGCTAAGCTGCCAGCAGTTCAACGAGCACTGACTGACCGCTCTAGACAAAAACTAAAACTGGTAAAAAAACGGACATCCCCCGTACTTTTTGGTGCGGGGGATTTTCATTTCGGCCTCTGTTATGGTACGATAGTTCGGTTCGCGTGGCCCCTTCGTCTATCGGTTAGGACATCAGGTTTTCATCCTGGCAAGAGGAGTTCGACTCTCCTAGGGGTCACCATAGGAAAGTTACAGATAAGAATTGGCACTTAATTTTCAGCAATAAAAGTTAGGTGCTTTTTCTTATCTGTTAAATAGTTCGATTCTCTTATATGATGGAACTATGAAAACAGCAGTTGTTACAGGTGCAAGTTATGGTATCGGCAAGTCCGTCGCAGAACTTTTGTTAAAGAATGGCTGGAAAGTGTATGGCGTATCACGCTCCAAACCGGAATTTACAGATAAAGCCTTCGTTTGGCTTCAGTGTGACTTAAGCGATAGCAACCAGATTGCTGATTCTTTAAAGGCTGTAACAGAATCCTCGGTCGAAGCACTTGTCAGTAATGCTGGTGTTGCCGAGGCCGGAAATGCAAGTGAAGTAACCCCCGAGTCTTACAAACGAACATTCTCAGTAAATGTGTTAGCACCCATGCTTGTTGTGAATGCTCTGAAAGATAAGCTGCACGGAGCTAGTATTGTCAGTGTCTCTTCAGTGTCTGACCGGATTCCGGAAGCAGATTTTGCCCTCTATTGTAGCTCTAAAGCCGCAGTCACACTGTATTTTGGCTCACTTGCGGCGGAACTAACCAAGGCAAGGGTCTACTCATTGCTACCTGATTACGTCGATACTCCTATGCAACATCGAGGCAATGATAATAACAAAGACTTTGACTGGAGTGCCTGTATTGACATGAAAGACATAGCAAGCCTGACAGCCGACCTGATAGATGGTAAGTTAGAAGTCGAATCAGGTGCAAACATAATTATCGTGACTGAGAAACTAAAGGATGATTTGAATAGTGTTGAAAGGCTATATGGTTTCAATACTGATACGAGTAGTTTGGTGCGACTTTAAGTTTCAAAATGACGTTCCAGCGAATTATTTCTAGTACGATTTGTTTATAAACCGAACCCCGCAGGGTCACCAAAATAGAGCTAGAATCCGAAGCTTGAACAATATATAATCTTTATAACGGAGCAAAAATGGAAACACAGATACATGACGGTGCCAGCCAAGAAAATAGCCAGCAATCCAACCTTCCTAGTTCTCAGAAGTACGGTATATTTCAATCATTGCAAGAAATGCTTGGTGCCGTTAGGGGAAATCCGGTTACATTCATAGTTGCCCTTGTTGTGTCCTACGTAGCGGCAGGAGTAGCACTGACACTCACCTTTCTAGCAATGGCTAGCCTGTTATTGGGCCATTTTGGCTTACTCTTTGCCAGTTTTGCGAAAATAATAACGGTGCTGGTAGTCGGCTTAGGTATTTACACGTTACTCTACGCACTTGTATATGCATTTACGGTTAGCAGTATGGCATTTTCCTTGGAAGGAACAAGGAACGGCCCTAAATCAGTGCTAAAAAGAGCCTTGCTGATAACGCCACGTATTGTCAAAGTCAATGCCTGGGTAGCCATTATCGCGTACTGGCCGATAGCCGTAGCCGTTTTTCTGCCGCTGCTTTTTCTCTCGGGTTCAAGACCGGGGGATGCATCACTTGCCCTACTCACACTGCTTCTCGTCATCGGTGCCGTAATCTGGGCGATTATAGCCCATCTCCGTTACGCGCTAGCCCCCTATGTGGCTTTATTTGAAACTGATGTTCCCGTAAAACAAACACTGCAACGGAGCCAGGAACTCTTAAAAAATGGCGGGCAGTGGTTTATCTTTAAGGGGTTCCTATTGTTACTCGGTGTCTTCATCTTGCTGGCCATCATAACAAAATCAAACGTAAATCAGCTTGAAAATACGGATAGTTTGGCGATTAACATCATCCTTGTAGTTCTATCAATACTCATTGAGGGCGCGATGGTAATGCTGTATTTCAACCGTTCACATAAACACGACTCATCAACTGCGCCAAAGTCTCCTGGCCTTTTGGCTGTTGTGATTGTGGTGTTGATTGGTCTATTTGGTTTTGCCGCGTGGCAAGGCCAATCCAGTAAAACAGGTGGTTCGTTCTCTAGCGCTGACCAACAGGCATTTTTGAAGTCAGTAAACGATACCAAACGCAAAATAGATATGAAATCACTGGCGAATACGTTAGAAGACTACTATAACAAACAGGGTTACTACCCCTCGGTTAGTGATATTACTAGTACCGACTGGGTGGCTAAGAATCTAACGCAAAGTGGTGGCACTCCCGGTTCACTTCAAAACACATTTCTAACTGACCCGAATGGTAAGTATATAAATAGTGACGAGGCGGACTACCAATACAAGGCAAGCCCGGAGAACTGTACAAAGTGCGCGAGTTTTGAATTAACGGCCAAGCTAGAGGCTGGCGGTGAGTTCAAGCAATCCAGCCTCAACAATACCGTGAAGCCCTGAAATATGTTGCAGTTAGGACACTTCCTTACATCATCGGTTTTTTGGGCTGGGTCGTATCGGACATCTTCATCTTTGACATACCCATAACCATGTCTATTATGAACCATACGCCCCATACTGCGGCCAAGCCGACTATGGCGTAGACTACGCGGGCGGCACCACTACCCACGCCGAAAATCTTGTCGACCAGGTTGTATTTAAAGAAGCCTACCAGACCCCAGTTCAGGCCGCCTATAACTAACAGTGTAAAACCTATCTTGTCAAACACATTCCACGTTTTCATCTCACACTCCCTATATTATTGTTACAAACCTAAATATAGTCCCAAAAACAACAAAAATATGTGATTTGCATCACAGAGTGTAAACTAAAAGCCTTATTTTATCGCATATCTAGCGTGATATACTTAGAGGACTATAAAGCATCGTTTATTGCCAATTGGATACGCGTCGCTACTACTGGGTCTTGTCTTTAACTGGTTCTTTTACGGCCACGCCTTGGGCATCAATTTCTTCTTATACACAGTGTTAATTTTGGCACTGACTGCAGGGTTCATGGCGTACTGGCGGCGGCCGTTCTCGCGGTCGGTACTGAGCTTATCGCTTGTGGCGCTGCTGTTTGCGGTGGCCCTGTTCGCCCGGGCCAGTGGTTTTGTGCAATTTCTCGATGTGCTCAGCGTGTTGTATCTGCTAGCGCTGATCGGGTTGCTGGTGTGGCGGCCGCAGCGTCGTCTGCGCGACTTTACTGGTCTTGATTATCTGCGGCGGACTGTACAGCTGCCGTTTTTGGGCGTTGCCGAGTTTGGTAACGTGCTGCGCAAAGCGACGAGCTTTAACCTGCAAAGTAAACATGCGGCTAAGCAAAACATGCTGCCGGTACTGCGCGGCATTCTTATTAGCCTGCCCATCCTGTTAATTTTTCTGCTGCTGTTTTCATCGGCCGACCTGGTGTTTAAGCATTACGTCGGCTCAATTTTCGCCTTCCATGTGTCGCCCAGCTTGATTGGTCACTCACTAGTGATACTGACGGTAACGGCCTTCTTCGTTGGCCTATATACGCTGCTGTTTACCCGTCCAGCAACCGAAGATTACGACCAGTTTCAAGCTCCAGCCGCGCGCCTGGGCAGTATTGAAGCCACCGTTGTTTTAAGCTCGGTCGTAACCCTCTTCCTGCTGTTTGTGGTGATCCAGCTGCACTATCTGTTTGGTGGCAGAAGCAATATTATGATAGCCGGCGGCTATACCTACGCCGAATATGCCCGCCGGGGCTTTTTTGAGCTGATTGCCGTGGTGGTGATTGCTTTTTTGTTGCTGTTGGCGCTGCATACCTCCACAATCCGGCGGACTATCCGGCAACAGTTTCTATTTATTGCCCTCTGCTTGGTGCTGGTCCTGGAAGTTGGGCTGGTGATGCTGTCGGCCCACCGCCGGTTGTCGCTGTATGAGCAGGCCTATGGCTTTACCGAATTACGGCTCTATAGCCACCTGTTCATTGGCTGGTTGGTGGCGGCATTTGGCCTGTTGCTGGCCTACATTACCCGCGAACAGCCGCAAAAGTTATTTGCGCGCGGGATGTTTATTTCGATCATCCTGTTTCTAGCCGTGATTAATCTCATTAATCCTGATGCTTTCGTGGCCCGTGAAAATATTCAGCGCTTTCGATCGACTGGCAAGTTGGATGTGGCCTACCTGGGCGGTTTATCGGCTGATGCCACGCCGGCACTGAGTGACCTATTGAACGACCAAAACCAAAAGCTGCAGAAATCGGTCGCTCATCAACTATACGTCCAGCAGCAGCTTGACCGTCAGTCCGACCACTCCTGGCTGGCCTTTAACGTCTCACGGCATCGTGCCCAAGGGCTATGGCAACACTACCAAGCCCAGCTCGACGCTAATAAAGACTACCAAGACCCGCAAGCCCAGCAAACCTCTGAATAAAAGCAGCGCTTGCAAGAAAGCTCGGCTTGGGCTAAGGTGAGAGTAGCTCGTGTTTCCGGGAGAAGTTATGCGCCGAGTCAGTCTCTACATTATCTATGTTCTTCTGGTGGCTGGTTTGCTGGTAGGAATTATCCTGGCTTTTCGCTCGCAACACCTGACTGAACCTTCGGCTAAGCCAGGGCCAGTGCCGACTATAAGTAAAGCCCCGGCTGCTGAGCAGCCAGTTGTCACGTCCACGCCATCGGTCGAATCTTCAAATAGCTCGAACAGCGCAGCCGCCGCCAATCCGAATCCTGCCGGCAGTAGCCAGGAGCTCACCAACACCGGGCCGGGGGATGTACTGGCGGTGTTTATTGGAAGCGCAGTCGTGGCTTCGGTGGGTTTTTCCACCTATCAAAAGCGGAAAAATAATATATACTAGAACTGAACTAACGCTCTAGGGTGGGTCATGCAGCAAACAGATACGGCGCCGTCGGTGCCACTTGAAAATTTTAAACGTACCAAAATTATTGCCACCGTTGGGCCGGCCACCGATAGTTATGAGGCTATTTTGGCGCTTATTAAAGCCGGGGCGAATGGCCTGCGCCTCAACTTTAGCCACGGCACGCAAGAGGAGCGCACCAAACAGATTGCTTGGATCCGCAAGGCCAGCAAAGCTGCCGGCAAACCAGTGGCGATTATCCAGGATTTGCAAGGGCCTAAAATCCGACTCGGCGACTTTGACGACATCGTGAACGTGACGAAAGGCCAAGGGCTGAGTTTTGGCTACCGGGCTGATTACGCTAAAACCGGTGTGCTACCCACCCAGTATGACCTGAGCCAGAAGGTCAAACGCGGCGAGCGGTTGTACTTGTACGACGGTCGCATCAAAGCTGTGATTACCAGTGTCAGTGGTGGTGTAGTGCAGGCCGAGGCTCAAAACGGCGGCATTTTAATTAAACGTAAGGGTCTGAACCTGCCCGATACTAACTTCGCCGGCGACATTATCACGCCCAAAGACCGGGCCGACCTGATTTACGGCTCGGTCCATGATATTGACTTTGTGGCCCTCAGCTTCGTACAGACCGCCGCCGATATTGTCAGTTTGCGCAAACTGCTCAAGGGCATGAACAGCAGCGCCCGGATTATCGCTAAAATCGAGACCAAGGCAGCCGTAGATAACCTGGAAGCTATCGTCCGCGAAGCCGATGCCGTGATGATTGCCCGCGGCGACCTGGCAGTAGAGACCCCGGCCGAAAGCGTACCAATCGTGCAACGCCAAATTGTCGGCCTGGGCTTACGCTATGCCAAACCGACCATTGTAGCTACCCAAATGTTGCACAGTATGACTGACGCGCCGGAACCAACCCGGGCCGAAGTTTCCGACGCGGCCACCGCGGTTATTGTCGGTGCCGATTGCTTGATGCTGAGTGACGAAACCGCCAACGGCACCTACCCGTTAGAAGCCGTGCAAACTATGAAGCGGGTTATTTTATACACCGAATCTCACGCCCCGCTGAAAGTCAGTTTCCCGGATAACGAGGATGACCACAGCCGCCAGGCAGCTATCAGCAAGGCCATTTTGAGCCTGGCCGAAAGCATCCAAGCGCAGGCCATCGTGGCCGAAACCAAGTCTGGCGCCACCGCGCTGCAGATTGCCTCGCGCCGTACCGCCATCCCCCTAATTGCCGTTACCAATGATGCCCGGACTGCCCAGCAATTGGCCATCGCCTATGACGTTAAAAGCTATGTCCGGCCGGTAGATCCGCTGGCTGCCAGCAAGCTGACCGACTGGCTGCGTAAGCACAAAGTGCTCGCCGCGGGTGACATCGTAGTTACTGCTTCCGGCCGTTACCCGGGCGTGGTTGGTACCACTGACACAATCAAAGTAAGGGTGTTAGAATAGCGGTACAGGCGGTGGGCTATGTTTACTAAGCAGACAATCCGTGACATTGACCTCAAGGGCAAAACCGTACTCCTACGGGCCGACTACAACGTGCCAATTGAAGATGGTAAGATCACCGATGATTACCGCATCAAACAATCGCTGCCGACCATTAACTACCTGCTTGAGCAAAACGTAACATTGATTATTTGTTCGCATCTCGGCCGCCCAAGCGGGCCGAACGACACCGCCAACAGCTTATTTCCGGTCGCCAAACGGCTGCGCCAACTGCTCGACCACCCCGTAGAATTCGCTACCGACTGTGTAGGCGAGCCCGCCCAAAAAGCCGCCGCCGGCCTCCAGCACGGCGAGGTACTGTTACTCGAAAACCTGCGTTTCCACCCCGAGGAAGAGGCCAACGACAGCGCGTTTGCCCAACAGCTGGCCAGCCTGGCCGAAGTCTTTGTCCAGGACGGCTTTGGCGTGGTGCACCGGGCGCACGCCAGTACCGCAGCCATTACGCACTTCTTGCCCAGCGTTGCCGGGCTGTTGCTGGAGAAGGAAGTCGACACTATTACCAATGTTATGGAAAAACCCGAGCGGCCACTGGTGGCCGTGATTGGCGGTGCTAAAATTGCCGACAAAATTGATATTTTGCACCGCTTTCTCGAACTGGCCGATTTTGTGGCCGTAGGCGGGGCAATGGCCAACACCTTTTTGGCTGCCCAGGGCATCAATATCGGCGCTAGTCTCTTCGATAAAGAAGATATACCGGTGGCCCACGATATCTTACGCAAGGCCAGCGCCCAGGCTAAACAGCGGCGCTTTATCTTCGCGGTGCCGTTTGACGGCGTGGTGGCTCATAAAATTGACAAGACCAAGCCGACCCGTATTGTTGATTGGAGCGCCCACGTGATTGCCGACATCGAAAATTACCCCAAGCGACCGCCGGCCAGCGCCAGCCACGTGCATGCCGATGAGCAGATCCTAGATATTGGGCCGTTTTCAGCCTCGTTTATAAACGGCGCCTTGCAGTTTGCCAGCACCGTGGTGTGGAATGGCACCATGGGCGTTACCGAAACTGCCGGTTTACAGGGACCAATTGGCCCGTATTCCCATGGTACCGAGCTGCTCACCGAAGCTATGCTCGGCGGCTTTGGCCACCGGCCATTCACCCTGGTGGGCGGCGGTGATACGGTTGGCTATGTCGAAGCCCGCAAGCTCGTGCAGCAATTTGATCACGTTTCTACCGGCGGCGGCGCCAGCCTGGAGCTGATGAGCGGCCGCAAATTACCGGGCGTGGAAGCCCTGTTGGACAAGAAATAAGGTACAATTGAACCATAAGCATCATGAAGCGCACCCTGATTGTCGGTAACTGGAAAATGCACCTCACCGTCCACGAGGCCAGCCTGCTGGTACACCGCCTGCAGCAGCACATTGAGCCGCACCGTGATATCGAAGTTGTCTTGGCGCCCAGCCTGGTCGCCTTGCAACCGGTCAGCCTGGAAATTGACCGCCGGCACTTCCGCCTGGCCGCCCAGAACGCCTTTTACAAAGACGAAGGCGCCTACACCGGCGAAGTCAGCTTTACCATGCT
>CAZOYN010000004.1:0-32619 GCA_964584135.1 uncultured Candidatus Saccharibacteria bacterium | reverse complement strand
GGCACGCCGCCAGCGTTCATCCTGAGCCAGGATCAAACTCTCCAAAAAAAGAATGTTTGAAAAAAACAATTCAAAATGAACTGACGTTGATTGTTCACCCCGTGAGGGGCAAACGTTGCACAACTCAATTTTTAACGTACTCGGACCCGTTTCGGAGACACTCCAAGAGAGCACCCGTCAAGTCCTTGTCACTATAGTAACTGATTAAACCCTGTCGGTCAAGATATAAACCGACCAAAGTGGTTGTGCTTGTTACAGCAATATTAAAAAATCTATGGGCTTCTTTGTCTGTATAGCCTGAGGCGCTGCCTAGTGCGCGCTTCATAAAGCTTAGCTGGATGTACAAGACGTGGAGCTCGTGTGAGCGTATTAAACATTCTCTTAGTCATTCGGTATACCCTGTAATGCCGCCCGCTCGTAGCCATGCCTATAATCTGCATCTCTGCATTAGAGAATATATGTTGTTCCTCTTCTGTATCTATTTCCGGATACGAAACACCGTGTCCCTCAACACGAACCTTTACAGTAAAGCCGCCGTCTTCTTCAGCTATCACGCGCGGATCTGAAGATATGGCTGCAAAAAACTCTCCCACCTCATCATAACTCAACATAAGACCAGCACGTTTAACAAAACCAAGCAGCTTATTGCCCGGGACACTTAGGCCAGCAGGAGTTTTTTCAACAACTGCGTTAACGGCCAGCTTAATTCTCTCTCGATCTACATCCACTAACGTCTGCAATAAGCCACGTTTGACAACATCAAGCTCGGGTACTGTCAAAACGTATTTGCTACCGTCTACCTGCATTATACGTCCGTCTAAATCTAGTGCACGTTTAAATTCACGGAATACAGGCCTACCAAGTTTAAGGTCGCCAAATACTACTTTTAGCAAATAACCCATGCTAGGATCTTTCTTGCCATAGGCTAGTACCTCGTCTATAGCTTTGCCGGCAAGTGCTCTCATCTTAGGACTTACTGGTCTCTGATCTTTTTTAGATTCTCGCGCTATCTGAACCTCTTTGGGAACATGCGTTTCAGTAACTAGATGTAGGGGAACCGAAGGCTTAGTTTGAGATGTGTCACCGTTGGGACTATTTTTTGGTGCAGGTTTTTCTTCTTGGGCTGGTTTCACTTCTTTAGGAGTATTTGAGTAGCCTCTATCGGAGAGATACTCCTCCTCCGTATCGGTACTAATAATAGATATACTTACTAGCCTATCGCTTATCATCTGACGCAATGTCGGGTCAGCAAAGTCTGGATTTTTTACGACCTCCCGCCTTATTTCAGCCAAAACCTCTTCTAAATCGCCTGTTATTTTATTGAGACTATCTAAAAGTGAGGGGGTGGCAGATAGTTCACCACCACCTGCTGAAACAGTCATTTACTTAATTCTCCACATTTAAAGCTATTCGCATGACAAGCCTCATAAAACTTATTAGGCTGTATCAAGAATTATTTCGTCTTCAGTTTCATCTATATCTTCAGCTTTTTCGACCAGGGCGAGGGAGACGACTTCATCACCGTCATTCAGGCGCATGATGCGCACGCCTTGGGTGGCCCGGCCCAGTGCAGGGATAGCTGTCAAGCCCAGGCGGATCGTCTGGCCCTGCTGCGAAATAATGATTAGCTCCTGCTCGTCATTTAACAGGCGCTTGACGCCCACCAGGTCGCCGGTCTTGTCATTGACCACGGCTGAGCGAATGCCGACACCGCCCCGAGCGTGCGGCGTGAACTGGTCAATGCTGGTGCGCTTGCCGTAGCCATATTTGCTGATCACAAAAATGTCACTGCCCTTTTCAACGATGTCCATACCGATGACGTGGTCGCCGGGGCGCAGGCGGATGCCTCGTACCCCGCGGCTGACCCGGCCCATCGGCCGGGCACCCTTTTCGTGAAAGCGAATAGCCTGGCCCTGGGAGGTTGAGATAACGACTTCATTGTCGCCGTTGGTCATGCGGATCCACTTGAGCTCATCGCCGGCGTCCAGATTGATGGCTATGAGGCCGCTCTGCCGGACGTTCTGGTACTGCTCAAACGGCGTTTTCTTAACCACGCCGCGGATCGTGCACATAATGAGGTTGGCGGCGTTGTCGGTCTTGCTGACGTTAATCACGCTACTGACCGTTTCTTCGGGCTGCAACTGCAACAGGTTGACGATGGCGATGCCCTTGGCGTTCAGGCCAACCGCCGGGACTTCGTAGGTCTTCAGTCGGAAAACGCGCCCCTTGTTAGTGAAAAACAGTAGAAAGTCATGTGTCGAAGCGTTGACGACGTGTTCGATAACATCTTCTTCGCGGGTGGCCATGCCCCGGCGGCCCTTGCCGCCCCGCCCCTGGCGCTTGTAATCAGCAATCGGGCTACGCTTGATGTAATTAGCTGAGGTTAGGGTTACCACCACTTGCTCGTCGGCAATCAGGTCTTCGTCGCTCATCTTGCCCAGTTCGCTCGGGATAACTTTGGTGCGGCGGTCATCGCCATACTGTTTTTTAAGTTCCAGCAGCTCGTCTTTAACAAGCTTCAGGATCTTCTTCTCGTCGGCCAGAATAGCCTCTAGGCTGGCAATTAGCTTAAGCAGTTCGGCTAGCTCGTCTTCGATCTTCTGGCGCTCCAGCCCGGCCAGGGTGCGCAGCTGCATAGCCAGGATAGCCTTGGCCTGGATCTCCGATAATTTGAATTGCTTAATCAGGTTGGCTTGGGCGTCTTCGGTGGTTTGTGAGGCCCGGATGGTGGCGATGACTTCGTCGATGTGGTCGAGGGCAATCTTCAAGCCCTCCAGGATGTGGGCCCGTTCCTTGGCCTTCCTGAGCTCAAACTCGGTGCGGCGCCGGACCACGACCATACGGTGTTTAATGTGTTCCTGCAAGATGTCCTGCAGGCCTAAAACACGCGGCTGGATGCCATCTATCAAGGCCATCATGTTGAAGTGGAAAGTCGTCTGCAACGGAGTTAGTTTGTAGAGTTGGTTGAGCAACTTCTTAGGATAGGCATCTTTCTTCAGGTCGATGACGATGCGCACGTCGCCGCGGGCGGTTTCGTCGCGGATGTCGCTAACGCCGGCAATCTTTTTGTCGCGCACCAGGTCGGCAATTTTAATAATCAAGCTCTCTTTGTTGAGGGCATATGGTATTTCGGTGATGATGATTTGGTGGCGGCCTTTGGCGCCTTCCACCACTTCGGCAACACCGCGGGTGACCACGCCGCCTCGGCCAGTGGCATAAGCGGTACGGATTGATTCTTTTCCGTAAATCACGCCGCCGGTCGGAAAGTCGGGGCCCTTGATATGTATTAGCAAATCGTCCAGTGTGGCCTCGGGCTTGTCGATCAATAGCACCTCGGCATCAACCAGTTCACTCAAGTTGTGGGGCGGGATATTAGTGGCCATGCCCACAGCAATACCTAGTTGTCCGTTTAACAACAAGTTTGGCAATTTAGCTGGGAGGACAGTTGGCTCGGTAGTTGTGCCGTCGTAGTTTTCGCGGAAGTCGACGGTCTCTTTGTCGATGTCGGCCAGCGTTTCATCGGCCAGGCGGGCCATCTTGGCTTCGGTGTAACGCATGGCCGCTGGGGGGTCGCCGTCCATGGAGCCGAAGTTACCTTGCCCATTAATCAGCGTGTAACGCATTGCCCACGGTTGGGCCATGCGCACCATGGCGTCATAAATTGAGGAGTCACCGTGCGGATGATACTTACCCATAACGGCACCGACGACGTTGGCTGATTTACGGTGCCGAGCGCCGCTGCGCAGGCCATCTTCGTTCATGCTGTACAAAATACGACGATGGACCGGCTTAAGGCCGTCACGGACATCGGGCAATGCCCGGTCGATAATCACGCTCATGGAATAGCGCAAGTAGCTGTCTTCCATGACGTTTTCGACGGTGCGACGTTCAACAACCCGCGAATGGTCGGTATCTAAGACGTCGGCTTCGTGTTCCACACCGCGGCGACGGTCTGCCATTGATTCTTCGTAACGCACTTCGTTATCCGGCTTCTGGTCTTCATCCATGGCTAAATATCCAGGTCCTTTACGAACTTGGCGTTGGCCAGGATGAAGGCCTTGCGCAGCTCGACTTCGGTGCCCATCAGCTTGTTAAAAATGGCGTCGGCTTTCTCGGCGTCTTCGACTTTCACCTGCACCAGCACGCGCTTTTCGGGGTTCATAGTGGTCTCGAAGAGCTGCTCGGCGTCCATTTCACCCAAGCCTTTGTAGCGCTTCTGCTCGATGTAGCCAGCTTGTTTGTAGCGCTCGGTGGTACTGTCAATTTTGTTGCCTTCTTTTTTGCGCTCGGCAATTTTGGCGTCCAGGACTGTTTCTAACTCGTCCTCGTCATAGATGAAGACCGAGTTTTTGCGGCCGGTTTTAACCAACTCGAACAGCGGCGGTTTAGCCAGGTAGACATGCCCACCATCAACTACCGGCTTCATAAAGCGGAAGAAGAAGGTCATGAGTAGTGTCGAAATGTGGCTGCCGTCAACATCAGCGTCGGTCATGATAATGATGCGGTGGTAGCGCAGGCCGCTGAGGTCAAAAGACTCTTCAATCCCGACGCCCAAAGCCTTAATCAGGCTCACCAGTTCGTTATTGGCTAGCATTTTGTCCAGGCGGGCGCGCTCCACGTTCAGCACTTTACCGCGCAGCGGCAGGATAGCCTGGGTCTTGCTATCACGGCCCGACTTAGCCGAACCACCGGCGGAGTCACCTTCCACCAAGTAGATTTCGGAGCTGGCCGGATCCTTCGAGGAGCAGTCGGCCAGTTTGCCAGGCATGGAGGCGCCATCCAACACCCCCTTGCGCAAGATGTTTTCGCGGGCAGCGCGGGCAGCCTTGCGGGCCCGGGCGGCCAGCAGCGCCTTGCCAACAATTTTGCGGGCCACGCCAGGGTGCTCTTCGAGGTAATAGTTCAAATACTCGGCCAACACTTGCTCGACGTAGCCGCGGATCTCGGGGTTACCGAGCTTGTTCTTGGTCTGGCCTTCAAACTGCGGGTCGGGCAACTTTACCAAAATAATGGCCGTCAGGCCCTCGCGGGTATCTTCGCCGGACAAGTTTTCTTCTTTTTCCTTGAGCAGGCCCTGCTTGCGGGCATAGTCGTTAATCACCCGGGTCAGGGCAGCTCGGAAGCCAGTTAGGTGCGTACCGCCGTCGGGGTTGAGTACGTTGTTGGCGAAAGCCTTGATAGTCTCGGTGTAGGCATCGGTGTACTGCAGTGAAATTTCAACCTGCGTATCTTTGACCATTTTATCGACGTAAAAAATGTCGTCATCCACGACTTCTTTACCAACGTTGAGGTGCTTGACGTAGCTCTGGATACCACCTTCAAAGTAAAAGCCGTAGCGTTCGCCAGTGCTTTCGTCTTCGATGGAAGTCCGCAAGCCCTTGGTGAGATAAGCGGCGTGGCGGAGGCGGTCGAGAATTGTTTCATAGCTAAAGCTTATCTCTTGGAAGATGGTTTCATCGGGATAAAACGTAATTTGGGTGCCGGTTTTGTCAGTGGTGCCGGTGGTTTTGAGGTCGGACTTGGGTGCCCCGCGTTCGTATTCCTGCTCCCAAATCTTACCGTCGCGGTACACCGTGACGAGAAATTTCGTTGATAAGGCATTTACCACGCTGACGCCCACGCCGTGCAGGCCACCGGAGACTTTGTAGCCACCGCTGCCGAACTTACCACCAGCGTGCAGGACCGTTAGCACGGTTTCGACGGTGCTTTTGCCAGTTTTAGGGTGGATGTCGGTGGGTATACCCCGGCCGTTATCAAAGACAGTAACGCCGCCATCGGCTTGGAGCGTAACCGAGACTTCGGAGGCGTGGCCGGCCAGGGCTTCGTCAATACCGTTGTCGACAATTTCCCACACCAGGTGGTGCAGGCCTTCTATGCCGGTACCGCCAATGTACATACCAGGGCGCTTGCGGACCGGTTCCAGACCCTCCAGGACCGTAATTTGCTCAGCTGAATAACCAGATTTCTTCTCGGCCACTATCAATACACCTTCCTAACTTTTTTTCTTTCCCACTTCTTATAGTATACTGTAATTAGCGAGTAAAAACCAATACTAAAAATGCTCGAAAAACTCCTCTCGGTCCTACCTTACAACCCCAGCATGATCCACCAGCTGGCCTTTTACTCGCGCCGTATGCGCGAAGAGGCCAGCATCCGCCGTACCGGTTTTGTGTTTATCGTGCTAGCTTTTTTGATCCAGTTCACCGCTGTTATGAGCCCGCCGCAAAGTTCCGCGACCGCCTCACCGAACGACCTCGTCTTTGGCGGCTTTACCACTCGGGTTGAAGCCGTATCGGCCTGCAACAATAACACTAAGCACTACGCTGACATATTGGATTACTACGGCATCACCTGCGCCGATGTCTCCAAAGCCACCGAGCTTTATATAAAGTCAACTGATCTTAATAAGACGCTCTGGTCGGCCGGACGGATTGACTACCCCAAGCCCGGCGAAACCAAGCTAACCATTCCACTCACCAGTGGTCCCGACAAATCCATAACTATCTTTTGGCGTTATCTTTGGGGCTGGGACACAGCCGGCCCTTCCACTTACAAAGCCCTCAAGGTCATTCCGGCCGCCACGCCAAAAGTCACCTACTGGATACTCTTTGACTGCGGCAACCTAGTGAGCCACAACTTTCCGACGCCCTACAAAAAACCAATACCAAAACCAACCCCCACTCCCACACCGACACCAAAGCCCACACCAACGCCAACCCCAGCCCCCTGCACTGGCGCCATAAACAACGAAGATACACTCGTCTGCGTGGTTGAACACAAAACTGCCGCCAACACCACGCAGGGCCTGACAGACGCCAACAACACGACCGCCCAACCCGGTGACATAATTGTCTATACGCTCTACGCGCACAACACGGCCAGCGTAACAGTTAAGAATTTCCTCTTCCAGGAAAGCTTGAGTGATGTATTAGTCTATGCCGATGTCACTGACGCCCACGGCGGCACGCTCGACCCGACGACTGGTTTAGTCACCTGGCCTACGCAAAACTTGGCGCCCGGCCAAACCGCCACCGAACAGGTCACCGTTATGGTTAAGAAGGATCCTAGTGGCCAAGTGCCGCAGACCCCTCCCGACCCTGGCGATCCCGGTCGTTTTGACCTACTTATGACCAATACCTATACCAATGCCATCAACATCGCCGTGCCCGGCGGCCCGACCAGAGTCGCAGCGACGGCGGCCACCAAGCTGGTAAACACCGGCCCCGGCACCAGCCTGTTTATTGCCGCCGCTATTATGGTGGCAGCCGGCTACTTCTACTCCCGCTCCCGCTTACTGGCAACTGAGGCCAGTCTGGTAGTCCACGATAGTGCTAACGGAGGTCTCTAATAAGATGGCGGAACGATTAACCATCCCCGAACAGCGCCTGTCGGCGCCGGAACACCATAAGGCCTTACCCACTCCGGAGCAAGCCCAACCGCTGGGCCCCGGCGAGCCAGATCCCCGCCAGAAACTTGTAGAAGCCCGCCAAAGGGCCGCGGAAACCGCTAACGCTAATAATCCTCTCGAGGCCCTAAAAGCCGCTGAAAAAGCCGCGCAGCCGGCCACGCCGACCCATGTGACCCGCGAGCTCAAAAAGATCGCCCTCAACCGTGAACTAAAGCAAGTGCAACGCAAATTACCAGCACCGCAGCGCGTATTAAGCCGTCTCGTACACCAGCCTGCCGTACGGGCAGTCAGCGAAGCGGCCAGTAAAACCGTCAGCCGCCCATCCGGCCTGCTGGGCGGGGGCGTGGTGGCCTTTCTAGGCAGTTCAGGCTACCTCTACCTAGCCAAGCACATTGGCTTCGCTTATAACTACCTCGTCTTTTTATTGCTCTTCGTTGGCGGTTTTGTGGTCGGTCTCGGCCTAGAACTGGTGGTTTGGCTGGCCTTAGCTCACCGCCGCTCCGAAGATTAATTAAGAACTTCGCCAACCTGCGGTTCCTAGCTTTTAATTTGTCCATCTTTTTAAATTGACATACAAAGTATGTATAAGTGATATCACTAGTATGTCGGTTTAAGATATGGTCTTAACCGGACTTTGGGGGTTCGTCAGCCGCGCGAAAAACACCTTCACGATCAATAAAAATGGTGTCATCTTTGCCTGATTGCAAATCGAAATGATCCTCAGTTTTAGCCGGCTTTTTGTCCAGCTTCGGGGTATCGAGCTGCTGCTTTAATTCGGCGGCGATCTTATCGACTTCGTTCTGTTCAATGCTGTCACTGGAGATGTTTTTGGTAGCCTCCGGAGGCGGGCTGGGCGGGATCGGAGTTGGTGGTGGCGTGGCCGGCTGCGCGGCTGGGTTTACCGGCGCGATTTGCGGCGACGGCGCGCCACTGCGGCGCTTATCAAGCCACTCATCAAGGAATGAGCCGCCGCCTGGAGGAGGTGGTGGCGTGGCCGGAGCGGGAGCCAACGTAGAGGCCGGTGAGCCAAACGGCGACGCTCCCGGTATCGCACCGGCCGCACCAAAGGCCGGTCGCGGTGATTCTTTGGTGGCCATACGCTCGTTGATCTGCTTCTCCACAGTGGCCTTTGGGCGGCCGTATTTGGCGGCCGAAAGCTGCTTCAAAGCGTCGGCCAGCCGCCCGTTCGCGGTGCCCAGCGCCGGCAGCGTGGCCATACTAAAGGGCTGCGTCGGCACCCCGCCAATCAGGGTACGTACGATAGTGTTGTAGTTTGGCACGCGCAGTAAATCGTCGGCGTCAAAAATCGGCTGGAAGTACTTGGTCAGGGCTTCAACATCGTTCTGGCCGACCCGGAACGACACAATCGTACCCATGTTACCAAACACGGCGTCACGGATTTCCGTCGTCAGCTGGGTCGTAAACTGGTTGGCTACAATCAGGTTCAGGTGATACTTTCGGGCCTCGGACATAATGGTCGCGAAGCTGTCCGTTGAAAAGTTTTGGAACTCATCAACGTACAGGCTAAAGTCCACCCGCTGGTTCTCCGGAATATTGCTCCGGCTCATAGCCGCCGCCTGGAATTTCATGACAAATACCATGCCCAAGAGCTTAGAGTTCAGTTCGCCAGTCCGGCCCTTGCTCAGGTTCACCAGCAGGGTGGTCTGGTTGTCGATAACCTCACGCAAGTCAAAGGCCGATTTGGTCTGGCCAATGATGTTGCGCATCATTTCATTACTCAGGAAGGCACCAAATTTGCTCACGAACCAGCTGACGACCTCGCCGAACTCATTAGACCGCTGTGAGGCCGGCATTTCCTTTTGCCAAAACTCCACCACGTTTTGGTCGGTCACGTGCTGTAGTTTCTGCTGCACGAACTTGGGGTCGCGGAAAAGCTTGGGGATATCCACGAAGGTGCCGCCTTCGGGGTCGGCCATAATCGTCAGTGCCGCGTTACGGAAGAGGTGCTCATAGCGCGGGCCCATAATGCCCTGGTGCTGCGGGTCGTACAGCTTGTACAGCATGTTCAGCGCCTCTTGGATCAAAAAGTCCTTTTGGTCGGGCGTATTAAATTCAAACAGGTTCAGGCCCATCGGGTACTCCATATCGGCCGGGGAGAAATACAGCAAGTCTTCGGTGCGCTCTTTCGGCACCATGGCCAGTAGCTTTTCGGCCGTGTCACCGTGGGGATCAACAAAGGCAAAACCATTGCCGTTCAGCATATCCTGCAGTGCCAAATTCTCGAGGAAAGTCGACTTACCGGTACCAGTTTGTCCCACGACGTACATGTGCCGCTGGCGGTCGCCCAGGCTCAAGCGGATCGGCTTTTTGGCGCCCCGGAAGATGTTGTAGCCCAGCAGCAGCCCTTCTTCCGGCACATTGCGCGGGCCGTCCACCTGCTTGGAGTCTTGGCGGGTCAGCTGGGAGGTTGGGATGTCACGCTGGTCTGGAAAATGGAACAGGCTGGCTAGTTCCACGGAGTTCAAAATACTCTTATTGTGCTGTTGCGGGAAGAAACGCATGATATAAGAAGTCGCCAAGCTCTCCATATCTTTGGCCATAGTGTATTTAAAACCGTTTTTACCCGGCGCGTCATACAGCGCGAAGCTGGCAACAATATTATTGAGAATAGCCTCGGCCCGTTGGCTGATATTCGATGACACGACTACCCGGATTAAGACCTCAAACCCGGGGTGGCGGGTCTTGTCATCAATGGCATCAAGGGTGGCCTGCTCCAGGCTGGACAATTCTGGCTTCTTATCGTCTTTGGCATCACCGCCCGGCGGGGCGTTAAACGCCTTAACCAGGTCTCTGGCCAGACCCCCGAAGCCGGCCTTGCCTGAGCCCTTACGCTTACGGTTAGCCACGGCCGAAGCTGTCTTCCGCCACGAGGGGTCGGCCGGCCGGATAAGGAATTGGATGCCCGCCCCATCATCCTTGCCAAGCGTTGATAAGGCATTTAATAAAGACTGCAACGCATCACGCTTGAGGTCCTGATAGGTGGCAATCGGGTAGGCGAATGGCTCCTTAAGCACCAGCTCACCGCCCAGCGTACCAGTAATCTTACCAATCGGGTTAAAGATATTATGCTCGGATACTTCTTCCAAACGGGCCGTCGGGTAAGCGCTGACTATTGCCTGTTTGACGACTTCCAATAGGGCGATTGGCACGGCAGCATAAAAGTAGACGAAGCCTTTGGTGCCAACGATTTCAAAAGCAAAATGGCGCTGGCCGTAGAACTTGCCCTTCCAGCCTTTTTGGGCGGTACTAGCAATAATATTGTAAATAATTTGGGCCTTGGAGATGGTCTCGTCAGTCACATCGCGGATGTCCCGGCCGCCCAATTCCACGTCATCACTGAGTGGCGGCAAGTGGATGAAAAGTGGCACAATTTTGAGTCCGCGTTCGTAATTTTTTTGCTCACGAAAATTACGACGGGCTTGGAAAAATATAATAGGTCCAGCTATGAGGGCTAACAAAAATATGATCGCCAAAATTACAAGAAGCGTTGTCATAAGTTCTACTCGCTTAGCTTGATGGTCTTGTTATAACGCTTTTTCATATAATCAGCTTTGAAGAGAGTGAGCTCTTGGGTTTGCAGATGTGGGTCTTCCCTGTTACGCTCCACGATCTCTTTGGCCTTAGTAACCCACTCTTTTTCAATTAAATCACTGTCATCTGCTGCGCTTGGAACAACGCTCTGTGTAGTTAATGTAACATCGTTTGGTGGAGCTACTTGCCCGCCTCCAGGTGTTGTTGGCAATGGAATTGCTGGCATTTGCGGCGCGACTGGCTGGGCTAAACCAGCGCTTTGTTCGGCTCCCGCTGGCGCCATTTCCGGTGCCTGTGGCAGCGCTTCAGCAGCCGGTTGTGATGCCGGCACAGCTTCATTCACGGGCGTTGGTAAACGTAGTTCGGCGCGTTCATTTCCGTTGGGATTCATGCTTCTTATTATACAGCCTGAGCCCAGATGATGGTAGCGAGCAACAAGTAGCTAAGCCCGGCTGCGGCCGTATGACGTGTAAATATAGAGCACAATAGCCAGCGGCAACACCACCAGCACGTCGCGCGTGCTCAGCTCGCCAATTGATTGTAGCGCTAGCAAGCCGATGGTGATCCCGGCAACCAGCTGTGCCAGCCGTTTATTATGCCGGCGGATTGGTAAACCGTACCAGCTGGCTATGGCAAACAGCCCTTTCCAGATGTAGTAAAGTGTTATTGCTAACAGTAAAAACCCAAAGATAAGCACAAATGAAGCCACCCGGGCCGGGTTGGTAAGCCCAAAGAACAAACTATCGGCCGTTATCAGGCCTAAAACCAACCAAAAATGCCTATTGAACAAGACTTTCATAATAAATGAAGAGAAAAATGGAGCCGGGGCGATAAATCCGCTCAAATAGTAAAAATATATAGCGCTTATCGCCCTTAGGCTTGACTGACCGCTCTACTAGCCTTGAGGGCATATAGAGCGTCGGCGGGAACTCCCGTGTGTTTGCGTGTAAGTCCGCCCCCGCGAGGGCTTCGTAAGCTGAGTTGTACGTTTTTGTTTTTGTGACTTACGCCTTTTAATCTAGCACGCTGAGCCTAAAATGTCAATCCGCTCATGCTTTGCCCGGCCAATTGTGTATGCAGCGAAAAGTTATACACAGGTTTGTTAACCAAATAGGCATAATTGTTATTGACGGCGTTTTAGCGATTTTATAAGATAGGCATAGCACTTGAACAAATAAAGTGCTCAAAAACAAAAACGCCTTCGGAGACAACGGCTTCTCGCAAGCCGTTGTTCCAAGAAACAAAGGCGTCAAACCCAAAATCAAAAAGAAACAAAAACCTTAACTTATTCTTAAAACACCTTGCCTTTCCCGGGGCAAGGTGTTTTACTTTGCCCCCATGAGTACCCAGGTGCAAAGTATTATCTGTCACGGTTCCAGCGGTACTATCATTGATATCGAATGCCACCTGTCTAATAACCTGCCGAATATTGTGATTGTGGGCTTTGCCAACAAAGCAGTAAACGAATCGCGCGAGCGCATCAGGGGTGCATTTGCCACTAGCCACATCCGGCTACCCCGGAAACGGATTACCATTAACCTGGCACCGGCCGATGTCCCGAAAGATGACAGCGGCTTTGACCTGCCGATTGCCATAGCCATTTTATTGGCTAGTGGCGACATCCAGCAAACTATCGACCGCAGCCAAGCGTTTATTGGCGAGCTCAGCCTCGATGGCAGCTTGCGCCCGGTCCGCGGCATCATCGGCAAGCTCCTGGCTGGCCGGGCCAAAGGCATCAGCCACTTCTATATTCCAGCCAGTAATCTTCGGCAAGCCCTGTTGGTACCGGGGATCGCCGTATTACCGCTTGAAAGCTTAGGCCAGCTGGTGGCTTACTGTAACGGACTTGGGGATGGCCTAAGTTTCGTTGACACCGGCCGCGGCAGCTATGAACCCGGGCCTTCGTTCAGGCAACACAGTATCTACTTAAGCGAAATTGCCGGCCAGCACCTGGCAAAACGGGCGCTAGAGATCGCCGCGGCCGGCGGCCATAATGTCTTCTTCAGCGGGCCGCCGGGAACGGGCAAAAGTATGTTGGCTAAAGCCATGCCCAGCATTTTACCGCCCCTGAACCGTGAAGAAATTTTAGAAGTAACACACCTCCACAGCCTGGCCGGACATGACTACGAGCGGATCATTACCGAGCGGCCATTCCGGGCGCCGCACCACAGCGCCAGCCAGGTGGCAATCATTGGTGGGGGCAATAACCTCCGGCCCGGTGAGATCAGCCTGGCCCACCGCGGTATCTTATTTTTTGATGAACTCCCGGAGTTTAGCCGCGACACGTTGGAAGCTTTGCGGCAACCACTCGAAGACCGCACCATCAGCATTGCCCGGGCTAAAGACACGGCCGATTACCCGGCCAATTTCATCCTGGTAGCCACGGCCAACCCCTGCCCTTGCGGTTACTTTGGCACCGCCACGACTTGCAGCTGCCAGAAGCTGCAAATCGACGCCTACCAGCGACGCCTCTCCGGCCCCATTTTAGACCGGATTGACCTCTATACCGCTGTGCGCGAGATCCAGCACGAAAAGCTACTCAGCCAAGTCATAGACCCGGAAGCCGATGAAGCCCTACGGCAGCGTATCGGGCTGGCGCGCCGCATCCAAGCCCGGCGCTTTCAAGCAGCCAGCAAACTCAACTCCGACATGACCAACGCCGATATAAAACGACTCGCGCATCTGGAACCGCAGGCCAGAGCTCTCCTAAACCGCACCTCTCGCAAAATCAACCTGTCAGCCCGGGGCTACATGCGGACGGTTAAGGTAGCCCGGAGTATCGCCGACCTAGAGCCCTCGCGGACCATTACCGTCGCCCACATCAACGAAGCCCTGAGTTACCGCCACCGCCCGAAGACCTAAATGGTTTGACCTCTGGGAACGCATCTGTTACAATGCTCGAGACGTTAGACCAACAAGGAGATAGGTATCGCCAAATATACCCGCCTGAATGAACAGATTCGGGCACCACAGTTACGGGTCATTGATGAGGCTGGCAAACAGCTCGGCGTCTTAAGCCGTCAGGAAGCCCTCGCGGCCGCCCAGGAGCGTGAACTGGACCTGGTGGAGATTTCACCAGATGCCACCCCACCGGTTGTCAAAATCGTGAACTGGGGCAAGTACAATTACCAGCGCACCAAACAACTGCAGCGCAACCGCAAGACTGCCAAGACCCTGGAAATGAAGCAGATCCGCTTCGGGCTCAAGATTGGCCAGCACGACCTGGACATCAAGCTCGACAAAGTCATTAAGTTTCTGGAGATCGGGCATAAGGTAAAAGTCACCCTCTTTTACCGCGGACGTGAGCAAGCCCACCGCGAAATCGGTTTCGCGCTTGCCCAAAGGGTTATTGAGCAGTTAGGTGATACAATAATAGTTGACCAACAGCCACAACTGGCTGGCAAACAGTTAAGTTTCGTTATCCGCGCTAGCGGCAAGAAACCGGGAGAACATCATGCCAAAACTGAAGACGCATAGCGGTACTAAAGACCGTGTTAAGCTGAGCAAGAACGGGAAAATTCGCGTTGGCCACCCCAACATGAACCACTTCCTGGGTAAGAAAAGCGGCAGCCGCAAGCGGTCACTGTCCGGCCTAGAAACCCGCACCGGTACCATGGCCAAAGCCATCAAGAAGAATTTAGGAGTCTAAGATGAGAGTTAAGAGAGGCGTGGCCGCCCACGCCAAGCACAATAAAATCCGCAAAGCCACAAAGGGTATGACCCACCCGCACCGGGCCAGCGTTAAGCGTGGCCGCCAAGCAGTTACTAAGTCGTTGCAGTTTGCCACCCGCGACCGCCGTAACCGCAAGCGCACTTTCCGCGAATTGTGGAACACCCGCATTAACGCCGCAGCCCGCCTGAACGGCACCACCTATTCAAAACTGATTGCCGGCCTCAAAGCCACCGGCGTTACCCTGGACCGCAAGATCTTAGCCGAACTAGCCGTTAACGAGCCCCGAGCCTTCACGGCCGTCGTCAAAACCGCCAAGAAGTAACCTCAGCTCATCAATTTCCGGTAGATACGTTCAAGCTGAGCTCGTTCTGCTTTTGTTAAGGGGCTGAAGAAATGCTCGTCGGTCTTGGCTAGCTTCTCTAAAGCATTCATGCTCTTCTGGCTGGGACGAACGATCATTGTGCGCTTATCAAACACTGGACTAGGTATTCTTGTTATCAATCCCTCCGTCTGCGCCCGTCTAATCATCTTGGAAAATGTCATTTTATTTAACCCCAGCTGATCAGCGATCAACTGCTGCGAAGGCCACCACTGCTGTTTCCTATCTGCAACAATATGGATAATTTGGTATTGAAGCGGGCTAATTCCATATGCCAGCAATACTCTTTGACGCTGTTGCTGCCAGCACTCTACCGTTTCGCGAAAAAGCTCTACGACAGATTCTGATGTTCGTTCTTTCATATGCCTCCAGCCCACTGTCCATTTAGTAAACAGGGTTTACTATCTCGACAATGCATTGTAACCCCCATAGAGCAAAGAAGGAACAAAAGTTAAGGATTGGTTAAGACTAATGGGGCTAGGCTGCGCTTCGGGCTTGCCAGCCAATGTCGGCTCGGTACTGCATTCCTTTAAAGTGAATAGCGCGTTCATCAATGGCAGCGTAGGCTCGCGTAGCTGCCCGATCTATCGTTTCGCCAAAAGCAGTCACATAGAGTACCCGACCGCCGGTTGTCAGCACCTCGCCGGAAGCTAGATCATATTTCGTGCCACCATGGTGCACCGTGACCCCTTCATAGAAATTATCCAGACCATGGATAACCTTGCCTGTCACCGGTTTGTTTGGGTAATTTTCAGAGGCCAGACAAACGGTTATAGCCGCTTGGCTAAGCCCGCGACCCAGATAGCTACCGCGCAGACTAGGATCTAAACTGCCGTGGGCTGCCGACTGTATCAATTCAAAGGCACTTATTCCCAGCTGGCCCAGACTAACCAGAATAACCTGGGTTTCTGGGTCACCAAAGCGGACATTTATTTCAAGTACGGAGGGTCGATTATCTTTACTGGCGTCTTGCATAGCTCCGACGTAGGCCACGCCCCGATAATCAATTCCCCGTTTCTGTAGCCCGTTGGTTAAGCGCTCACCAATGTCCATCAGCCCATCGAGCAATGGTGCATCAGCAAAATTAACGGGGGTGTAGGCACCCATGCCGCCAGTATTTGGTCCTTCGTCACCGTCGAGTAAACGTTTGTGGTCCTGAGATAACGGCAGCAACGCAAAATGCTTACCATCGAGCACATAGAGCGCCGAAACTTCCGGTCCGGCACTATCCAAGCGCCGCTGGAAGACAATCTGCTTGCCAGCGTCACCAAACAGTGAGCCATCAAGCATGCCCGCCACTGTTTGAACGGCTTCTGATTCATTTTCCGGTAGCACCACGCCCTTGCCGCCGGCTAGACCGTCAGCCTTGATGACGTAGCTTTGCGGCACCCGATCCTTCATAAAACGATAGGCAGCTTCTTGGTCATCCACCACTTCAAAGTCTGGTTGGGAGATACCGAACTCCTCACAAAAGCGGGCGGTAAAAGCCTTGCTGGCCTCCAGCTGCGCGCCATCGGCGCCAGGACCAAAAGTAGGTATACCGGCTGCCCGCAACTTATCTGCCAAACCGGCCACCAGTGGCGCTTCGGGCCCGACAACTGCCAGCTCAATTTCGTATAATTTACTGCTCTCCGTATCTATGGCGTAGGGCATCACCGACTCAACATCTGCGGCTGCCACATTATTACCAATCTGGCGCGTACCGGCATTGCCACCATGAGTAAATGTCAGATGGTTCATGCCATCTTCGTATATGGCCAGGCCAAGCGCGTGTTCCCGTCCGCCGGTTGATCCAGCCACCAGTACTTCAGTCATTTCCCCTCCTGCTTTATGCTTAGGCAGCCAGATTATCTATAAGCCGGGTTCTGTGTCCCGCTCTTTTTGCGAACAAAACGAGCGGGACGCTGATCATCTATCTAGATCTGCCATTGCTGGCGGACTCGAGCGGTTTTTGTGATGAATTCTTAGCGGGACACTTTAGGCTTTAGGCCTAAAAAATCCATCTCCTTGCAGCCGGTAGGGTTTACCGCTTGTCTACGTCACCGTAGACAACTGTGGGCTTTTACCCCACTCGTTTCATCCTTACCCACCGAAGTGGGCGGTTTGGTTTCTGTGGCACTTTCCCTAAGGTTACCCTTGGTCGCCGTTAGCGACTACCATTCCCTTTGCTGCCCGGACTTTCCTCGTGACCAGCTTTGGATTCGTGATGGTCGGTGGTTATATGCTCACATAGGCAACAAGCATATCTGCCACCTCCCCACGCGCCCAAAGCTGGTCACGCGATCAGCCGATAATCTGGCCAAACTTATTATAACACTTATGCTGCCGTTGTTGAAGTCAGGCCCAGCTCTTCATCCAGCGCCCGGTTGACGGCGGCATCGGCCAGTTTATTGAGCTCACGCGGCACGTGCTGAAAACTTACATGCTTGAACAGTTTAACTGATTGCTTAATAGCATCGTGAATCGGCCACAAATCGCGGTTTCGCACCTTAAAAACGCCCTTCATTTGATTCACTACCAGCAAACTGTCCATGAATACCTGTACCTCGCGGGCACCTATGTGGTGCGCCTCTTCGAGGGCTAATTTGAGTGCTGTATATTCAGCCTGGTTATTGGTGGTGACACCTAGATAAACACCTTTGTCGACAATCACTTTGTCGCCATGCTCGGCATTGAGCACTACAAAGCCGCTGGCGCTCGGGCCCGGGTTGCCCCGAGAGCCACCATCGGCATAAATCTTAACTTTCTCTGGGTGTGGGGCGACATCTGGGAATTTGGCCGGTGACTTTTTATCGGCTATGGCGTCAATTGCCTCAGCCAAGGCTCGATCCTTATCTGTTATGGCGCCCTGCTCCGAGTGTGTATTCAGCCAAATTTGCACCACGCTCCAGTCATTTTCCCAGCGCGGATGGTGGTTCATACTTTCAGCCACTTCAGCCACGCGCGCCATAAAAGCGAAGGCCTCTTTAAAATCTTCAAAGTTGAACTGCCTATAAAGTCCGTGTTTGGTTTCTTGCCACATGCCTACTATCTTAACACGCCAGGCGTCTGGTGGAGGCACCGGGGATCGAACCCGGCCAGCCTGGGTCTCAGTTCCAAACTGCGACACCAGTCTGTACCCCCTAAAAGGTACTACGTACCACCAGACACGCTAATATTAACCACTGAATTAGTAAATAATCAAAAGTTCATGCCCTAATCATTAATTATTTTAATAATTAGGTTGAATTGATTTGAAAAACAGAGATAAAAAAACTATAATTTACCTGTCAGTCTGGGTCTCAAACCAAACTGCGGCATCAGCCGCACAAAATTGGGCTTGGAGCTAATAACTCAAGTCGCGCTAGCCTAATTCAAAAAGCAGCCCTAGAGCTGCTTTTTCTTTTATCTAAACTGGTCAGGGTGAGAGGATTTGAACCTCCGACCTCAGCGTCCCGAACGCTGCGCGCTACCAAGCTGCGCCACACCCTGAAAATATTGGTCGGCAGACTAGCACTGCTGCCGACCCTATTCTACTACAGATGTAGCCACGCTTTAAGTAGTGTTTAACAGATACCGTAGCACTGTGGTATAGTCATAGCAAATGAAGGTTTTGCTATTACATTGTAAAAATTATCGTATTCAAGTAGGACAATTAGCCAACCGACCCGATAATATACACCCCGAACCAGTAAGTGAACCGGCACAGACTGAAATCAACTGTGTAGTTGCTCTAGTTACAGTAGAAAAAGGCGACACGGTTGAATCAACGGCTGGGCTTATAGATGAAATTACTAAAATGGCACATGATGTGGGGCACAATACAATTGTCATCTTGCCCTTTGCTCATTTATCCAGTAGCCTAGCAGACACTGAAACGTCTATACCAATTCTAGATAACTTGAAAGATAATTTATCGGGTGAGTTTGTTGTAAAACGTGGTCATTTTGGCTCCCACAAAGAGTTTCTTCTAGATGTTTATGGACATGCGGGTAACGCTAGATTTAGGGAGTTCTAAGGTTATCAATCCTGCGTTGAATAAAGTCTCGGAAGTACCCTCTGTGTTTCCCCTGTAACATCACGTCCTTCCAGTCGTTTTGTGTGTCGATAAAGTGACGACAACTCTTTGAGCCACAGTTACACTTAAAACCTTGTGACTCACTAATGTAGGCAGTTGCATATTCAACCGTCAGTTCTTCGCCAACATTAATGTCTCTCATAGCAGCCACGCCTATTTGCCCTCTTGCATAACAATTAGATTCGCAACTATGGTTGAAACCCATCATCGTCGCTTGATGTTCTTGTTCATTTAACCCAACTAGAAAAACACCTTCTTCTATTTGCACTTCGCTACCCATTAATATGTCTTGATGTGCATTGACGTAACGCGAATTAGCTAAGTAGCCGCCTCTGAGCGCGAGTATCTCATCCTTGCTTACAGGTTGTGTAGTTATTAAACCAGTGCCATGGATATTAGACGAGATGCGTTTTAGTTTAGTATTTAGCCAAGAGGTAATAGGGCACGAACTATCAATAGGTGTCATCAAGGCCTCATAAGCTTTCGGGTCTGCTAGAAAATCTGCAAGGTAGCCATTATATGCGCTAATTATATTGCTATCTTTTGAATCTTTTGAGGGGTCAATATACTTCCTGCAATTTGGGCTATTACACAGGCACTTAAAAAACTGATTTGAAGTAGTATATCCTGTGGCATAGTCTATTGTTACTTCGTCTCCTTTCTTGATTCCTTTCATAGCTTTTATTTCAATCTGCCCGTGAATGTAGGCATTTGGGTCACAAGAATGGTTGTAGCCAATAAGAGTATTATCTATTTCCTCTTTGGTTAGGCCGGTAATGTAAATATCGGGTGCTACCTGCACATGAGACCCATTTATGATTTCTAGATTGTCGGTAAGCGTATCAGTGTCTACAAGCCTTCCGCCCTTAATAGCTAGTAGTTCACCTTGCTCAATGTCTCTAGTCGCAAAAAGACCAAGACCCTGTATGCCACCTTCTTGTCTTACGACACGGTCGTATCTGTAAGAGCTAAGTTTCATGAACTGATTTTATCATGTGCTACGAAGACCAAATAACAAGAACCTTTTATAGTATAAAAGGAGGAGTAACACCAATACCAGCTTTAGGAGGGGTAAATTAAGTAAGTTGTTTAGATTAAGATGTTAGGGCTTGAACAGCAGTTTGTTTTAAGCCAGCTTTTTGCAATAATAATTAGTAAAATGACGAGAGAGAAAACCCTACAAGAACGTATCGAGCTACTTGAAGCGCGGAATCGAAGAGTCGAAGCAGACAAGGCTTGGGAGACGAGCTGGATACGCAGACTACTTATAATGGGCTTAACTTACCTGGTAGTCGTGTCTTATTTGCATTTCGTAGTACGCATTAGCCCTTGGTTTAACGCTTTGGTACCAGTTATTGGGTTCTTGCTATCTGGCTTCACCGTGTCGTTGGCTAAACAATACTGGTTGAGAAAGAGAAGTTAGAACTGGTGCGGAGCCGTAAGTGGGGGCAGTGGTTCTGTTTGCGGCTCACGATATAGTTCAAAATACTTATTGCGGCCAATCGCCATTTTAATAACGTCATCATCAGCTTCAATAGCCGTAAGGCCGTAACTCTCGTCAGCAGTATATGGGTAGACAGCAAAACTGGCGACTCGCCCAAGTAGTGGCACCAAACGTAGAGATAGTGTTACGGAAACATCACGGTTCGGCCCGCTACTCCAGAAAGCAACAGTACCCGCACTCCTAGCCAAATCTCTAGGTACGGTGAACACCTTTAGCTCAGCAGCAAACCTGAGTGGCGGTTGCGCAGTGTCGCCAGCAATCTTTACAGGAAGTGCTAGCAGAAAAGTGTTTCTTAACCAGCTTTCTTTAGATACAAGCAAAGCGTCTTCTTTATGCGCTCGCCTAATATTAAAATGAGGGTAACCTGACTCTGCTTCTCGTTTCTGATCATCTACTAAATCTTTCGCAACAAGTACTTGTTCAGTGCCAGCCTCATCTGTAAAAGTGATACTTTCAAAGTGTTCTAGCCAGAGCGTAGAACCAACAGCTTCACGTCCGCCATACCGTTCTGCCGCCCGCAAAAATAGTGGTTCATCACCAGTCAAACGTTCATCAGGGTCTGCCATCAAATCTCCTAAAGTATGCTTATAATAACAGATTTAGAGACTTAGCGCAATATCCTCTATTAGGGCTTTGAAGCAATAAGGTCGAAGCTTGAGAGGTGTTATTTTGTGTAATTCAGATCCTGGTCGGGGTGACAGGACTTGAACCTGCGACCTCACGGCCCCCAGCCGTACGCGCTACCAACTGCGCTACACCCCGAAGAAAGTCCAACTCATTTTACCACTAAAAAAGTCGGGTGCTGAGTGATCTACCTGAGAAATCCCAGGTGGGTGCCCGCACGCGCTGGCCTCGGCCATCGCAAATCTTGAGCTCCCTAATGACTAGTATCAGATAATCATTTCTCAGCGAGAGCCCGAGGGCTCACCCGACTGCCCTTGTATAATACGCCCAAACTGGCACCCGTGAGAAGCTGAAACAGGCTGGTTTCTATATGAATCACCACCGGCGCGATCACCTGGAACGCCAGCAACATAAATACCAAAATCGCCATAAAACCCATGGCCTCTATCTGTTGCATGACCCGCTGCAGACCCTCAGGAGCAAGGGCGTACAGCAGGCGCGAGCCGTCCAGCGGCGGGAACGGAATCATATTAAAGACAAAGAAACCAAGGTTTACCAAGATGAATAAGGTCAAGGCATTAAGCACGCCCTGGCTGGCATCCGGGCCCAGGCTTCGGAAAACCAAGGCTCCGGCAACCGCCAATAGCAAATTTGTCACCGGTCCGGCTATGCCTACCAGGGCCGCGCCAAATTCGTCATACTTTACCCTGTTCGGGTTAAATGGCACCGGCTTAGCCGCGAAGAACGGTGGCAACCCCAGTAAAATCAGAAACATTGGTAGCAAAACTGTTGTCATAACATCGATGTGCTTGAGAGGATTGAGCGTCAGCCGCCCCATATCAGCCGCAGTGCTGTCGCCCAGCCAGTGCGCCACATAGCCATGCATCGCTTCGTGGACTGCCATCGATATCAGGATTGAGACCAGCACGACCACCAGTTCGGTCAAAGATAGGTTAGCGAGCATATCCTTTAAGTATAGCAAGCCAGCGTTGACTCCGGTGGCATTTTCGGCTACAATAACACCTTATGCAAGTATGTGATCTCACCGGTAAAGGCAAGCAGTACGGCAGCAATGTCAGCTTTTCGCAGCGCCACACCAAGAAAGTCTGGAAACCAAACCTCCAGTCTAAGACGCTTATGGTTGACGGCAAAAAAGTCACCATGAAGCTTAGCACCCAGGCTATCCGCACGCTCAAGAAAAAGGGTCTTCTGACCCCTGTTAAATAAATCTAGGCTTTCTCTAAAACGACCAGCTGCGTAACATCGCTGATCTCACCCGGCTTGAGGCGTAGTTTGGTCACTGTTTCTTTGGGTTCCATGCCCAGCTCGCGCAAAGCTGCCGCCAGCTCTTGCTGCGGCACCGGAAACTTTAGGACCGAATCGGCGTAATGGGTTGGGACAACCAGCTTTGGCTCAATTTCTTTGATAAGCTTTAAGGCACCCACAGGATCAACCGTGTAGCCGTTGCCGCCGACTGGCACAAATAGTATGTCTACCAGTCCGATCGCCTCCAGCTGCTTGTCGCTCACGTCCGGGTAGACATGGCCGGTGATTAAAATCGTAAGGTCGCCAACGAGCAACTTAAACATGGTGGCGTTCTTTTGGTCTGGCTCATCAATATGGGCCCGGGCCTTTATGCCAACAATGGAGATGTCGGAGACTTCATACTCGCCCGGCCCGTCCAAGGTTAAGCGCGCCTTTACTTCACCATGTGGACCCGTAAACAGCGCCACATCGTCGGGTCGCACAATAGTTTTGCCGCCCAGCTCGGCTAAATTGTCGTCAACCACCACCCGCACGCCCTTATGCGTCAAACTAATACAATTACCGCCGTAAAACTGTAGGTCCATTACTGCTCCAACAGGTTATGCAGATCCACCAACACCTGTTTTTTAGCGTTCATAATGCTCACGGCGAAGCGGTCGTTAATTTGTTGGCGGTATTGGAAGTCCGGCAGGCTCATAACCGCGTAGCGCAGACTCTTGTTTTCTTTGGCTTCGAGGGCATCAACAAACTTTTGCAAGGCATTCGGGTTGACCTCGCCCACGACCAAAAAGTCGATGCCGGCCGTATTGTCTCGCGTAAACTGCCCGGTGTAGACCGCCAACTCAACATGGCCGACTGACTTAAGGTCGGTCTCAGCAATGCCGTCAACATTGTTGTCGGTAACCGTGGATTTTTTAGCAGTTGGCTTTATCCCGCCGCCAAAAATTTGCTGCAACGGCTCGTAAAAGTCGTATTTTTGGTTAACCTCATAGTACAGCTTGTTGTTGGTAGTATCGGACGTAATGATGCCGATGCTGAGTAAATTGCTGAGCTCGCGGCGAACCGAGTTTATTTGCTCGTCAATTTTACGGGTAATTTCCCGGACGTAAAAAGACCGGTTTGGATTGCTATAAAAAAGCTGCAAAAGCTTAACGCGCGTTTTTGACCCAAAGAGTTGCTCAACCATGCTTCCATTGTAACAAAAGATGGTTCAAGCACGAAATCTTATGTGTCCAAAGGTGTTGTTACTAACTCTACAACTTCTGTCCAATTTACAGGGGTGGTAAGCCAGTGAATACTTTTGTTTCGCTTAAACCAGGTGCGCTGGCGCTTGGCTAAATCAAGTGTCGCTTTAATGATCTTGGCCCGTGTTTCAGCCAGGTTTTGGGTGCCCAAAAAATAGCCTTGCCACTGCGCGTAGCCCACTCCCTTCAGGCCTTCAGCCTGCCAGCCATAACGTTCGGCCAGGTTATGAACCTCGTCTTCCAGGCCGGCCGCTAGCATGTCATCGACCCGTTTTTCGACCCGCTCCTGTAAAACTTTGCGCTCGATTTTTAGGCCCAAAATGAGCGTGTTTGGCCTTAAGTTCCCGCGCGTTGGCCGAGCCCCATTGGTTTCCAATAGTCGGATTAAGCGCCGCTTGTTACGCGTATCCACGTCACCAAGTTTAATGCCAGCGTCCTGAATTTTCTGCAGCAGTTCCGCGATGCTCAACCCATTCAGCGCTTCCCGGGCGTCGCGGTCACCTTCCGCCAAAAAGCCAAAGTCATACAACAGGCCGTCAATATATAGACCAGTACCACCGACTAAAATCGGCAATTTGCCACGGGCTTGGATTTCGGCAATAGCCTGGTTGGCCAGCCGTTTAAATACCGCGGCCGTAAAATCCTCATCTGGACCAACGATATCTAAGAGATGGTGCGGCACCTGGGCCTGCTCTTCCGCAGAAGGCTTGGCCGTGCCGACATTCAACTCGCGGCGCACTGTCCAGCTATCGGCGCAGATAATCTCTCCGTTAAACCGCTTTGCCAGCTCAAGGGCCAACGCCGACTTGCCGCTAGCCGTCTCTCCGACAATAACTAACAATTTTGATTGCTTATTCATACGTTAAAGCTATAATACCTGGTACTTTCGATTAGTTCTTTTGGCTGCTTTTAACTTTTTCACATTTTTTCGTTACTGGGTGTTTTTCTAAGGTGTTAATCTGAGTCAGTAACAAAATTTTGGGAAAAAATTGAAGGGGCCAAAAAGAAACAGTCAGGAAGCCGAGCTTTCAGCCACGCAAGTTTGGCCACCAAAGCAAAGTATCAACATTCACCTGGTAGTCTTCGGACACCGTGACACCTTCGGCTTCGAGTACTTGTTTGTGCCCACCTCGGCCACCGGGATACCCTGACGCCAGGCCACCTTTCTTATTGACCACCCGCTGCCAGGGCAAATCTGGATCACCAAAATGCGCGATGCCACCCACAATTCGTGCCGCCCGAGCATTACCACACAGAGCCGCTAGCTGACCATAAGTCATCACCCGGCCCCTGGGAATCTGCGTTACCAGCGCCTCCACCCGCTCCCGAAACCCCGCCTCAAGCCCATGCATCACATCGAGGATTTGTTGACGCGGCTCTTGGCCTCGTTAGCCACGGACTTCAAAAATAGGTCGATGTCCATCTCTGTTTGCACCGCTACGACAGCTAGATCCTGGCGCAAACGCGGCACCACCTGCTGGCCGCGGATTTCTTTGTCACCAATTACCAGTGTATAGGGAACTTTGGCTACCTCAGCTGCCCGGATCTTTTTACCAACCGACTCATTAGAGTTATCAACCACCACGCGCAAGCCCAGCTCCTTGCCCTGCTCCATCAACTTGCTGGCAAAGGCTACGGTTTCGTCTTCTTGGTTGACCGTTAGCACCCGGATCTGCTCTGGTGCCAGCCATACCGGGAAGCGCCCGGCGGTGTGTTCAATATATACCGCCAGGAAACGCTCAATTGAGCCTAGCAGCGCGCAGTGGATCATGACCGGCCGCTGCGCAGAGCCATCCTGGGTCACATACTCTAGACCAAAGCGCTCCGGTTGCACGAAGTCCAGCTGCACGGTGGCCACCTGGTGCTCACGGCCGAGGGCATCGGTCGCCATAAAATCTATCTTGGGGCCGTAAAAGGCCGCTTCGCCAGCTACTTCAAAATATTCCAACTGACTAGCCACAATGGCGTTCTTCAGCTGTTCCTGGGCACTTTGCCAGAGTTCCGGCGAACCCAGATAGGCATCAGATTCATCGCGGTAGCTGAGCCGCACCCGCAGGGGCATACCCACGGTGATATAGAGCTCGTTGGCCGCCGCCAACAGGTTGTTCATTTCGTTCTCAATCTGATCATGGCGGCAAAAAACATGGCTGTCATCCATAGTAATGGCCCGTACACGGTTTAGTCCACCGAGCTCGCCGGTCTTTTCGTCTCTATAGACTGTTGCCGTTTCCAGATAGCGCAGCGGCAAATCCCGGTACGACCGGGGCTGCGAAGCATAAATCCGGGTATGGTGCGGACAATTCATGGGCTTTAAAACCAGTTCATCACTGGTTTCCTGACTCTTCACTAAGAAGAGCTCGTCGCCAAACTTTGCCCAGTGCCCTGAGGCCTCGTACAGATCTTTTTTTGTTATGTGGGGTGTCCAGACTTTCTCAAAGCCATAGCGTGCTCGCAGACTATTAGAAAAAGCTGCTAACTCCTCACGCACTATCGTGCCGCGCGGCGTAAACAGGGGCAAGCCCGAGCCCACCATATCGGAGAACACAAACAAGTCCAGCTCCTGCCCCAGTTTGCGGTGATCCCGCTTGCGGGCTTCCTCGAGTATGGCCAAGTGCTGTTTAAGTTCGTCTTCGGAAGTAAAGGCCACCCCATAAATCCGCTGCATCTGGGCATTTTGGTCATTACCCCGCCAGTAGGCTCCGGAAACCCGCAACAACTTAAAAGCCCCAACCTTACCGGTTGATTCCACGTGCGGACCGCGGCAGAGGTCGGTAAAGTCGCCATTCTTATAAAAGGACACGCTGGTGCCGGAACGCTTCAAGTCGTTTAATAATTCCTCTTTATAGGGCTGCTTGACCGCTTGGGCCCAGGTAATAGCCTCGTCAACCGGTTTTTCAAACCGCTCAAAAGGCACATCAGATGCGATAACTTTGCGCATTTCGGCCTCAATCTTGGCAAAATCTTCTTCGGAGACCTTGGCATCACCCAGGTCAATATCGTAATAAAACCCGTTTTCGACTACCGGCCCGACGCCAAATTTGGCCTCTGGCCAGAGATGTTGCACAGCCGTGGCTAAGATGTGGGCCAGCGAGTGTCGCATAGGATGCAGTTGGTCAGTATCAGATTGTTCGCCCATCAGTCTCCTCTTTACGTCCAGTATAGCAAGTCGGCCAGCTACTAAAAACGGTTGAATGATCTCGCAATGTCATTCAACCGCTCTTCGCCAGTTTTGGCGAGGCTAAAACAGTCTCGTCAAAACTTCACCTGTAATTGAGTACTATAGCAAGGTTAGTACTATATGGCTAGCCAATTTATGCTGTAATTCCTACATTTCCACCTGGGGAAAACTCGCTGGCCACAACGTCACATGTGGTATTAATACGCAGATAATTTGTATATGCGGCTCGATTAACGGTATAATCTGTCTCGTTACCCCTTGGGGCGATTAGCTCATTTGGCTAGAGCGCCACATTGACGTTGTGGAGGTGATAGGTTCGAATCCTATATCGCCCACCAGTTGTACTGGACCAATCTGACCTCTGTTATAAGCACTAGCATTTAGGGCTGGAGTGTTGACTGGTATGTTTTTTTCGTCTACACTGGTTCGGTTAAACAGGAAGTTTTGGATATTCGTAACAAAAGCGCCTTAGACGCCTTTGAGATGTTTTATGAGGAGTTAATCTCCAAACCGAACAATCGCATCCGTCGGCAACGCCTCGCTACCACCAAGTAGGTAGCAAGCGCGTCGCACAATCACCCCGAGAGTCTACTGTTCTCGGGCTTTTCTTTTCCACCGATTTGAGACTATTATCCACTGGCCTTTTTAATTGCTGTATGTCAATATATTGACATGGTTTGTATACATTGTGGTGATAAAACGCACGTCATTAACTCGCGTTTGCAGAAACGGAATAACCAGGTATGGCGGCGGCGGCAGTGCCTCGCCTGTAAAGCTATCTTCACCACCGAAGAGGCGCCAGATTACACTGCTGCTTGGATGGTAAACACCGGCAAGGGTTTACGGCCTTTTTCACGCGATAAATTATTCTTAAGCTTGTATGCGAGCTGTAAGCACCGGAAAACCGCCCTAAGGGACGCTGCTGGCCTGACAGATAGCATTATTGCTAAAGCAGCAACGGAATTAGGCAGTGGCATCGTGAGCAGCAGCCGGCTGGCCAGTATTGCCACCGTGGCTCTCAACCGGTTCGACACAGCGGCCAGCAGCCACTACCAGGCTTATCACCAGCTGGACTAGCTGACGGTTCGCCCACTCTCGGTTACGACAGCCTTTTCGGTAACATCGAAGGTGCTGAGGTAGCGCTTGAACATCAGGCGGGTCTGGGAGTTAAAGGCAGCTAATGAACTGTAGGCCAGGCTGGTGACCGGTAAGAAAATCCATTGGGTGAGCATAAAGATGGAGCGGTGACGTTTGTAGCGGGCTGGCCGCGGTGGCAGCGTCACCAAGCAAACATACAGCGCAACCAGTAGTCCCACGATACCAAAGCGCTGTACCCGACTAATAAAGACAGGCAGTTCATAGGTAGCATAGTTTTGGTGCAACAGAGATGGAATAAAGGCCGCAAAGTAAACAATGAGTGGACCGGTGGCCCAAGTGACATGCCCTTCCAGGCTGCGCAGCAGCTTGGCCACCACATCAAACTTGGGCGCTTTGTTCTTGTGGTAGAGGCCCTTATCGGCGATGTAGGCGATGTCTGAGGCTCCGTAAGTCCAGCGGCGCAACTGAATAAACTGCGCCTTGAGTGTTTTGAGGTAGGTTTCGGTCAGTACCGCATCCTGGTAGATCGGGATGCTTAAGGGGTAGACGCGATAGTCGCCATCGAAGTGGAAGTAGGACCGCCAGAAATGGTGGCCGTCTTCGACAATGGTGCGAGTGCTCCAGAAGTCCATTTCTATCAGTGATTGCATGGGCTGGGCATGAGCCGAAAAGTTGCGCGCCAGATGCGGCCGCTGGGTGCCAACAATGTAAAACAGGTTGTTACCGGTGGCAATCACGCGCATCAAGGTTGGGGCGTCCCAGATGTTGTTAGTAAACATCGGCAGCGGCTGGTACGAGGCGCGCAGACGATTAGGCACCACGCAGTAGAGGTATGTCAGCGCCGAGAAGTAACGTTTATCCGGTCGATTATCAGCGTCGAGAGTGGTCACCAGCACCTTGGCTGGATCAAGCTGCTCGGCCTCCAGATATTTCTTCAGCTCGCGTCCGGCACAAGAAACATTGCCGCCCTTACCAATAATCTCATCAGGCAAGTTGGACGGATGCTTGACGGCCATCATGTGGTGGAACTGCCCCTTATACAGCTTTACCAGTTCCTGAACCCGATCTTCAGTTGGTTGGCCGGCGCGGCTCTCGTAGGCGATCACCAAAATTATTTTTTTGGGATCAAAATCGGCATTGGATATAGCCTGAATGGTCGGTTCCAGCACTTCCCGGCTCTCGTTAACCGTGGCGATAATCACGGCGTGCACGACTTCGCCGGGCTTAATAGGATCTTTTAAGGTGTGCAAGCGGCGCAGGTTGTCCAGATGCCAAGCTGGCCGCGCGATTGCCAGCGACGTGACCTGCCCAACTTCAATGTCAGCAGCCAGCCCATTCCAGTCCAGCTTTAGATGTTGGCGCATGGTCCGGTAGCCAGCAATGGCCCGCACTGAGTAAGCCATAGACCGCACAAAGAACAACAATAGATACGCTAAGATAAACACCACGGCCAGATTAACCGTAATGTAGCGTACGCTTACGTTAATGTAACTGAGCACAAATGGCAGTGCTAACAGACTCCAGCTCAGAGCGCCAGGCAGGATTTCGAAGAAGCGGTAATGGCCTTTGCGGTCTTTCTCAAAGGGTATTTCCAGATTGGTCATGGCCTAGCGCAGGACCAGTAAGGCATTACTGACAATGATGGTCAGCGTCAGCAGCAGCAGGCCCAGCCCGAGGATGGCCACACCCAGCTGGCGGTGCACGTGATAGGCCCGCAGGCTCAGCATGGTGTTGGCTAGCAATACCAGTACGGCAAAGGCAATAAAACTGAGTAAGTCCACCACGCTACCACTGACGAACTTGTTAATGGCCGCCGGGTTGGAGCAGTCACGGCACTGCACGATGTAGCTGTTACTGTGGCCGCCGCTCAGACGGAGCAGGATAAAACTGGCCGCTAATAGGGTGAGGAAAATATTGGTACTGAGCAACAAAAGCACCAGGTGGTCGTGAAAATACTTCTTAGGCGTGGCCATATTCTTAGATCCAATTGTAGCATTATTAGCTGAGAAAACGATGGTGCGGGTGGCGGGAGTCGAACCCGCGTCTTAGCCTTGGGAAGGCTACATAATAGCCGTTATACGACACCCGCGTGGAGCCGATGGTGGGATTCGAACCCGCGACACCCGCTTTACGAAAGCGGTGCTCTAGCCAACTGAGCTACATCGGCAAAATACCGAGCTATTATACCAGTTATTGCGACCCAGAGCGCCCGCGCTGAGCCCTGATAATTGGCAGCACTTGCTGCTTCTGATAGTGGAAGAAGTCGTCAAGCGCGTCCTCCAGCTTAACGGCCGAGACATAGGTTGGCCCAAGTTCGGTTTTGAGCCGGTTGATAAAGCCCCGCTCTTCCAACCATTTAAGTGCTGGATAGAGGTTTGAAGCGTGATTATCTGTGTCAGCAGCTAGTCGGCTAACCGGTACCGGCCCCAATTTGCTTAAGCTTAAATAGCTGTCCGCGGCCAGCCTGCTAAAACCAAGCCGCTGCAGTTGCTCGGGGTCGGCGAGTTGGTGTTCGACCTGTTCGTTTGGACTGTTTTTCATTTTTATGAGTATACTCATAAACAACCAAAATTAACAGATAGGAAAATTGCGGTTTATGAAAATAATCATAAATTCCAAAAAGCGTATTTTCGGAGGTTTCAATGCGTAACTCTCCTTCGTGAGCCTATTGACATTTTATTAAGCTTATGCTAATATGTACCGATCACATCAACAGATGTGTGTACCTGTTCCCTCCGGGGAACACGAGTTCGGAAGGAAACGTTATGCGTCGCTTTGGCGCTGTCATGGTGGTGCTTACCGTACTGGTGGCGGCTGGCTTCTTGATGAAACCCTCAGGAGACTTGGCAGCAACGATCACCAACGGTAACGTCATGATCTACTACGGCCCCTACTACGCGTCAACTATCCCGGCTAGCAATGCCCAGATCTACGACGGCAGCAGTTGGCACCCATCGACCAACGACGGCGTACTGGTTAAGTTCAGCAAGGACAACCAGGACTACTTGCGCCTCAGTTTGGTGAAGACCAAGCACGAACAAGTGGTCAAGGCGTACGCCAACTACGGTACGGCCCACACCCCGACATTCCAGCACATCTCCTGGAATGATCACTCGCCCGTCCCGTTCGTTAAGGCCTTCAAGACCAAGGCTGGCCAGCACTACCAGTTGACGCTCTCGAGCGTCTTCGTTCTAGCCTTCGAGCCAGGAGTGCCAATTCCTAACCCTAACTTGAGGGAAGGTTGCGACAACGTCAGCTGCGGCAAGTAGTTGTGCACGGAGGGGGCGCCCAATCTAAACGGGTTGCCCCCTCCAGCACCACTTGCCCTGCATCCTTCCGAACTCACTTTCCATGAACAAGCAAGTATGCCCGCCCCGGCGGGTATTTTTTGTGCCCAGTTGCTTTTTATACCTGTAATTGCTATGATTACCCCTGTCTTTTCAACGAGGGCTCGTAGTGAAGAGGCCTATCACGCCTCCCTGTCACGGAGGAGATCGCCGGTTCGAATCCGGTCGGGCCCGCCAAGATGCTTATGTTTAAAAGTCTCACTTAATTATGAGGCTTTTTATTTGCTTATTTAGCAATATTATGCTAATGTTTAATTAATGGGTAAAAATAAACACAATGACTGCACCAACTACTGAATCTTTCGCAGAAGAAGCCACCTATAGGAATGAGGTTACTTTCTCACACCTTGGTGGAACGGCGTTAAACCCTGCTCTATTCCCGCCGAACGAGGCTTACGAAGAAGCATATGAGTCAATGCTTGATCAAAGTCGTGATTTTGTTTTAGGTTTACCTAGAAATGAAGCTGGGCTAGACTTAAGTCGTATTAACAAATATTGCCAGGAGATGGGTGCTCCTCAAAAGCCGCTGCTGTTTTTAAACCCAAATGAATATGCAAAAGCGCTAGCATCCCACGGCGGCGTTACAGTTCACTCAGAGCACTCGTCGCAAGGCCAATACTTGCAACACATTGACGTAATCATCGTAAAACGAGACCCAGAATCAGAACGACTGAACGGTGCTGAAATAACCGAGAGTATAGCTGTGCATGAAATAGCACATAGTTCAGCCACGCTTAACCCGGTTCAACTTAGAGCTGAGACAACAGGCCGATTCCGTAAGAAAACAGTAGTAAGCGGTGATCGGTCGCGCATAGGCTTCGTGGTTACCTCGTTAGCTGATAAAAAAGTTAGGGGCACTCTATTGGAAGAAGGTTATGCCGAATATGAGCGTGGCCAATACATGCTTGAGCAAGGCCGCGAGAGTGGCTTTGTGACACCTGGCGAAGATTTTGACCGGACTGACGCAATGAACCTGATTTCAGGTCGATATTATGCTTTAAAGCAGGGTGCTGATGGCGCTACTGAGCCAACTCTTCTTTCGGAGGGTGCGGTGGCGGCGGCGGCATTAGAAATGCTCGTAGCTCGTGACAATAAATTGATTGATGCATTGCGTGAAAGTCGCAAATCAGCCGACGGATTAAGAGAAGTAGCGCAAAGAATAAACGCTATCGTCCCGGGCATGTATCAAAGGATGCATGACGTAGACATAAATGCGACTGACGGACTGAAACAAGCCACAGCTACTCTTGCAGAGATCTACAAAGCTACTGCTTCAACAAAATAGTTCC
>CAZOYN010000003.1:0-32983 GCA_964584135.1 uncultured Candidatus Saccharibacteria bacterium | reverse complement strand
ATAATGAGCTGCTTGTTGGCCTGGTGCAGGGTGTTAAAGGTGTGGAAGAACTCCTCTTCCATTTTGTCTTTGCCAGCCAGGAACTGGACGTCGTCAACGATTAAGACGTCGGCACTGCGGTAATAGTTAGCAAACTCGGTGGTTTTACGGTTACGCAGGGCCTCCACAAATTCCTTCACGAATTGTTCGGTGTTAATATACAAAACCTTGGCCCGGGGGTTTTTAGCAGCCAGCGCATTACCAACAGCCTGCAGCAAGTGGGTTTTACCAATACCAACACCACCGTATAGGTACAGCGGGTTGTACTTGGCGCCGGGTTGCTGGGTAATGGCCTGGCAGGCAGCGAAAGCCAGCTCGTTATTGTCGCCGACCACGAAGTTTTCAAGAGTGTAACGTTCGTTGAGACCCTGGGTGTTAGCGCTAGTCCCACTAGTAGCAGGGGCAGATGAATCTGGGTGTTCGCTGGTGACCGTAGTCTGGGAGGCTACCGGGGCAGCCTGGGTAGCAGCGGCCATGGCCGCAGTTTGCTTGGCGCTAGCCGCCAGGGGAGAAATCTTATATTCGATTTTCTCAGCCGTGACGCCATTTTTCTGCAGCGTCTGGACGATAAGTTGGTGGTAGCGCGACTCCATCTGTTGCTTTACAAAGACGGTCGCTACGCCCACAACAACCGCCTCGTCGCCCTGTTTTAGCAGACAGGTATTTTTGAACCAAGTAATATAGCTACCGCGTGAAACCGATAACTCTATCTCACCCAAGACTGCTTGCCACAGGCTATCTTTTTGCACCCCAAACTCCTTCTCGTCACTACATAGTAACGGACTTTGGACGGGTTTTCCACAGTGGATTTTGCACCACTGCGCTGTTGTGCGGCATATCACCAAATATGGGGTGAGTTTATACACATGATCACGCCTGATCTGTAAAACTGTGGACAATAGCGGCCGAACCGTGGATAACTTTCCAAGATCCGCGGGTAAACATTGTTAATTTCACCCTACTTGCTTAGAATAGGGAGATGCCTAAACGAACTTACCAACCCAAGAAACGTCAACGCTCCGGCGAGCATGGTTTCTTGAAGCGCATGACTGCCAAAGGCGGCCAAAAAGTCCTGAAGCGCCGCCGCGCTAAAGGCCGTGCCAAATTGACAGTTTAATCGCGGACAAAGCATGCTGTCCCGAGTCCATCGCTTCCACGGCTACAACAGCCTGCGGGCCGTCTATCGGCGCGGTCAGACGGTTCGTGGCCCGCTGATGAGCCTCAAGTATGGCCAACGCGGGTCCGACAAGCCGTTTCGGGTAGGTGTTGTGGTCAGCCGCAAGGTCAGTAAGTCGGCCGTGGTGCGTAACCGCATCCGCCGCCGGTTGTACGAAATTGTGCGTCAGAACATCGGCGGGCAAACTACGGGCTACGACCTAGTGCTGACCGCCTACGATGAACAGCTAGCCACTATGCCAGCAGCCGATCTGACTGTGATTGTAAGTGACTTGCTGCAAAAGGCCGGCTTAGTTTGAAAGTGTCCTGCGGCCGATATTCCGTATAAGTTATAATATAACCTTTATGGAATATTGCCCGATGGGAAAGAGAGTGGGACACCGCCGGGATATTTATCGATAAGTGCGGTTTCGCCCACCTCTCATGGTATAGTTAAAGCCAAGGGATTTAACAGAGATGTTTACCACGTTTGTAGTGCAACCGATTTTTAACCTGCTGGTGCTGGTCTATGCCCTCTTGCCTGGCCATAACTTCGGCCTGGCTCTCATTATCTTCACGGTCATTATCCGTTTGCTCCTCTGGCCACTGCTGCGGAAACAACTCCACCAGGCTAAGGTGATGCGCCAGCTGCAGCCCGAGCTCAAAAAAGTCAAAGCCGCCGCCAAGGGCAACCGCCAAAAAGAGTCACTGCTCCTCATGGAGCTGTATAAAGAGCGAGGCATTAACCCCTTTGCCACGTTCCCTATCTTAATCGTCCAACTAATCATTCTGATTGGCCTGTACAGCGGCCTGCGCCGGGTTATTACCAACCCCCATGCCTTGGTGACCTTCGCCTACCCCAGCTTGCAACACCTGTCGTGGATGCGGGCGCTGGCCCACAACATTCACCTGTTCGACAACACCCTGTTTGGTGTGGTTAACCTGAGCCGGGCCGCCCTGAATAGCGGCGGCGGGATTTACGTGCCGGCCATGCTGATCGTGCTCGGCAGCGCCCTGGCGCAGTATTACCAGAGTAAACAGCTCATGCCGGTCAGCAAAGACCAGCGCTCACTGCGTGACATCCTCAAATCAGCTGGGGCGGGCAAACAAGCTGACCAGTCCGAGGTTAACGCCGCTGTCGGCCGCAGCACCCGCTTCCTATTACCGGTTATGATCTTCCTGTTCACGGTCAACATTGCCTCAGCTCTGAGCCTCTACTGGTTGGTCGGTGGCCTGGTGGCCTTCCTGCAGCAAGGCTATGTCCTGCGCGAAGATGAGACCGAGATGGAAGCCTTGGCCGACAAGCCAACGAAAGACGTGGCGGCCATTCCGGAAGCCGAAATTGTAAGTAAGTCATCTAAAAAATCTCACTCCAATAAAAAGCGGAGGAAAAAACGATGAACGGTTCAATGGAAGCAGCGATTTTATTTGCCAAAAAATACCTCGAAGATTTACTCTCCTTTTTTGGCCTGAACACCGACGTCTACGCTACCAGCGACGACGAAGTAATCCAACTCAATGTCCCCAGCACCCACCTTAACGGGTTCCTGATTGGCGGCCGTGGCGAAAACATGCGCTCGCTGCAGCACCTAACCAGCACTGCCTTAAAAAACAAAGCTAACGAGCACACCCGGGTGAATGTCCACATTGCGGAATACAAAAAGCACCGAGCCGACCGCTTGCGCGACAGGGCCGAAATCTGGGTCAAGCAGGTGCGCGACTCTGGTGAGCCTATGGACCTGGAGCCAATGAACGCCGCCGACCGCCGGGTGGTGCACCAACTGGCGGCCGAGTACGGCCTGACCAGCGATTCCGACGGCGAAGGCCGCGAGCGCCACATCGTACTCAGGCCCGCGACCTAGAGATTTCCTGTAAGAGAAGTTAGGGCTTACCCAGCACACTGTGAAATTATAGTATAATTATACTCCAGTTATACTATAAAACTACAGTGGTCACGGAGAGCCAAGCCTAAGATGAACCGAGGGCTCGCTCGTAGACTTCGAGCGTTTGCTCTGCGGTTCGTTGCCAGGAGTATTTTTTGGCCTGGACTTGGCCTTTTTGGACGAGCTCGGCCCGTAATTTAGGGTTAGTCAGCACATCATCAATGGCCGTGGCCATAGCACCCACGTCCAGCGGGTCAAAGTAGTGGACGGCGTCACCGTAAATTTCCGGCAGGCACGTGGCATTGCTGCTGACCACTGGCGCGGCATGGGCCATAGCCTCTAGCGCCGGCAAGCCGAAACCTTCGCTCAGGCTCGGGAAGACATAGGCCGCGCAGTGCTCATATAACCAGCGCAGCTGCCCTTCGCTGACAAAGTCCGTAAAGTAAATGTTTTGCAGTTTGCGAGCCTGCACGCCGGCCTCAATCCGCTGGTAGTTGGCATCTTTTTTGCCGGCAAGCACCAGCCACAGATCAAGGTGCTTGGCTTGCAATTGCACAAAGGCCGCAATCAGGCGCTCCAGGTTTTTGTGTGGCATGGGCCGGCCCAGGTACATCAGGAATTGCTTGCCCTGCAGTCTCTCAACCGGCGCAGCCGCCTCTTGTATGAGGTCGGCCGCTTCGTAGGTTACGGTAATTTTGTCTGGGCTGACGCCGGTGAACCGTACCACCTCGTCCTTCACAAACTGCGACGGCGTCGTGATCTGCGCTGCCTTCCGGGCTGCTTTTTTAATCACATATTTGTAAACCTGCTGTTTCAGCGTAATAATGAGCGGATTTTTAGCCGGGTTCTTGAAGCGCAGAGTCGTCAAGTCGTGGATAGTGGTTACTGTTTTGCCCCGGTACCAGATAGGTTGCTGCACCATGGCAAAGTGCACCAACTCAGGCTGCAGGCTGTCGAGCTGTTTTCTAAAACCTAACTGCTCAGCAAACGTGAACTCCTCGTGCGGGCACTCTACCAGCTTGTATGACGGCGCCACCTTAGCAAAATATCCCAGCCGGTGCGCCTTGGTCAGTACGGTAATGTCCTGCTTCAGCTCCAGCCCGTAGAGGTACTCAACCAGCTTATCGACATAGCGGCCGGTGGTGGTGCCAGACTCGCGGGCGTCAATTACTATCTTAGCCATCTTTTCTCCCAATCAGCTTCCACCAAGTAGTCCGAAGCCAGCGCAGTTTCAAGGCATTTGGTGGTAAGTCGTGAGCCATCATAGACCAAACGTAGCCTTTAGAAACCTTGCGTTGATTTTGGATGCGCCACCGCTCAACCAATTTTTTAGGCAGCAACCAGGCGTAGCGGGCCAGGCCTTTGGCGACTGGCCCAACCTGGCCACGAGCCAGGGCGCTAACAATAAACGACAGGTAAGCCAGCGTGAACCGTGGCAAAACTTTTATAAATATCCGGCCAGCCGGCACATTCTTCCAAAACAGCCAGGGCAGGTTCTTAATGGTCTGACAGGTGGTAAAACCCTTAATTTTGCCGCTGGTTGCCCCAATCTGGTGATACACAACCGCCCCTGGCACATAGGCCACCTTCCAACCAGCCAACTGGGCCCGAAAACTCAAATCCACATCCTCGTAATAGGCAAAGAAGTCTTCGTCAAACAGCCCAATTTCCTCGAACATGTTTACCCGGTATAAGCTGGCGCCGCCACTGGCCCCGAAGACTTCTGTTTGGCTGTCGTACCTATCCAGCTCAGTTTCGCCGCGGCCACGGGGGTAGGGTAGCCCCCAAACGGTGTAATAATCGCCGGTGCTGTCCAAATGCTTGCCCTCGGCGTCTAAAATTTTGGAGGTAGCAATGCCAAGCTCAGGCTGGCCATCAAGTGCGGCCACCAGGTGCTTCAGCCAATGCTTGTCAGCCACGGCGTCGTTGTTAAACAATGCCACGTACTCGGCACCCAGCTCCATAGCTCGGCAGATACCACTGTTCACGCCCCCGGCAAAGCCCAGGTTTTTGGCGTGCCGTACAACTACCACACTAGGGTATTGCTCCAGTAACGCCAGCGAACCATCTACGGAGCCGTTTTCCACAACAATAACCTGCGCTTCTTGGGACTGGTCCAACAGCGAATCCAAACAGGCCGCTAAACTGTCAGCCCCATTCCAGTTTGGGACGACAACACAGGTCTTAGCATCGACTGAGGAGCTCATTTCCTCTATAATAACTCAAAACATGAGGCGATTTGTCACAAAGAAAAACCGGGCCCTGGTGTCAGAGCTGGTCCGGACGGATTTTAAACTGCGCTATCAGGGTTCAGTGCTGGGCTATGCCTGGTCGTTGCTGCGTCCATTACTGCTGTTCGTCATTCTGTACATTGTCTTTGTAAAATTCCTAAAACTTGGCAATGGCGTCCCCCACTTCCCGGTTTACCTCCTGCTGGGCATTGTGATGTGGAACTTCTTTAGCGAGCTAACCCAGCAAGGCCTGACCTCAATCGTCGGCCGGGGCGATTTAATCCGTAAAATCCGCATCCCGCGCTGGATTATTGTGTTTAGTAGCAGCATCTCGGCACTGATTAACTTTGGTTTAAACCTGGTTGTTATTGCTGTCTTCATGATTGTTAACCATGTTGATGTCATGTGGTCCATCCTGTGGCTGCCGCTCATTTTCGCCGAAGTCTACATCTTTGCCCTAGGGCTGTCGCTGTTTATGTCGGCGGCCTTTGTGAAGTTCCGTGACATTAGCTATATCTGGGAAGTTATTTTGCAAGCCGGCTTTTACCTCACGCCAATCCTGTACCCGCTATCGCGTATCACCAACCTGACGTTCCAAAAGCTAATCCTCTTAAACCCCATGGCCCAGGCTGTGCAGGCAGCCAGGTACTCAGCCGTGACACACCAGACGCTCACTGCGCAGCATATTTTTGATGGCGGCTGGTACCAGTTCATACCGTTTTTAATTGTGGTTGTTGTGTTGATCGTTGGCCTCACATACTTTAAGAAACAGTCTCAGTACTTCGCGGAGAACATCTAATGGATGACATCGCGATAAAAGTCGATCACGTAAGCAAAACTTTCCGCCTGCCACACGAACGGCAGAACTCCATTAAGGGCACACTGATAAGCATGGTTCGCGGCGGCAAACGTACCTACGAAAAGCAGCGTGTCCTAAAAGACGTCTCTTTTGAAATTAAAAAAGGCGAATTCTTTGGCATTGTCGGCCGCAACGGCAGCGGCAAAAGCACATTGCTCAAAATGATGGCCGGGATTTACCCACCCACTGCAGGGCAAATCCAAGTAAATGGTAAGCTAACCCCGTTCATTGAACTCGGTGTTGGCTTCAGCCCCGAGCTGACTGGTAGAGAAAACGTCTTTCTAAATGGCGCCCTGCTTGGTTTTAGCCGTAGAGAAATGGAAGAGATGTATAGCGACATCGTAGAATTTGCTGAGCTTGAAAAATTCATGGACCAAAAACTAAAAAACTATTCGTCGGGCATGCAAGTTCGTCTAGCTTTTTCGATTGCCATACGCGCGCAATCAGATATTTTGATACTCGACGAAGTACTGGCCGTGGGCGATGCTGCTTTTCAAAACAAATGTCAGGAATATTTCCGAGAAGTAAAAAATATGAATAAAACAGTCGTTCTTGTAACACACGATATGAGTGCTGTAGAGAGGTACTGTGATAAGGCAATATTAATCAATAATGGGGAAATTGAGCTGGCTGGTAAACCTGCCGTCATAGCAAGTGCCTATCAAGATATAAATCGTGCTGCAACAAACCAAGAGATTGAAAAAGAGCAAGTAGCCCCGAAGGCAAAAAAGCCTAGCATTGACGAAATTATTAGAAATGGTGCCGTAATAGAAGACGTTACTGTTACAAACGCGGCCGGAGCACGAACACGGACATTTAAATACGGGGAGACTATACACGTGTCCGTAAAGTACGGGCTTGAGCAGGATATTCAAGGTGCGGTACTAGATATCGGGCTAACCCTCGGGAAGAACGGACCTACATATGTCTATTCAGACACTCTCCATAAAAAAATAGCTATTGACGGGCACAAGGGCAAGCGTCTAACCGCTGGGTTATCGGTTAAGAATATTTTTTCGGGTGGTGTTTACTACGTAGTGACAAGTCTGTATGATCCATCTTCGCTAAAAGTGTATGCCAGAAACAGAAGCTTAGCAAAACTGTCGGTAGACGATCCTCCATTTGCAGGTGTCGTCGCGCCAGAGCATACCCTTGAGTTAACGCAGGAGAAGAGCTGAAGTGTTGAACAAGACGTACAACATAAAAAAGGGTTATAAAATCCGTGCGAAAAATGCCCCATTCCCTGACATCCAACCTACCGGTACTATATATCAGCCATTCGTGTACGAAATGGCAATCTTTCTTGCCGAAAGAGGAAATAAAAAATACATTGTTGATATTGGTGCTGGTAGTGGTGAGAAGCTTATTGAAGCGAGCAAAAGATTTGAAGTTATTGCAGTCGACTGTGACACAAACATTGAGCTCCTAAAGAAAAATCTACCGAATTCGAGAGTCATCAATCATGATTTAGAGAAAGGGTTGCCAAACATTGACGAAGAAATATTGAAAGAAGCAGTTGTTATATCTGTAGACGTGATTGAACACATAGTTGAGCCGCATAAGTACCTCAAGGATCTATCTAAAATTTCTAAAGTCGCCCCTTATTTACTTATATCGACACCAGATAGAACAAGAGCACGTGGCGCAGAGGATTATGGCCCCCCAAGCAACCCATTCCATGTTCGTGAGTGGGCGATAGATGAGCTTAACGGGTTGTTGTCTGACTACTCAATTGAGCACAGCATCGGCTTTACGGTTAGTAATGATGACGATGAGTACAAAGGCACTGTACTTGCAATATCGGGTAGAGAAGCCACCTATAAACTTTCTCCGCAGCTGCGTGTAATAGCTATTATGACTGCCTACAACGAAGAGGACATAGTTGACCAATCGATTGAACATCTCTTAAGCCAAGGCGTCGACGTCCATGTTATTGACAATTGGTCAACTGACAATACATTTGCAATTATCAAGAAGATCGCAAAAAGTAATCCTAGAGTTTCGTATGAACGATTCCCGCAGAAAAAACCAGTAAAACACAGGTATGAGTGGGAAAGACTGCTAAAAAGGGTTGAGGCTATTGCAGTAAAAGCCAGCCACGACTGGGTTATTCATAACGATGCAGATGAGCTACGCTTATCTCCTTGGGAAAACGCTACACTTGTTCAGGCAATCTCATTTGTCGATAGTTTAGGATATGACGCTATTGATTTTACCGTCGCTGATTTTCGGCCTACAAAAGAAGGATTCGAAGGCGGCGTGAACCCCGACGCCTTCTTCTATAATTTTGAATTTACGGGTATTGGGGGGTATTTTCAGCAAATAAAATGCTGGAAGAATAATGAAAAGCTAGATCTTGCATCAAGCGGCGGCCATCACGCCAATTTCCCGGCTCAAAAACTGTTCCCCCTAAAATTTTTTAGCAAACACTATCCGTTACGTTCCTCTGGCCAGGCAAATAAAAAGATATTCAAAGAACGCAAAAAAGACTTTGACCCTGCCGAGCGGGAAAAAGGCTGGCATACACACTATGATTCATACGAAGAGCAAAGCACCTTCTTGTGGGATGCTACCGAACTTAATAAATTCACCTATGGCAACTTCTATAACGACTACATTGTTGAGAGGCTGAGTGGTGTTGGCATAAAACGTACATCGCCCGAGGATGTTAAGTAGGAAAAGCATGTCAAATTACACTGGAGAATTTGTCCCTGAGTCCCCAAACAACGCGTGGAACAAGGCGTTCGACCTAGTCAAAGAGGGATCTGTCGTTTTAGATGTGGGCTGTAGCTTGGGAAGATTTGGCGAGGCACTCATCAAGTATAAGAAATGTGTTGTTGATGGTATTGAGCCGGACAAAGGGGACGCAAAAGAAGCCGCAAAAAGATTACGAAAAGTAGCAAATTCTTTTATGGAGGAGGCACTGCAAAAAGAATTCCAAGGTGAAAAATACGATCATATTGTTTTCCTGGATGTAATAGAGCATTTATATGGTCCGGCAAAAGCATTATCAATGCTCAAAGACCATCTCAAGCCAGGGGGCACGGTTATATTCTCAATACCAAATATGGCACATGCTTCTGTCCGCATCATGTTGTTAGGAGGTGATTTTGACTATGGAGAAACGGGCTTACTCGACAAAACACACCTACACTTTTATACAAGTAAAGAGATCGACAGGGTTTTTAACGAGGCCGGATTTGAGGTTATGGAGTGGCACTATACCGAGGCTGCTTACACCAAGGGGACACTCAAAAAAGAGCTAGGAAAAATTGGCATCTCGAAACCTGGGCGGGAACTGTTGGATATTTTGAGCGATAATAGCACAAAAATTTTTCAATATGTCGGTGCTGCGCAGATATCTGAGAGTAAGAAAAAATCAGACAGAGCAATGTATAGCCCAAACCCCCAGGCGGCGATCACTAATTGGTACGAAGAGCACGAAAAAGACTTGCTAGATATGCTAGGCGTGAAAGAAAGGCAGATCGAGAAACTGTTACGTGAAAAGTCAAACTACGAAGCGATTATTCACAATGAAGCCGAGATGGCACGTAGAATTCGCCTAACTCATTACCTCAAGCACTACTTAAAGATTAAGCAAGAGCGTATCTTGCACCGCGAAAGGAAACGAGATGAGTAGAAAAAAGGTCTTACTCTTTAGCTATAATCCAGTCCCAACACCAGAATATACAACTATTGAGGGCTCGGCATTACGGTTCTGGCGAATGGCCATGGGGCTGCAAGAGCATTCTGATTACGATATAACTATCGCAATCTGGGACAAGTTCCCCCAGAAGTATACCGAAACAGAAGGCTTTCATATAACGAATTTCAACGCCGACAGCCAAGCCTTAAAGAAGCTTGCCAAAGGTTTTGACGCAGTTGTTTTTAGCTGTGCTATGGGTAATCTCTCAAAGACCATTTACGACGCGCTCGATCCTACCTCAACTACTATTATTGATGCCTATTCGCCAATGTACGTAGAGTTCCTGACAAAATCAACCAATAAAACCGAAGACGACCAGTGGTTGTCCGTCTATGAAGAATACATTACCGTCTTTAACGAGCTGCTAGCAAAAGCGGATTATATACTCATAGGTAATAATCACCAGAAGCATTTTTACAGAGGTGTTCTTGGCGCTACTGGTGCTTTAGTCGATCATGATGATTCCCGATTTATTATGCTGCCTGCCTTTGTCGAGAGCTCGAAAAACCAGTCCCACGCTAAGAGGGTCTCAAAAGAGGAGAGACTCAATGTCTTGTGGTTCGGCGGTGTTTATCCATGGTTTGATATCAATGACCTGATAAAGGCTTTCTCAAACCGAAGCATTAGGCAGATGGCCAAATTAACTATTGTAGGCGGGTCGAACCCCTTCTACCCTAAAGATAACAAACGATTTAACGGCAAATATATTGCGGCTATAGAGCAAGCCGAGAAGCTCAACTTGATAAAGGATGGGACGGTTGTGCTTAAAGATTGGGTTAAATATGAGGATCGTATTAAGGAGTTCGAGGCAGCCGACGTTGCAATCACCATAAATAATACTTTTTTAGAAAATGAGTACTCATTTAGACTGCGGGTGGCTGATCTTGCAGGGAATGGGGTGCCAATTATAACAAATGGCGGGGACTGTTTGGGGGAAGATTTAATTGCTAGGGGCCTGGCCTTCCGCTTGGATACGGAGGTTCCTAACATGACCAAAGGACTCGAGAAGATTTTGCGCGACAGAGTTGCAATAGAACGAGTTCGTCGGCAACTGTATCGGAAAGAGGCATATGATAGCCTCCACATTTATCAATATGTATCATCCCTTGCCCATGCAATTAAAAAAGCCAAGAAAAATAAAGCAGGGTACGCAGAGACTGAACACGCAACAAGCGGTAGCCAAGGCCACGGCTCTGCTGGACAAGAGTTTACTATTAACAGCGTCAATGGGGTGACGACAGCACGGGTTCTAAGAGTCGCTGCCATTAGGTTGAAAAGGGCAGTTTTGACAAGGCTTGGGGTTAGACATTGATGGTTAGTCGAGACGTTCTGCTAACTATAAATGTCATCAGATCAGGCAGTGAGCTCGATGCTTACAAGCAAACCAGAAACATCGCCCAACTCCTTCATGAAATACCGACCAAGGTTAATGACTTATTGCAAATACAGTTTGCTTTTGAATCCTCTAGTTCGCCTGCACAAAAAATAATTGAAGAAGCTAACAAGCAAGGCTTTCAGACAGAAAGCTTAGACTACGCTGCGGAAGATATGTATAAGAGGATGTTATTAAGCACTAAAGGGAGATTTGTTATTTTTCTTAAAGATGGCTTTTTATCGCCCAAGTTTCTTGCACATGCCCTGCGTTTCGTAACTAGTAGCACGGAGGGCTTAGAAAGGCGGGCACTAATACCCTCCTCTCTCATGGCGTATGGTAACCACAATCGGCTGATTGATCTTAGGCAAGAAGCTCCACAGGTTATCGCAAAGCTCTTATGCGATGGTATTTTAAGCGCTACAGTGCCATTTGTTACTGAAAAGCAAAAATATGCGACAGGGATAGATAGTCCAATGCAGGTTCTGGGCGGGCTTATTAACGAAGGTGTCACATTACTCCCACTTGAAGACACACAATTTTTTTATAAGTATTCGCCGCACCTTTCGCTAGCTAACATTGGCAGTATCTTCAACTCTGTCTTGAGCCCTAAAACATTTTCAGATTTAGTTTCTCATACACAACAAAATACGAATTCGAGTGATGATATAAAAACTAAAGAGGCCCGCGCCACAGTTAAGAAAACAGCTGAGCATTTTAAAAGAAACGCCCCAGCAGTCTATGGGTATCTTCGTGATCAGTATCACCTTAATCGGGATTACGCCAAAAAGATCATAAGAAGTGCTGCACGCAGGCTAAACAAGCCACAAAAATCAACAGTTCTTATTCAACAAGCTCCGGATACAAAACCAAGTGTTATGCAGCCAATGCCTAATGGCTGGGGGCAATTAAACCAGATTGAACCGATGATACGTCCAAGCACCGATATTGTTAGTAATATTGAACTTATCGATAGCCATTTCTCGAACGAAGGCATCCATCGATATGCAAAATTTTGCAATACATATAAAAATAAAATCTTCACAGATATTGTTATGGTGCCGCATCTTGTTGAGGGAGGAGCGGATCTGGCCGCACTAAAGTTAGTCGAAGCTCTAACGAGTCAAGGTAAAGAAGTAGCGGTAATTGTAAGCCTAGAAACTGAGTCGCCCTGGGCCTATAAGGTCAATGAAATAAAAAACGCAACACTGATTGAGGCTAAGCAATGGTTTGCTGGGCTAGATGAAGCGTATAGAGCTGCGTTTGTAGCGAGAATTATTGCGCAATGGAACGTGAAGCGGTTATCTGTGATTAACTCGTCACTTGGGTACCAAATATTGCGCGACTATGGGCCAATATTAAAAAAGAAATGCATGACCTTTCTTCATACCTATGCATTTGACATGACAGAAGATGGGTTTTTGTATAACGTACTTCATAACGGCCTGGTTGATGCTTACGATGGTGTAGATAAGTTTGTAACAGACTCGGCTATTTACAAACAACAACTCAGTGAAGTTAATGGCTTTGAGCCAGATAAAATCGAGGTCCTGTACTTGCCTGTATCGTCAAAAATTATACCCAAAGAAGACTATGCAATTAAAAGAAAAGTGCTTTGGGCCAGCAGAATTAATAGTTCAAAGCTTATTGAGGCTATGGTTGAGGTCGGTAAACTACTGCAAACGCAGAATATTGAGCTAGATATTTATGGAGCAATTGATGGCTATTATGGTGAAGGCAATCGATTTCTCAATATGATAAAAGACCACAAAACAATTCACTATCAAGGCGTATATGATGGTTTTGCAAGCCTTGATACAAACAACTACGACATATTCCTGATGACTTCAAAGAACGAAGGAATGCCCAATGTCATACTTGAGGCCTGCATGGCAAATATATACATTGTAGCTCCATCAGTGGGCGGGATCCCAGAGTGTATTGTCAACGAAAAGAATGGCAGCATTGTGACTGCTAAATTTGATCCTCACGACTACGCAGATCGGATATTCTTAGCATACAAGCAGAACAGCTTAGCCCAACGTCAAACGATAGAAAAATATAACAAAGCTGTCATTCAGCGTCACTCTCAACAAAGATATGAACAAGGAGTCCGCAAGCTCATGGAATCCAGCCTAGATTAGGAGTTGCCCTTGAGATTATGCTTATGTTTCTTGTATGTATCTGATACGTCGTTTATGTCTACGCCCCATGTCCCAACCATCGTGTTAGCATGCGAGCGATAGTACTTCACTTCGTCATTGACCTTGGCGCTATCCAGGTACCATGGCTCATGCATGGCAACGTACTTCCCGCCAGTTCTCAAGGCGGGACCAAGCACATAAGGAGTTTTAGGTCTATAGAGCGCAAATGTTGTATCTATTTCGGCATCATATACATCACGCTCGACCTTCGATACCCAAAACTGTTTTTCCCATGCAACCACGTGTTCCTTAAGGGTGTAATGGTTGGGTATGTTATCAATTCTAAGGCCAAATCCTACTTTTCGGCGCTCAGGATACTTATTTAGTAAATGCGCAAAGAACTTAACTGCTCCATGAGATTGGGGGGAAGGAATCACATCTGGGTCACTTATGATAAAAGGAATACCAGGAGCATAAATATCGACTATACCAGTGCTCCAGGGCGATATATGCCCCACGTTTCTGTCTAAGCGTATGACTTCATGAGGCGTGCTCTTATAATACTCGAGCAAGGGAAGGTAAGTAGATGCATTATCAATGAGATAAATGTTTTTGAGACTCTCATCTTCACACCATTTTATAAGTTTTTTTAAAGGCTCTAAACGATCACGACATATAATGAAAACCGGTATATTCATATTATAAGGAGCAGGCAAAACCTGATTTCTAAGCTTTTCGGCTCGTCTCCGCGCACGATAATCACGCCATTTTTGGCGACGGATATAAAACAGGCATCTAAGGATTATGAAATTTGGGCGGAATACAAGTCTGTCTGGCAACACGCGCTCTGGCATTGGGTTGCTTGGCGGCGTAAAAACAAATAGCGAAAGATCTCGAGTTGCCTTGTAAACTGCGCGTATTGGTTCAGTAAGGGCGCGTGCGTTACTAGCGGCAAAACCCTTACTCATTATAATGTAACCGACATTCGAAGTTCGCCGTATCCCAATAATACGTGCGACGCGACCTCTTTTATTTGGCATGGCAAAAGGACATGTTGGTATTTTTAAAGCACTATGGGCCATGTACAGTAACGTGTCTGCCAAAATGTTTGCATAGGTTGTGAATATGAGCCTATCACCTCTTGCTACTGCTATAGCTTTCTCGAGAGAGCTAATTTGTTTTGATCGTGAAGCAATGAACGAGACGCCCGGGACCGGGTCTAATGTTGGCTCATGCAAAAAATATAAAATAATCTCTGCATGCTCAGTGCACGAGGCCTTTACATTGTTAATATATCTTTCAAGCTGATCTAGACCACTTGAGTTCAAGCCATCGCCGTTTACTATATAGCTTAAGGAGTCCATTGTTACGTAATGGTAGCATGTAGCCGGCCTACTTATCTAGTTTTAAAAGGAGGCAACATCCCTTACAATTGATTGAGTTATAATGGCGGATTGATGAGAAAAATAGCAAGCAAGACAATTCATTATGGGTCGCTCGGGGCCAAACGGGCGCTGGGTAAGTCGCCGCGCTTGAAGCGAGTTTTAAAACGTGTTCTGATTGCCCAGCTTGGCATTTTGCCAAAAGAAAAAAGGCAGTATGAACTTTGGCTGCAGAAAAACTTCCCTGACTTTATCGAAATCAGTAAATTAAAGGAAGCGGCTACTAGCTTTTCGTACAAGCCTAAAATTTCTATAGTCGTCCCAACCTACAATACCCGGCTTGATTTTTTAAAGGACTGCTTTGAGTCGGTCAGGGCACAAGTCTATGACAACTGGGAGCTGTGCGTGGTTGACGATGCTTCGCCCGATCCAGCGGTCAGACAAATGATCAAGGACTACGCCAAGATAGATTCACGGATTACGTACAAGTTCCTTGACAAGAATCAGCATATTTCAGGTGCCAGCAATGAGGCCATTGCTATGGCGGCTGGCGAGTTTGTCAGCCTGCTGGACCATGATGACATTTTGTGGCCAAACGCTCTCTACGAGGTTGTGAAAGCCCTGAACGGCGATAGCAAGCTGGACCTTATATATACCGATGAAGATAAAATTACCGAAGACCGCAACGAGCACCTCGGGCCCTTTTTTAAGCCTGATTGGAACCCCGACTTCTTACGGAGTGTCAACTACATTACGCACTTTACCACTCTTCGTAAGACCGTTTTAGACAAAGTTGGCGGCTTCAAAGAAGCCTATAACGGGGCCCAGGACTGGGACCTCTTCCTACGCATTACTGGTATGACTGACAAGGTGTATCACATACCGAAAGTTGTCTATAGCTGGCGGATCCATGACTTATCGACAGCTAAAACCACGCAGGCCAAGCCCTATGTTGTTGAAGCCCAGCGCCAGGCCCTGACCGACGATGCCCACCGCAGAGGCTACAAGGATGTGGTGCTCGAGCAGGATAAAAAGCATACCGGCTACTGGAAACTGACCTACCCGGTGCAGGGCGAGCCACTTATATCAATCGTTATCCCCAGCAAAAACCAATACAAAATTGTGAAACGCTGTATCGAATCAATATACCGCAAAACCAGCTATAAAAACTTTGAAATTGTCTTAGTGGACACTGGCAGTACCGACAAAAAAGTCCTTAGGCTGTACACCAAACTGCAAAAGCAGCATAAAAACTTTACATTGGTTGATTGGCCCGAGCAGCCTTTTAGCTACTCCCGTAGTTGCAACAAAGGCGCTGAGGTTGCCCAGGGTGAGCTGCTGGTGATGCTGAATAATGACACCGAAGTTATAACCCGCAACTGGCTGGAGCTGCTGGCTGGTGATGCCCAAAGGCCTGAAATCGGCGCCGTTGGCTGCCTATTATTCTTTCCTGACGGTTATCACATCCAACACGCTGGCGTTGGCGTTGGCCTGGGCGGCGTGGCGGCTAATTCATTTTCGATGATGACACTCGAGCAAACAGTCAGCCAAACCCAACACCTGATGCTTAATACCAAGCATAATATGACCGCCGTTACCGCCGCCTGCTTAATGATTAGCAAAGACAAGTTCATGAAGGCTGGCGGTTTTGATGACAAGCTGCGGGTTACCTATAACGACGTTGACCTGTGCCTTAAACTCTACGATGCCGGCTATCAGAACCTCTACACCCCCTACGTGCGCCTGATCCACCATGAATCAATCAGCGTTGGCCTACCCGAAGAAATCCAAAAACGCGACACCGCGGAGTTTAAAAAAGCCAAGCAATTATTTGTTCGGCGCTGGGCCAAATATGTTAAGCATGACCCCAATATCAACCCCAATTTAAGCAAAGATAACGCTTTTTATGACATCCCTCGAACAACCAACTAAAACTATATCCCGCACTATAAGTATGCGTTTTCTAAAAAACACGGCTACTAAACACTGGGGCGCCATTATAATTATTCTTGCTTTCATTGCGCTTCTTATAAATACAGCCCTATTTTATCCAGGCTACCTTAGCCCAGATTCAAGTTATCAGCTTTGTCAAGCTTTGTATAAGTGCCAGCTAACTACATGGCATCCCGTAACAACAGTGCTGATATGGAGAGGACTAATAAATCTTACGGGTCACATATCTTCCATGTTGTTATTACAGCTATTTATGCTCTGGACGGCCTTATTGATTTTAGCCTATGTTTTATGGGTAAGAACCAAGAGCATCAAACTGTCTTTATTGGTTTTATCAGTGGGTATTTTACCCAACGTAGTTAATATTTCAGGAGTTATTTGGAAGGATAACCAGATGGCTTTTGCGTTACTTCTTGCTACTTCTATTGCCTTAACGCTTAAACTGTGTGTTTCAAAAATGGCTCGCTGGTTGCTCTTTGGCACTGCCTTAATATTTTTAATGTATGCAACTACAGTCTTGCACAATGGTTTTGCGAGCTCAATTCCAATTACTTTCTTAGTTATTCACGAGAGCAAATTCATTCCTAGTAGACGCATGAAACTAATGCTGACGCTGCTTATAGTCTGTGGGTCTATTGTCACGCTCAGTATCATTAATAGTTTTTTCAATGCTTCTGCCGTGCCTCATGTTGAAGCTGCCACTATGGTAGGAGATATCATCAATACGGTACCGCCAAATAAAATTGAAGTTGCGCATATACCGCTACAGCTAAAGACGAGTCTCTTTCATTTTTCCCAGTGTTCTCCAAATACAACCGATAAACTTGTCAATTCATATTGGGCCTGTGGCAATGATAATGATCGTGCTATTACTGGCGACAAACAGTATAGATACTTAAGTAACTTTTGGTGGACTTCGATTTATCACCAACCAGTGCAGTATTGTGTGTATAAAATCGAATCGTTTATGATTTTTTTATTTCCAGGCCCAAACCAATATATTTGGCAAAACGGCATAACCAATCTATCTAATGACGGGGTTCACGTTAAGGATAATAAGTTGCTAACCATGAACTACTACTATGTTAATAACTTTGGCCGCATGTATTTTTCTTTTGCATACCAGGCATGGTTTTGGATACTGGTAGGTATTTGGCTGCTTTTGCAGTCCGTTAAATTGCAACGGTACAAGGTGGCTGTGATGGGGCTTGCCACATCATCACTGTTGAATATTTTGTCATTTTTACCTGCAAGTGTTACTCCAGACTATCGTTATATATATTGGTCTGTCTTAGCGAGTATGACGGGACTGCTCTTAGTTTACGACGAAAAGCGCCCCCTAATACTATTGCGATACGCCACCAACAAAAGGCGAGACCAAAATTAGTCCGCACTTTTACTTCTGTTCGTGGTACTCTTTTTCGACGTTTATATTCCAGACATTGTCATTGTCTTTGCGGCCAGACCGCACATTGTTAACGGCTTCAATAGCCGTTAACATGGAATGGTCCTGATTGTTATACTTGTGCTGACCATTACGACCAAGCAAAAATAGGTTTTCGAATTTATCAGTAAATTTACGGATTTCATCAAAACGACCATACGTACCAAAGTAGGCGGGATATGTTTTTTTAACGCGTATAACTGTGCTGTCTATAACATCCGCCTTGTCAATAATATTAATGCTGGCTAGTTCATCAATTCCAAATGCCGCCATTTCTTTATCGCTCATATTCCACAAATAGTCACCTTCATTAACAAAATACTCCATCCCAATCCATACTCTAGCCCAGTCTTTAACCAAATACGGGCTCCAATTATTAAAGATCTGAAGTCGGCCTACTTTTACGCCAGGTTCTTGAATATAAATCCAATTGTCTGGCACTACATTGTTCTTGGTTTTGTGCTGAGTTTCATTGTGTATTTTTAAGTTCTTCATAAGTAGACCGACAGTTATGAAATCCCTATATGGTAATCCTTCGGCAACTTCGCGAACGCTCTTAGATGGTTTAACGCCCTCAAAAGCAGCAATCAGCTCTTTGACCGGCATAGTCGAAAAGAAGTATTCACCCTTGACGCGCTTTGGCTGGCCGGTCTTAGTATCCAACACATCTACAGCGGCAATTTTACCCTTATTGGCATGAACTTTAGTAACGACATGATTTTTAACTACCTCACCTCCTTTATCCTGGACAATTTTAGCAACTGTTTCCCACATATGCCCCGGTCCTAATTTTGGATAAAGGAAATATTCAATCAAACTAGTCTCTGTGTCTTTTTGAGATATGTCTTTACTGGGCTTTTTGGAGAGTTGTTTTTTAACGGCGTGGCCAATAGCCTTACTGACAGATAAGCCCTTGACGCGTTGAGCTCCCCAATCTGGCGCAATCTCAGAGCAGGGTACGCCCCACACCTTTTCTGTATAGTCCCTGAAAAAAGTATTGAAAAGCTCTCTACCAAACCTATTAACATAAAACTCTTCCAGAGATTTTTCGGGTAGTGGCCTAATCCGCGCTTTGGCATAACTAGCGCCCATTTTCACCATTCTAAGAGGCCCCAGATTCTTAATCGTTGAGGCTTCCAGCGTAACTGGGTAATTGTAAAACCTGCCTCCGTAAAATATACGGCTCAAACGGCTTCTAACCAACATTACGTCATCTGTTTTTGAGGGGTCAGCCCCATCACCGCCGGCTAATTCTCTGGACTTTCCTTGATACTTAAGAGTAAAGGTTGTTGTTGCCTTGGTCTTCTCTATAGGGAGAATATTGTGCCACCATTCCATAACAGTATCGGACTTGCTGAAAAAACGGTGGCCGCCAATATCAATGCGATTACCTTTGTACTTAACCGTTTTTGAAATACCGCCAATGTCATCCGATGCTTCAAAAACAATTGGTTTGATGTTGGTATTGTGCAACAACTCATAGGCTGCGGTTAATCCTGCCGGGCCTGCCCCAACAATAATTGCTACTTTCTGTTTTTTAGTCATATACCCCCTAGTGAAATAAAAATTTTTTACGTGCACCAAAGTTCCAAAAATAAACTATAACTGTTGCAATTGCCTTCGACCATATATAAAACACCCCCAACCTACTGGTCAAAACCCATAATATAATATCCGTCATACCAAGACCTATAAAACCGATAACTACAAAAAGTATAAACTCGTCCTTTCTAGTTTCAAGTTTTGAGCTATGAAATACCCAATAAATACTTAAAAAATAATTAACTAATAATCCAGCAATAAATGAAATACTAGCAGCCATAAGATAGTTAATGAGCGCATATTCTTTCAGGAGAACTAATCCCCCAAAGTCTACTATTAGGGCAATTACCGACACCATTCCATATCTAAAAAACTGAACATAGGAATTCTGGGTTCTATGTACTAAAACCCCTTTCAAAAACAGAATCATTATAATGAATTATATCAAGCCCAGGGCTCTTATGGCTATTAAGTGGGTTAGTTTTGGGCGATCATGCCGATGCCGGCTACCAGGTGGTTATCCCAGTTACCGCCGGGGGGTAGGCCCGATACCGTGCCAGTCACGGTAAAGTTAGCTCCATTTTGCGGCTGGCCATTGGTATTGGTAGCGGTGAGACCAAAGGAATTAAACGACGAGGTGTTCCAAGATCCGCTCAGCGGCACCGAAATCTGGGCATTGGTAAAGGTATCATTGACAGAGTCGCCGTTCAGTCGGGCATTGCCTTCAATCTGGAAGAGAAGTTTCGGCACAAAGTTAGCCGATATATCGGCTATGGCCGTATTGTCCACGTAAAAGACAGCCGTGCCGTCGTTCGGCCACCACTTAAGGCTGAGTAGATGGCTGTTATTATCGGCTGGCGCTAAATAATTGAAGGTAAACTGGCCGTTCTGGACCAATTCCCAGATGTAATATGGCCGACCTTGCGATTCGGGTGAGCCGGAGTCTGTCTGGACGCCGACTGACAGGGCATTATTACTGGCGTCGTGAGTGTTTATGTAGGCTGAATAACCAGTGCCGGAACCGTTTTCTCTCACGGTATTACTGTAGGTGAAATAGGGCGTGCCTGACGGTATGGTCACCGGTGCAGGGGTGATGGAGCCGGAGAGGAACGAAATATTGGTAAAGGTCGTGTCGTCTATGTCGCCGGTCTGTCGGGCGGCCGCCAGGAATGAGATTGAGGGGTTGTTTTCGGTGACTGGGTAGGGCCCCAGCGTGACATTATTATCAATATTGACGCTAATGCCGCCAGCTGTCCAGGTAAAGGTAAACAGGTGGGAGGTGCCAGTAATAGCGCCACCCGGCCAATAGCCACCAACCGGGCGACCGTTAGCTGCCCCCTCAATCATAATGGTCATGCCCGATGGTGATACGCCCGGATCATGTATCAGGCCAAAGGCAATGTAATTATTCGGGTCATTCCAAAACTGGACAAGTCCCTTATAGCCAGTGCCCGTACCATAGCTGCAGGCGCCACCCGGACAGTAGGTGCCGTTCAGGACGACACTGAGCGTTCCGGATGATGAACCCCGATTCGTGGTTGTAGCACCCGACTGATAGTTAACTGGTCCAGTGCCCCAGGCGCCACCGGTTTGCCGCTGCCCCCACGCATGGGCCGAGTCGTAGTAGCGGGCAGTTGTGGCAAATAAGCCAGGGTCCCAACTGTAGGGCGACAACACCGTTACATCAGCCGAAGCCATAGCCTTAAAAACAAATAGGCCAAGACATCCAAAAACAATGCTGGCTAAAATCAATTTATACTTCATGGCGTACCCCCGATCTACTGTGGCTGATACCAAGCCACACCCTCGTTATTCCAGTTGCCACTGGCTAGTAATTGGTTACGCTCATTAGCGTCAGCAGTTAGAAAGTGGACGCCCAGCGAGGGCGCGTATAGCCGGTACACTGGCTGTGAGTTGGCGGTGGTACTGACGTATTGGCTGATGCCCTCATAATTCCAGCCGCCGGAGGCTACCAAGTTATTCTTTTCGCTCAGGTCGGTCGTGTACAGGTGCTGGTTAATAGACGGCGCGTAGAGGCGGTACACCGGCGCATTAGCCGTGTTGGCAGAGCTATACCAAGCTACGCCTTCATATTGATAGCCGGCGCCAATCATGCCGTCCCGCTCGCTCAGGTCGGTCGTCCAGAAGTGCTCATAGGTTTGGGGAATATAGAAGCGATAGACCAGCAGCTTACCGGCCGGCGGTGGTGTTTCCTGACGGACCGTATCGATTGCCATGAATGGGATGCCCTCATCAGTCCAGCCATTGCTCATTAGTGTCTGGTGTTGTTGCCAGTCGGCTGTCCAGTAATGCTGGCCGGTGTTACGGTTATACAGGCGGTAAACAGGGAAGCCGGCATTGCCGGCGGTTGGGGGATCGGCGTAAAAGTCAACGCCATTACCGGTCCAGCCACCGGCAACCAGGGAGTTATATTCAGTCTTATCGGTTGTCAAAAAGCTGCCGCCACCGGTAGTGGATGCCCGATAGACCGGCAGGTTGCCCGGCTCTATAACGACATTGCCATAAAAACCAATGCCCAGGTACTGGTAATTTTGGGTCGTGAACAGTTCGTCGCGGGTGTTGATCGAGCTGGTCAGGTACTGGTCGAAATTAGTTGGGTTTGACATATTCCAGATGCAGGCCAGCGTGGTGTTAGTGGCAGCCGCGCAACCAGGTAAGCCTGAGGCAATTGAAGCACCAAACCAGCTGTTAAAGTACCACCAGAAATTCCGGTTGCCATAGGCGGCGCACGTATCACCAGAAGCAGTGCCAGGGCCAATACTGGAGCCAGGCGGGTTCGTGTTGTTCAGAACCGTTTGGTCCGGTTGGTACGGCGTGTAGTCGTACAGCGCGGCCGTAGCCAGAGTCTGGATGTTAACCACCGAAGAACCACAACCGCCAGCCGGTGAATAGAGGATAGTGTTGTTGCCAACGACGTAGTTAAAATTATTCGGGTTGTTCAAGTAGTTCCGGTACTGCTTGGCAGCGGCATTGACTTGTTGGTAAAAGCCGCTAAAGCCACTGCAGCCGCCGTTGTCCGGGCAGTTAAAGCCCATGGCCTCGGCATATTCATAAGTCCACGGCCAGTCGTCGGTTACCAGGGCCTGCTCTTTTTGCAGGGTAACCAGTAGCACCTCGGGATTAATTTGATACTGCTGGGCGGCATTGTAGATAATTTGGGCGGCGCTCTGGCCGCCGGCGATTGACGCGCCGGGGTTTTGCAAGTTGTTTTGGCCAGTTGAGGGGTTTTCTATGTAGTTCTGTACACAGACGTACGGGGCGACACTCTCATTAGTAATCCAGCCCGGTGACGGGTGGGCGTTAAACCAGTTGGCCACCCGCTGACCGTACACGGCCCGGCTGCTGGTGGTGGAGCTGCCTCCGTTAAATGGGCGTGAGTGTGTTTCACCGGTTCCGTTGTTGTAATAATACGAGATAGACTTGGCACCATTGGTGTCGCAGTTAGGCACCTGGCCGTTGAGAAAAGTCTGGATAGCCGCAGCTGATAAGGTGGAGGTATCTGTAAAGACTGAGTTATCAATGATGCGGCCGGCCGTAAAGCCACTGCCGGCGGCTACCTTGGCAGGGGATACCATTACGATGCCAGAGAGCACCATAACCAACAGCAAGCTATAGGCTTGGACTTTTTTAGGGCCGAAAACCTTGGCAAACACCATGCTAGATACTCACTGTGGCGCTGCCGGTACTGGACGCGCCGTTATGGGTTACGGTTAGTAGTAATTGCCAGCTACCGCCAGCCGGAAATCGAGAGGTTGGGATATTAAAAACGCCGCAGTCATAATTATTGACATTTTGTTGCACCGAGCTGGAGCCTAGTTGCAGGGTTGGTTGGCCTGGCTTTGTAGCAGTCAACGAGCAATCACCACTGGTTGTGCCACTGACCAGCGTGCCCACGTGTAGGTTGCCGCCCGATACGTTAGCGCTCACAATCTGGGCGCTAAACGAGGCTGTAGTGGTCGCCGGCTTACTGCTGGCCCCGTTATCAAGCGTAGCGCTCGGGCTGGAACTGCCCTTACGCGCATTACTGGTGCTGTTATCGGCTGCCGGGGCAGCCGTGGAGGTGATTGTATTACTGCCCGGTGTGTTTGGGTGGTGGTAATGACGATACAGGCCAAAACCTACGAGCGTGGCTATAACGCACACCAGCAGCCCCATAAGTAGGGGGCGTGAACGTAACCGTGACCGCTTTGAAACTTTAGAGGGCATATGTTTATTTTAGCTGTTTGTAGAGATTGCTCTGTAAAATATTCTATCACAAACGCCAGGCGCCCAGAGGTCAGATGAGGCCAAGAAGGTACTGGCCGTAACCGCTTTTTACCAGCGGTTTGGCTATTTTTCTGAGCTGCTCTTTGGTTATAAACCCCTGGTTATAGGCGGCTTCTTCTATGCAACCAATCTTCATGCCCTGGCGCTCTTCTATAACCTGCACGAACTGGCTGGCCTGGTTCATGCTATCGAACGTCCCGGTATCGAGCCAGGCGGTGCCCCGGTCCAGCAGAGCAACCTTCAGTTTGCCCTTGCGCAAGTAATGGTTGTGGAGTTCAGTGATCTCTATCTCGCCACGGGCACTCGGCTTCACGGCTTTCGCTACTTTAACTACCTCATTATCGAAGAAGTACAGCCCCGGGATAGCGTAGTTAGATTTTGGCTCTTTGGGCTTTTCTTCTATGGACATAACCTTCATATTATCGTCGAATTCGACGACGCCATATCGTTCGGGGTCAGCTACTTGGTAGCCAAAGATAACACCACCATCTGGGTCAGTGTATTGGCGGAGCTTTTCGCCCATTTCGGTGCCATAAAAGATGTTATCGCCCAGTACCATGACTACCTTGTCATCGCCGATGAACTCTTCGCCGACGATGAAAGCATCGGCCAGCCCCCGCGGCTCATCCTGCACGCGATAGGTGAAATCACAGCCGATTTGGCTGCCGCTGCCCAGTAACTGTTCAAAACGGGGCAGATCCTGCTGGGACGATATGATCAGTATTTCGCTGATACCGGCGCTGATGAGCGTACTCAGCGGGTAATAGATCATGGGCTTGTCGTAAATTGGCATCAACTGCTTGCTGATAGCCATGGTGATGGGGTACAGGCGGGTACCCGACCCGCCAGCTAAAATAATACCTTTCATGCCTGGAGCTCCTTCTGGATGTACGTATGGAGCTCTTCCCGCCAGTCTTTCGATGCAAAACTGGTGGCTTGAATCTTCGAGAGGTCAAAAGCGCTTTGTAGTGGCCGCGGCGCGACCCCTTCTTTGCCGGCATAATAGTCGGCGGTAGTGGTATCACTAACCACCAGATTGAAGCCCGCTTCTTGAAAAATCACACGGGTAATCTCTGCCCAGCTGACTACGTCGCCACTATTACTGACATTATAGGTCCCAAAAGCTGCCTTTGAGGCCAGTAAGTGGTCAATGGCCCGCACCAGTTCGCTGGTAAAGGTAAGTCTGCCTTTTTGATCGGCAACAACCGTTGGACTCACACCCTTTCGGCCCAGCTCCAGCATCGTCCGGACAAAGTTTTTGCCCTCACCAATCACCCAACTGGTGCGCAGTATATAGTGCTGAGGGGTCAGGCTGACTGCGATATCGCCGGCAGCTTTGCTTTGGCCGTAGACACTGAGTGGCGTAAACGGTTCAGCTTCGCGATGCGGGTTTTGTGAACCATCGAATACATAATCCGTCGAGACGTGTACCAAAGTTAGGTTATGCTTGATAGCTAGCTCGGCTAAATTGGCCGCACCAACGGCATTGGCCTGCCAGGCGGCCGCCCGGCCTTCATCCGTTTCGGCACCGTCCACATTGGTATAGGCAGCTGCATTGAGGATGGTTGTAATATGGCTCCAATCAAAAGCGGCTACTGCCGCGGCGTCGCTGATATCGAGTTGCGTGCTATCAACTGCCGGTGCGCCAGGGTAACGGGCCTGTAACGCCTTGCCCAACTGGCCATTGGCACCAACAATCAAGATTGACTGTTCATCCATAGCTAAAACTCCATTGGCGTCACGTTTTTGAGCAGTGGATTGTTCATATCCTTGTCTGAAATAATGGCCCGGTCTTGGGCGATTGGCCAGTGTATGCCCAGCTCGGGGTCAAACAAATGCACGGCGGCATATTGGGCGTCTGGCGACCAGTGGGCATTCACAAGGTAGGTGTAGGTGACATTTGCCTCCAACGCCTGGTAGCCGTTAGCCACGCCGCGCGGCACGTAAACTGCCAGCCCAGGGTTAATTTCCATGGTTAGTGTCTGCCCAAAGCTGGGGCCCTTGCGCAGATCGACCCAGGCACCAAAGACCCGGCCGTTGGCTACGGAAATGAACTTTTCCCAGGGCTCAGCGTGCAGCCCGCGGGTCACACCTTGCTCAGCGTTAAAGGAGAAGTTGTTCTGGACAATTTCAAACTGGGGTAGGCCCAGGGCTTCCATTTTTTGGCGCTGGTAATTCTCTTTAAACCAGCCGCGGCTGTCGCCATGTAGCGTTAAATCAACCACAAAAAAACCAGGGATACTGGCCTCGGTAACTTTTAGTTCTTTGCCAAATTGCAATTGCTGTTCCATGTGCCGTCAGTCACCAATCATTTAGCTAATATCTGGCCTAAAGTATAGCCGAGGCTAAGGCATCAGTCCATATCCATCGATTTCGTTCTGTGCCTCTTCGGCCGAGAACTCGTCAGTACGAACATCATTCGTAGATCGATGAAGTGCGCAGGGAGTTGGGAGAAGTGAAGTGGCTGGAAGCCAGTCCGGTATCTCAACCAACTCTACTTGCGCAGTTCAGACTGCCGGTGTGATTCCCTAAGGGAGTCTTTACGTCTGTCTGGATGACAGAAGTTGGTATCACCGCGTATACCATGTTTATCGAGGTGTTACAGCGCGTCAGCGACGAACCGAGCGATAGCCATGCCCGAAAGGGCGTCCCGCGTGGTGCGGATGGCCTCTTGCCAGGACATGAGCGTCAGCTTGTCGCTGTCGTCAATGTTGGCGACCTGCTCGTCAGAGAGCTCGAACGCGAAGACCGAAGTCCCCTCGTGCTCACCGTCGAGCTGGAAGAACGCGCGGTTGCCCACGTAGCCACGTCCGGAGACGGGGCTGGGGTTGGCCAGCTGGTCTGTCTCCTCGATGGTCTCACGGATCGCAGCAAGCAGTTTGGTCTCGCCGTTGTCGACGAAGCCACCGGGCAGCTCGTAGTCGTCTGTGTCGCCGACCAGGTTGAATCTGGGCGCCTTGAGCATCATGACCTCGAGCTGGCCTGCCTGTCGGACGTAGCCGATGACAAGCGATCCGCCACCGCCGTTCTCGTGGAACAGCCACTGGTCCCAGGTCTTTTCAGGAACCATACCGACCTCGAGCAGGCCGAACCGACTGTTGAAGAAACGGTGGTGCCCTTCGTGGCTGTGAACCCAGCCCGGCGAAACGTCGGTGGGGTAGTCAGCCAGCGCGGGCTGCAGTGCGACGTCGTTCACGACATCACCTCTCTCTTAACGTACGACTCCGCAAGGGAGTGCAATCTCAGAACCTCCGAGATGTCCATTATTTTAGCATAAGAGACACATTATGTCAATACACCCAACAGGGTAAAATAAACCATAACCTTATTGACTTAAAACAAAATAAATGCTAAAATAAAGCCATGACTTCAACAATAGAAACCGCTTCACAATCTGGCGCTGGCGAGCAAGTCACACAACCATTTGTTATGTCCCCGATCCCTCCTGAAGCAGAGGCACAAGCTAAGCGCGGCTGGGAAATTGCTGTTAACGATAAGCCTGTTAACGTACCGGTTACCGACGCTCGTTTCAGGCAGACTAAAATGGGCATCGAGATTACCTACGGACAGCGCCCTGAGGGTTACGACGGCGTTGTCATCCATGAGTTAGGTGGTGGCGGTGCGGTAACCATTCCGTACATGGTGCATCCAGAAAGTGGTGAAGTCTATGTTGGTGTCGTAGAAGAAAACCGTCCACTCCTGGGCGGTAACGTTTTGAACGTCCCTCGTGGCTTCTTGGACGTCGGTGAAACCCACGAAGATGCGGCACAGCGTGAATTAAAAGAAGAGACTGGCTATGACGTAAAAGCCCTGGGCGGAAGAGTTGTTAAGCTTACAAAAGAAGGTCTCAATCCTAACTCAACTTTCTATGACACCAGTGGCTCTCCAGACGAGGGCGTTCACATTTTTGCCGTTCGCGTTGAGCCAAACGAACTTGAGGTTATCAAAAGGGAGGACGGCAGCAACGAGTATGTATTCCCTGCAACTATCCGCGATACAGCCCAAGGTAATAAGGCCGCAGAGCGCATCCTCGGTTCTCGCTTCATCCCGGTCGGCGAAGCTGGCAAGAGCCGTGATATGTTTACCCAGGCCGCAACCGGCAAACTCATGACGGCATTGTTTGATGGCGAACTGCCATACCTCGGCCCAGCGAATACAGCTCCCCAGGCTTCAGTGCCAGAACAAACCAAGGATCAGCCACTGAGCCCAGAAGAAGTGAAGCAGACTGTTGAATACCTTCGCCGTTTACCCAGAGGTTTCTTGCCATTTGATATCTTTAACGCGGTTGCCGAGCTGGTCACAACGCCGACGGTTGAGGTTGCCCCGGTACGCATGAACGCCGACGGTAAGGCCGAGGTTCTGCTTTTGCAGCGTGACGTGAACGACCCGTACTGGCCTGGTCAATGGCACATGCCTGGTACCGTTTTGCGCTCCACCGATAAGCCGGGTGACTTTTCAAGCGCCTTCCAACGTGTCTTTGGCGGAGAGCTGGCCGGCCGCGTTACCCCGCTTAGTGAACCAGTCTTAATCGGCGTAAATTTCTGGGACGTTGAGCGTGGCCGTGAGCTTGCCAACAAGCACTTCGTTGAAGTTGAAGCTACTGCGGACGCCGAACTCCCCGGCCAGTTCTACACCTTGGACAACCTGCCAGACAATCTTATTGCTCACCACGGGGCAATGATCCCTGAAATGCTTGCCGCATTTGAGGCTACAAAAACGGTAGGGAGTAAAGCGTAACCAAATTGACTATTTAACAAGGTTATGCTAATATAGGAACTATGACAACACACAACAACTACCCTGGCCAAGCCAAGAAGCATGAACACCGTAAAACTGTGCCGGTTCTGGTAGCCGAAGTCGACCGTGATGATGAGCATCTCACTGGCCTAGAAACAACCATTATGGACGGCATCCGCAAGGTCGAGCAGTTGCTAGATGGCAAGCTGGTGACCGAAGAGAACGAGTTACAAGGCGTCCGTCTGATTAGCCAAAAAGGCGAAGACCAAGTCGGCGGTCTAGACATTAGTTTGGATGTCATTACGGCCAGCGTGATTAATGACTCAAGCAAAACTGTCACCATAAGCGACCGATCCGTGCGCGTTGAGTTAAGCCATGGTGAAGACCGCAATCATGCTTCGGAAAGCTTCGGCATGCAGATCAGCCGCTCGAACGGTGATGGCGGCTGGGAGCCAGTCCACGGCGTTTCGATCGAAGCTAATGGCTATAGTCGCATAGGCCGGTTAAAAAGCCAACAATTTGACCAAGAAGCACCAGTACCAGTGCATGACTTACCAGTCAAGGAAGTCCCACTTGACGGCAAGCTATTAGCCGAGGTTCAGCAGGCGGTTGGTGTGAGCCAACAGCTGCTGGCTGAGTTACCGCAAGCTGCCTAACAACCCTACGCAAACCCGTTTAGCGGCCAAGTTCCTTGTACTTCGCTTCGGTGGCCTCTTTTTGCGGTTTCCACCAGGCTTCATTATCTTTGTACCACTGGATAGTATCGGTAAGGCCAACGCGAAAGTCTGCGTATGTTGGCACCCAGCCGAGTTCTCGGCGAATTTTTGTTGAGTCAATGGCATAGCGTTTGTCGTGTCCCGGCCGGTCATTCACATGGTCATAGTCCTGCGGGTCCTTACCCATCAGCTCCAGTATAAGTTGAATAACTTCTTTATTAGTTTTTTCGTTCTCCGGGCCGAGCATGTAGGTTTCACCAATCACACCCTTCTCTAAAACCAGCAGGACGCCGGAGGAGTGGTCCTCGGCATGGATCCAGTCCCGAATATTGTCGCCAGTGCCGTACAGTTTTGGTTTACGGCCTTCCATAATTTCGGTTATTTGGCGGGGGATTAACTTTTCAACGTGCTGGTAGGGGCCATAATTGTTGGTGCAATTAGAGATAGTGGCCTGCACGCCAAAGCTGCGGACCCAAGCGCGCACCAGCATATCGGATCCCGCCTTGGTGCTCGAATAGGGGCTTGAAGGGTTGTACGGCGTCTGTTCGTTAAACTTTGGGTCGTCAAGCTCGAGGTCGCCAAAAACTTCGTCGGTAGAAATGTGGTGCAAGCGCTTGCCATGTTTTCGGACAGCTTCAAGGATGTGGTAGGTACCAACAACGTTAGTGTTTACGAATGGCCACGGTGAGTGCAAGGAATTATCAACGTGCGATTCGGCGGCGAAGTGCACCACGGCGTCGCAGGCGGCAATAGCTTCATCGATGGCTGCTTGGTCGCAAATGTCGGCGTGGATAAATGCCACCCGTGACTCGTCAAGCCCAGCAATGTTGGCGCGGTCACCGGCATAGGTGAGCTTGTCGTAGACCGTTATGTGCCAGTCTGGCCGTTCCCGAAAGACATGATGGACAAAGTTCGAGCCAATAAAGCCGGCACCGCCGGTCACCAGAATTTTCATACCCTATAAGTATACCAGTTTAAGAGGTGATGAGCTTTGTAACTTTGGCAACCAGCTCATCGAGCCTGGCCTTCGTTTTAGCTTCGGCATTTAGGCGCAGCAGGGGCTCGGTGTTGCTGGGACGGACGTTGAACCAGGCGTCAGCAAAACTTACTGTCAAACCATCAAGCATATCGTGTTCGGCCTCCGGGAAAGCGGCTGACACCTTTTTGATGGTGGCGTCTTTATCGCTCACCTCAAAGTTGGTTTCCGTAATTTGGACGTAGGCTTTGCGGAAGGGGGCAACCAGGTCAGACAACTTTTGGCCGCCCAAGCTCAGGATGTACAGTCCGACGACGACGGCGATTAAACCGCTATCGGCCATAAAATTATCTTTGAAGTAGTAGTGGCCGCTGTGTTCGCCGGCAAAGACGGCATTGTGTTTGCGCATGTCGCCCTTGATGAACGAGTGGCCGACCCGGGTGCGCACCGGCTTGCCGCCGCTGCGATGAATTTCTTCAACCGCCGCCTGCCCACAAATGGCATTGTGCAATATGGTTGAACCGGGGTGCAGCTGCAAAAAGTATTGTGCTAGTAGGGCAGTTAATACGGTGCCACTGATTGCCTCACCTTGTTCATCGATCAGTACCGCCCGGTCGCCATCGCCGTCAAATGCTACCCCGGCGTCGGCACCAGTTTTCTTAATGGCTGCAACGGCATCCACTAAGTTTTTGGGTTCGAGCGGGTTGGCAATGTGGTTCGGGAAGGTGCCATCAAGTTCAAAATATAATTCATTAACTTCAAACGGGACATAGGGTTCAAGCTCAGGAAAGATCTTGCCGGCCATGCCGTTTCCGGCGTCCACTACAATTTTTAGCGACTTTAATTTTTCGGTATCAATAAAGGACAGCACGTGCTGTACCCAGTCCTCGACAATGTCTTTTTCTGTTAGTTCGCCGGTCTTTTCTGAGGGTGTAAAGTTACTGGCTTGGGCCAGGTCGCGTACTTCATACAAACCGGACTCTTCACCAACCGGCTTGGCTTCCTCGCGGCAAAACTTTATACCGTTGTACTCACCGGGATTGTGGCTGGCCGTAACCATGACACCGCCGGCCAACTTGTAATGACCAACTGCAAAATAAATCATATCGCTCGTAACTTCACCGATGTCCAGAACGTCACGGCCCTGCTCCTGCAAGCCGGCAATCAGTGCTTCGGCCAGTTCTTTGGAATCCGGCCGCATATCACGGCCAACGGCCACCGTGCCGCTTTCCGGTAGCCATGCCGTAAACGCTTGGCCAATCTTTCGCGAAACAGCCGGAGTCAGTTCACTGCCCACTTTTCCTCGCACGTCGTAAGCCTTAAAAATCGCCGCAAAATCAGACACTAGCGCCTCCTTATTCCACACTATTGTAACTGATTGAAGCACCAGTTTGTTATTATTAAGCGGTGAAAGTTGTCATTGTCAGCGGCTATTTTAATCCTTTGCACGGCGGCCACTTAGACATGATTGAGCAAGCCCGGGCCCTGGGCGACAAGCTGATCGTGATTGTTAACAATGACAAGCAGCAGCTCCTGAAAAAGGGCAAGATAATTCTTGACGAGGGGAATCGTCAGCGTCTCATGCGTGCCTTACGAGATGTTGATGAGGTGGTTTTGTCCATTGATGAAGATCTTGGTCAAGCCCTGACGCTAAGAAAAATCAGGAGTATGTACCCCAACGATGAACTGATTTTCGCCAACGGAGGCGATCGTGATCCAAACAAACACGCGTTGCCTGAAAACGAAGTGACAGCCTGCGAGGAATGTAACATTCATGCGGTCTTTGGTGTTGGTAGCCACGAGGTTGAGAAACGAGAAAGCTCAAGCCGCATTAATCAAATAACTGGGCACGAAGTAAGTTAGCCGGCTAACTGCTGTTGCCAGCGCCAAGCGTCGGCCAAGGCTTCACTGAGGCTTTTTTCGGCTTTCCAGCCTAAAACCTGTTCGGACTTTTCGGCCGAAGCGTACACAGTAACCAGATCACCGGGGCGGCGTGGCCCTATTTCATACGGCAGTTTTTGGCCGGTTATTTTTTCAAAGGTCTGGACAACTTCTAAAACACTTGAACCCTTACCCGTACCAATATTAACCACATCATAAAAAGCTGGTGGTTTTTTGATGAGATATTCCAAGGCCTTAACATGGGCTTTGGCAAGGTCAACGACATGGATATAGTCGCGTATGCAGCTTCCATCTGGAGTTGGGTAATCATTGCCGTGGATGGTCAATGTATGTTGTAAGCCTGCGGCGGTTTGCATAACGAAAGGGACAAGGTTGGCAGGGACACCGATTGGTAATTCACCAATCAGAGCCGAGGGATGGGCGCCAATAGGGTTAAAGTAGCGCAGCGAGATGGCGTTGAAGGTTTTGCTTGCTCGGGCAGCATCGTGAGTGACCGCCTCGCCAATTTGTTTGGTGCTTCCATAGGGTGACACGGCTGGCTTGAGCGGGCTATCTTCGGTTACCGGTAATGTATCTGGCTCGCCGTAAACCGTACAAGACGAAGAAAATACAAAATGCTTGACTCCTGGCGAAAGAAAAGTCTCTGATTTCAATA
>CAZOYN010000002.1:917-40234 GCA_964584135.1 uncultured Candidatus Saccharibacteria bacterium | reverse complement strand
TTAACAAGCAAGAAATATTTATTGCTAACATGAATGGCTTTCTTGAAGATAAGATTCAGAATAAAGTTTATTAAAAATAGGTAGCGAATAATAAATGCTTAACGAAAAGTTTGTTCTAGTTGGTGCGGCTCTTAACCTTATTGGTAGTTCCAGTTATGTTATTCAGACACTTAAAGGCAAAACCAGACCAAACCGTGTTACTTGGTTCCTTTGGGCTTTAGCTCCTTTAATAGCCTTTAGTGCCGAGCTTGGACAAGGGGTAGGTTTACGATCAATTATGACTTTCATGGTGGGGTTTGGGCCAGCTATGGTACTAATTGCTTCGTTTATAAACCGTAAAGCCGTTTGGAAAATTACAAGACTTGATATAGTTTGTGGTGTCTTATCGCTCTTGGCATTAGTGGCATGGAAGATTACAGGCGTTGGAAATGTAGCCATTGCATTCAGTATTGCTGCTGACTTATTAGCTGCCACCCCAACTGTTATTAAATCGTACCAAGAACCAAAAACAGAACATTATGGTGTTTTTCTGTTTGGCTGCCTAAGTGCCATTATAACGTTACTTACAATTAAGCAGTGGGCATTTGCCCAGTATGGCTTTCCGCTTTATATAGCCCTGATTTGTGCAGTATTGTTTTTCTTAATTATCGCCCCAAGACAGACTAAAATTGGAGCTAAGAATGAATAGGACACCAGCAACTAACTATTTGCAATTGGAACTACATGTGCCTGACTTTGAGCCAGTTAAAGAATACTATGGCAAGCTAGGTTTTAAGATAGTTTGGGAACGAGAACCCGAAGCCGACAAGGGCTATTTAGTGTTAAAAATGGATAACACTATTTTGTGTTTTTGGTCGGGTACTGACTCAGTGTATGACCAAACTTATTTTAAGCGATTCCCTAAAGATACTGCGAGAGGCTACGGCGTAGAAATTGTTATCATGGTTGATGATATAGATTCGTATTATCAGCAAGTCAAAGACGTTGCAAACGTGGTTGAGCCATTAGTACTACGCCCTTGGGGGAGCAAGGATTTTAGAACTGCTGACCCATTTGGCTACTACCTACGAATTACTACCAAACATAATATCTTAGATAACAGCAATGCTGTGGAGTGAAGGTGAAATTATATCGTTTCAGCCCTATCAACAGCAAAGAACAGCTAATGGAGGCTATTAAGTACACGCACTTTGCTTGCTATAAATTATGCAAACAATCATTTGGTAAATACCTTCCCAGCGCAGGTAATATTGGCATTTTTTGCCATTATGATGATGAGTACGAATACTTAACCACTCTGAAGGAAGAACTAACTGAGCCATCAGATAGCTTTAATCAGAAGTACTTTAGGCTGCACGAACCAATCATTATTCCGCCAGCAGATGATGTCCCTGAAACCGCCTATACCTACTTGTATGTTCGTAAGCCAGATCCGTATCGTTATCAAGTGGGCGATTTGGATTTCTATTTAGAGCAAGCCGAATATGATGGACTGAAGCAGTCGTTACTAAACGGTACTAGCAATATAAAGGGCGCTAGAGCTTTTGACCGAGCCGATCTAGATATGATTGAACTTTATGACCCTGATGTAGACGCTCTTGGCTATGTAAGCACTCATAAAATGATTGAGAAAGTCAGAGTAAAACAATAATGAAAGTTGAAGACTTTACTCTAAAACATGGTGCTGATGAAATCCCTTGGCGTTTATTCTCGCCAGATAATGACACTAAAGAGTACTGCGTTTTGTGGTTGCAGGGCTGGACTAGCTCTATGGATTCTCACCGTGAAAGTGTTGAGCGTATGAGCAGCCAAATGAACATGGCATTTGCTACGTTAGACTACGCAGGACACGGGCTACATAAGTTGCCATTAGAAGAATCCACTCGTAAGCAACAGCACGAAGAAGTTTTAGCAGTCTTTGACGAAGTAAAAAAGCGCGGCTACGAAAAGATAATTGTTATTGGTGGCAGCTTCGGCGGTTACATGGCTGCTCTGCTACCAGCTAAGCGACCAGTTCATACAGTAGTGCTTAGAGTGCCAGCAATATATGATGGTAGCGAGTTTGACCTACCGCACAAGGAGACAAAAAGGTGGCAAAACCCAGACGCATATCAAGAAGAAAAAGCAACCGCAGCGTATATAAAAAATAATGACGCTGTTCGTTCAATCGCTGGCTTTGACGGTTTTACCTACGTGCTAGAGCATGAACTTGATGAGCAAGTTCCTAGAATTATGCCTAAAACATATTTTGAAAATGCCAAACACGGGAACTATCTGATTATTCCTAAAACTACACACTCGCCTAAAACAATGGATAATCCTGTGCCATATTATGCGTACTTAGAGCATATTGTTATTGCCATTTTAGAAGCCATTAAAATGCAGGGTAGATTGCCGTGAACGTTGAAGACATCGTTGATAAAGCATACTGATAACGTATGAGCACACCGTGTTTACTTATACTTGCTTTATCGCAAAAGGGTTAAAGTCGGTCTTATAGTCAAAATAGTCTTCGCCTTCCTTGAACGTTTTTTCATGATCCCCCTTACAAATTAAAGTATGTGCTTGCTGCAGATTTTTTCAGGCTTTACCAAGAATGCTCTCTTCGAAGTGCTGCGCACAATAGGCCTCATGAACAGATGTACAGACCATGGCTGCCATTAGCCCCCCTAACATCGAGGCATCTTGCTCGCGTTCTGCCTGACTGCCTAGATAGCGGGCTGTTTCCAGATTTGTCTGGCGTTGGGCCATTAGCCAGCTGAGAGCCCCCGCAGCCATCCCGAGCAGGGGGCGCTCAAGGACTAGAGAAAAGCCAAAGAAGCCGCTATTGGCTAGTAAAACTTACCGGCCGAGGTCAATACGCCGGCGTACAAACGCATTATCGGCCCTCATTAAATAATAACGCTCCGTAGTCGCTGTCAAGGTCTTCCAAACAGCTTCGGTCATGCCATGGGATAGTATTTGAGGCAGCTCGTTATCAAGCTTCTCCCTCAGCGGTTGACCTTCCAAACCTCTCGGTAAGTCGTCTTCATCTAACCGATAGGGCAGTCCAGCTGATAATTCTTGCTTGGTATTATCAACCAAACCATTAACTGCTTGCGCTTTGTCGCTTACCCCAACTTGCAAATCTAATAGGCCGAGTTTAATGTGGCAGTTAACAGCTATAGGTATTACCCCAGGAGGGACTGCCTCTTGCTCCTCGGAAGGCATTTCAGAGACGTCAAGTACCGAAATGCGGACCTTTGGCTTGTCAGTCGGGTCAATTACCAGGTTCGGGCTTGGGCCTTGTTCGACTAGCACTAACGGTATGAGGCCTGAATTCTGGTGAGCCAGCTCTGATACTTGTAACGCCCCCCCCCAGTCGAAAGGAATAGTGGTAAGCCATGCTCACACCTTCTAACTCTTCTGGGCTGGAGCCGTCTGTGCGAGGGAAATCAAACTGTAATTCGGGACCTATTCTCATATTTAAGCAATTATAATATAAAACTACCTAAATTCAAGTCCATAAGGCCTGTAGCTTCGTTTGTGTTAACAGGCCACTTGCCTTAAGCTCCAAAAAAAGGACGCCGGAGCGTCCGATAATGCCCTTTTGGTGCAATATCGTTGACGCATTGCAAACGGCTGCCGTTGAACATTGTGACAGTCAAAAGTTAAAAAATCTTGTTGGGCTATTTAATCTATCGAGTGATTTATTATTTTAACCCATCGTCAGCTTATCTTTCCGGCTCAAAGAACTTACCTTCATCGTTCTTTCTGACATTGTCCCAATTAAAAATTTTGCCGTTTGAAACGACATAAACACCTTGAGGTAATAGCTGCACTGCCATAAACGCATTACCGAGATTGAAAAGTGCATCTGAATCATCATGGTTAATTGGAACCATGGAACCAAATAGCACTATTGTTTTAGGGAGATTTAAAGCACCGAGTGCCTTTGCTGTTTTAGCTAACGTATAAGTCCCGTGTGTAATTAGTATTTTACTTTCTTGAGATGCCTGGCATTTTCCCAAAATTAGCTGTACATCTTCATCTGTTATAAATCGGCTATCTTTCTGAAGTATAATCTCATATTCATACCTCAGTCTTACTCTGGATTGTCTTAACAAACTTGGGATAAAAGAATCTCTGCTTATCGGTGCGTATTCTTCTTTGTCGTAATCTACATCGTCAATCGTGCCACCGGTGATGAGTAATCTAACTTCTGGCTTTTCCATATTGATAAAAGTATACCAAACAAGAGCCTGATGGGCTCTTTTGTTTGAAACTATACTGTTTCAAAATTGTTTGGGTCAATTTGGTGCGGCATTATTAGCCAAAGTGTAACTGCCTTAAGGAGTTACCGTGAGAGGTACGGTCCTGCTAGTATCTAACCAGGTCAAGGATTATAACCTTCTATGCGAGTTCATTATTTAAGGTTGTTCGCCCACTTTTCAAATTCGCGAGGTGGCAAATCAGCAATATTCACTAATAACTTTGCAACATACTCCCATAAACCAGCCAGAATATGTGTAATGCCAGCTTGGTCTTGGTTAATCTTAATCATCACGCGCGAAGTCACGTTAACGTGGTTTTCGACTGACGTGATTTTACCTTTTGTTTCGCCCTTAACTAAATGTGCGCCATTTTTAAATACTGGCGCAAGAATCTCTATTTTCGGTGGGGTACTTATGTTCGCATCGTGTAATGTTGCAAACTCTATTTTAATCTCATGGTTTATTTCAGTCGTATTTAAGTGAGGTATTATCTGTAAATTATGTTTGTCAGCGTTGCTTAGTAATTGTAATACTGTTAAGCCATCCATCTCATTTGGACCGAGAAACGAATTGGCTACGAAAGGTTGTGCGTTCTTAATTCTTGAAAAATATGGCTCTGGTATGTGCTTTATAGACTTACTTGCTTTTTCCCACTTGGATTCTTCGGCAACAATAGGAAATTTAACTAGCTTGGGGTTGTATTTTGTATTATCAACAGCCAAGGGCGTTAAGACTGAATACGCAAAGTTATCCAATGTATTTCTTAGCTGACCAATAGCGTCGCTGAATAGCATACTCAACTCGTCGATAGGGGGATCATTCTTAACCAGTAACTCTAAATACCAACCTTTACGATCATTATTTATTACGACACGAGCATCTAAATTCTTTTTCGACCACGATTGAATACTTTCAGAGATTTCTATACCGAGATCATCAGCTCTTTTTAGCCGAGCAAGCTGACCCTGTACGTCATTCATTTTCATAAGAACAGATCGCCTTTTTCATTCGGTCTAGAGGAATCATTTCTCTTTAACTATTGACTCTATTTCAGCACGACTTTTGGCAGAAGTTTCAGCTATCTCTTGCTTAATAACGTTCATCTCTGACTCGAAATCCTCGTTGACCTTTTTGGAATACTCATCGAAGGTGCGGATATTGACAGCCAAACGCCATAAAACACTACGATGCTTTAGTAGTAAGCGGTCAAGGGCAGTTAATCGCTCGGCTTCTTTTAAAGAGTGTTTTATGAACTTACGCAACTCTTTGGTTTTCTCACTAAGTAACGGTGCATTCTGCAAATAATCGGTGCGGCTAAGATTGCCACCAATTAGACCGTTGGTGATGGCATCTATGAACTTTTGCAGTGCCATCATACTATCGTTTAGCTTTTCCGTGTCAGCGTAGTAACTATAGACTTCGTTTAGAAACTTAGTGTTACGAATTACCTTGAGTGTTTCAGGCTCAAAAGGTATTGATTTAAAGAAGTTGAAGTTGATGGCTATTGGTTCCGTTGCAGAGGTAGTCTTCTCGTATGTGGCAATAATATCCTTAGCTACAAAATCCGCATTACTAATCTGATTCATGTGTCCCATAAGTGTATGATTAATAGCAACAAGCCCTTGCAAGTTGTCTTTCTCGACATTGCGTAATCTTGTACCGAGCTCAGCAAATTTCACTAATATAAAAGTAAAGAATGCTCCGGCAAACGCACTAACAAACGCTTCGTTATTGGCTACTGTCTTAAAGCCATCATTAACTGTCAGTATCACCGTGCTAACGGCGAAAACCATAATAATCAGCAGTCCTATGGCAGAAGCAAAGTAAATTATTCTGTCTTTCATTTTATATCCTAGCTATCAATGCCTTCAGACTTTGCGACAAGTCTTAATAATAACTGCGAACCTTCTACGACTTGCTCTTTGTATAGCTCAAACCACGCTATGTCGCCGTAAAGTTTTTTCGATATTAGATTAAGAATTTTTTTCGATAATTCTATGAGCTCTGCAAACTCTTCATATGTTAAGTATTTTAAATTCTCTTGTTTTTTAACATCAACATGAGCAACCTCTTTATCACGCACATCCTTTAATCGAGCTATTTTATCGCCGGCAGACTCAAGGCTACTTTTTATTTCAAGCAGATCATCCCTGCTCAGTCCCTCGTAGACTTTTGCAAGCTCCGAAGAATATTCTGCATCTTCGTCTAAACTCGCTTGTTGTCTGGCTGATATAGTTCTTTGATTTTGTTCTGCATAATTAACTAATTTCTCGATATGAAGAGCGTCTTTGTGTGAGTCAAACAGCTTAGCAACGGCAATATGTAGCTCTGTATTCAAAGCATTCTCAGCAACATTAAAGAAGCCCTTATACACACCTACTGCCTGTGCATGTTTATGGGCTAGCTCTTCGCCGATTAAATTAGGTGCCCGGAATTCCTGAAGTTGTTCAAATGCATTGAACGCACCTATCGCTTTAAGGTGTATCTTACGTAAGCGCTCAATACGTTCTTTGAGAACTGAAAATTCGTCACTCATAAGGCTATTGTAGCACCGGACAAACTATTCGATAATTTGGTTATAACCGTCGTTTCAATCTGTAAAATGGGCCATTTTGTCTCGTTAGGTCTAGTTCACAGGACGTAGGTTAAAACCGCGCGTCCGATCAATAAATAAAAAGTTCCTTGTCAAGGGAGCTTTTCTAGGTGTCATCTTGGTGCGAGTGAAGAGACTCTAACTCTCGACCTCTTCCTTGGCAAGGAAGCGCTCTAAACAACTGAGCTACACTCGCGTAACAGCGTTAAATTATAACAAACACATCTGTAAAAACAAAGGCTCGAGCTTCAGTCTCGTTTATGCTCCATAAGCAGGGTGGCTATATTTAGCGTCGCGCCCTAATAACTTTGGTGGCTTTGGCTAGGCCAGCTCCTGCAACCCACCTATCAATTGCTAGGCCAACCGCCAGACTCTGTCGAAATTGCTTCCAAATTGAGAAGTCTGATTTTATGTCTTTATCTTCAGCTTTTTGGCCAATATTTCTGAAGGTTACTTCTCTTAATATGGCTACGTTTACAATGACCGGGCCGAATACGGCTGCCGCCGTGAATACCCGATCGGGGCTGCCCCCAAGTAAGGTAATGCCGCCTCCGAATAGGCCATAGTAACGAAAGGTAAGTTTAGCCTTCATCCAATCAATGTTAGCGTCCCGGCTCGCCTCGGCTAACCCAGACTTAATCGCCCCATTTAAGTATTTAGCTCGGGCGTAGGGATCCAGCAAACCTTTTTTAAAGTCACCTTCACTAATACGTTCGTCTACTTCTGAGTTATTAACCTTGATGGTTAGGTCAGGCAGGCCAAAAAGTGTGCTTTGAGGGTTTGGGAAACGAAGATTGCCGTGTGCAAGCGGCTGCTTCTGGCGCTTGGCGACGCCGCTACTGACAGCTGTACCTTGGGAATCCCAACCGCTAATGTTGAGGTCGGTCTGATAACTTTCTCCAGTAGTGCCAACAATGCTAATAGTGCCGAGCCCGGCTACGGCTTGTACGCGTTGTAAACCACGCAGGTTAACCAGGAGGCGCTCGTCATCAAAACCTTGGGGCAATCCTAAGTTACCAAAAACGACCTCTTCGGTGTAACGGGGCACTTCTGGCAAAGGGACGGCACTTGGAAGTCTTGAACCTCTCATACCTGTATAGATTAGCCCATATATGTAATAAATTGCAAGTTGTCCGACTCTCCCAGCCGTTTCGGGTATGTCATAATAGCGGCAATGGTTACGCTTATTATAAATGTGATGGTTTTGGCTTTTTTTGGTGTCGTATCGGCTAAGTTCATGCTGGCCAGCCGTCACGCCGGCAGTGGCCGGCCGGGCCAGATCAGCCGGCGGCACTTCATACTCTTACTGCTCGGCTTGGGTCTGTTGCTGATAAAGTTCGTGAGGCTTGGCGACAAGGTGCTGATAGTGGGGCAAGCCGCACTGGTGCTGGCGGCCTTTGCCTATTGCCTGCAGACGTATTTTATGCCAACCGCCACTAGCAAACCTAAGCCAAGCCCGCTGTCAAAAACCAAACCGTATGCCAGGCGCCGCACACTGGCAATCGCCGGCGGCATGTCCGTGCTGGTAGCAGCTGTAGTGGCCGTCTGGCTGGTGCGCTCATTCAACACCTCCAGCCAGGGGACTTTAGATACATCACAAGTCCAGCCTAACTCACCGGCACCACAGCTAGTACACTTTAACGGCCAACGTTTTAGGTTTAGCTATAGCGACTACTTTAGCCAGAGCCATACCGATCCGCCGCGCCAGCCCATACTCGAAAACTATATCTTTGTAAGGCACCAGGTGCTGGCTTGGCAACTGGCTATCCAGATTGAATCACTACCCAGCGGTAATGTAAATGACGATGGTTCGTACCACTTCCGTTCGGTAACCCCCGACCGCTTCACCGATGACCTTGTAAGCGTCAACGGCGCTATGGTCCACGTGTTTAGCGATAAAAGCTCGGGCTTTAACTTCAGTAAGGTGCTCTACTTGCAACACCAAGGCTTGGTGGCCAGCCTGGCCCTCAGCGGTGGTACGCCTGACGATTCCGCTGCTATGCAGACGGCCCTGCTGGGCATTGCCAGTAGTTGGCAGTGGCGATAGTATAGTAGGTATGTTCAAGGCTTTGGGATCATTAGGTAGTATGACGATGCTGTTGTTTGCTACCTTTTCGCAAAGCACTACCTATCAGCTGCAAAATTACAACCTGGGGTCGGGCGGCACCAACAGCGCTTCATCGTCGAACTACCAGCTCAACGCCAGCACCGGTGAGGTGTCCAGTACCCCGCCGACCGGCAGCACCGATAAGGTTATGCCCAGCTCTATCCAGGCCCAGCAGGCCAACGTGCCCTTGGCACCAACGCTCGACAATGGCAGTAACACCTACTACAACAAACTGAATTGCATTATTAATAAGGGCGGGGCCGACGCCAGCGACTACACCTACGCCATAGCCGTATCAACCGTCAGCAATTTTGCCAGCGTCAACTATGTGCAATCCGACGGCACGCTGGGTGCCAGCCAAGTCTACCGCAGCTACGCCGCCTGGGGTGGCGCCAGCGGCTCGTTTATTGTCGGCTTAGCTCCGAACACGACCTATTACGTGAAGGTGGCGGCCATGCAGGGCCAGTTTACCAACTCTGCCTTTGGCGCGTCGGCCAACGCCAGCACCGCCAACCCCTCGCTGACCTTTAGCCTGAGCCCCAGCAGCCTGAACCTCGGCAGTTTACTGGCCGGTTCGGTCATAACCGGCGGAGTGAACATCGCGGTTGGTTTTTCGACCAATGCCGGTACTGGTGGCAATGTCTATATAGCTGGTGCCAACGTCGGGCTGAAAAGCACCACTACGTCTACGACCATCGCCGCGGTCAGCGCCGACCTGAGCTCCCAGTCCCAAGGCTTCGGTGTCCAAGGTTTGACTGCTTCGCAATCGTCTGGCGGCCCACTGACCATCGCCAGCCCTTATAACGGCTCCGGCAGCGTTGTAGGCGCGCCGGCACTGACGTTCCTGCCAATCTTTAGTACGACGGCGGCGGTGACTGGCGGTTCGGCAACAGCGGCTGTTAAAGCCAAGGCCGCAACCACTACACCGGCGGCTAACGACTACCAGGAAATCCTGACCTTCGTGGCGGCCGCCAGTTTTTAGGGGTTTATCCACAGGCTGCTCATTGACAGCCCTGATTAAAAAAGTTTATGCTTAACCCAGTTATAAAATAAACCAAAGGTTTACAAACATATTATGAAATTAAAGCTTTCCTACCGCTCCATAGCTTTGGTGCTAGCTTCTCTATTGGGAACCGCCGATTTGCTGGCATTGTCCCTGGCTCCCGTTTCCGCCGCGACCTTAACCAACACCTATATCCGATTGAACCGCATGGCGGCTGGGCAAGGTACTAGCTTCCGCTTAGTCTTTAAGACCGTCGGGGCCGGCGCCACATCGGTAGCCATTAACTTCAACGGTGCCGATAGCACTACCTGGACCGGCTCCAGCGGCGCGGTCAATACTACCCAGACAGTATCTTCAGCTACCTGCGCTTCGGAAACAGGGGCGACCGCCCTACCCGGCTCAATCACGGCGGCTGGTTCTGGTAGCACTGTGACAATAAGCAGCGTGACGGCCTTAGCAGCTACCACGGCTTACTGTGTTGACTTGACCAGCGCGACAGCGGTTACTGATGCGACCGCCGGTGAATACCACCCAACAGTCACGGCCGGTAGCGATTCAACCACCGTTGCCGTACGCACCGTATCCAACGACCAGATAGTCGTTAACGCCAGCGTACCGCCAACCTTCAACTTCGTGATTAGCGGCTGTGCCAGTAACACCGACAACTTTACCGCCAACCTGTCGGCTAGTTCCGTGGTAAGCACCAGTGGTTGTACCATCACCGTTAATACCAACGCCCAAAACGGCTGGATAGCCTGGGCCAAGGATAGCAATACTGGCCTAAACTCAGCCGCGGCCAGCCACACCATCGCCTCTACCACTCCGGGGACTAACGCCACACTCAGTTCCGGCACCGAAGGTTACGTTATGGGCATCACGAGCATTACCCAGGGTTCGGGCGCTGGTACCACCACCGCTTCAAACGCCTACGGCAATGGCTCGGGCGGTACAGCTGGAGCTGGCCAAGGTTCTGGACTGGACTCGACTATTCGCCAAATCATCTCTTCCAACGGAACAGCCAGTAGCGCGTCCTTCGTCGTCAAGGAAAGTTCGGCTATATCAGCCCTAACACCGGCAGCTAACGATTACACCGATACCATCACGGTCATTGGCGCCGGCAACTTCTAAACCTCTATAAGCCCTGGTAAACGACAGGCTAGTGTATGCTAATTACATGCTTGTATTAAAGGGGTCCTCGACCAGCGGGGCGGTGGCTGCAGTAATAGTCTTGGCCCTTGCTTTTACCACGCTTGCCAGTCCGTTAGCTGCTTGGGCGGCGGACTTCAACCTGACCGTTTCACCGCTGCCGATTAGCTTATCCGTCAAGCCCGGCGGCACCGTCAGCACGGCTCTGAAAGTCCAGAATACCGGGTCGCAAACCGTGGGCGTTAAGGTAAGCTTGCTTACCTTCAAGGCCGATGGCACCAGTGGCAAGCCGGAAATCGTTGACCCCACGCCGCGTGACACTTATATCAGTTGGGTCAGTTTTTCCGAAACCTCATTCCAGGCCGAGCCGAATGTCTGGCAGACCGTTACCATGACCATCCGGCCACCTAAAGAAGCGGCTTTTGGCTACTATTACGCGGTGGTCTTTAGCGAGAATGATGCCGGCCAGACAGCTATCTCGCGCCAGCACAACACCGTACATGGCGCGGTGGCCTCGCTGGTGCTGTTGGACGTCAACGCCCCCGGCGAAAAGCGGACGCTCAGTGTTACCAGCTACGTCTCGGCCAAGAAAATCTATGAGTTCCTGCCGGCCGATTTTAGCGTGGTCGTTCACAACAGTGGTAATGTCCACGCCGTCCCGTCGGGCGACATCTTTATTAGTCGGGATAAGCAACACGATATAGCCCACCTGGCAGTCAATGCCTCGGGGGGAAATATTTTACCAAGCAGCAGCCGGTTGTTCACCGCCAGTTGGTCAGATGGCTTTCCAGCCTACCAGACAAAACGGGTCAATGGCCAAATTATCTCCGACCCAGGCGGTCTTCCGGAGCGGGTACTGAGCTGGGACGGACTCAACTTGAGTAAACTGCGCATTGGCCATTACTACGCCCATTTACTGCTGACCTACAATGATGGCAGCCGCGACGTGCCGGTGGAGGGCGAGCTGTCGTTCTGGGTCATACCCTGGCGGCTGATCATGTTCGCCATACTCATCCCGACCGTACCAGCGGTAGTGGTGTACCTGTTGATGCGCTGGCGCAATAAACGAAAGTACAGGCAGCAGACATGATGCGCCGTTTCTCAGTGGTGCTCATCACCCTGGCTTGCCTGCTACCACTTATTGACCCCGCCATGGCCGCCGCCGCGGACTTTAACCTGACCACCTCGCCGCTGCCGATTAGCTTGTCCATCAAGCCGGGAGCCAGCACCTCGACGCCGATCAAAGTCGAAAACACCGGCAGCCAAGCGGTGACGGTTAAAGTGACGCTAATGAAATTCAAAGCCGATGGCACCAGCGGCAAGCCGCAGATTATCCAACCGGCGGCCGGTGACGAGTCGGTAGGCTGGGTCAGTTTTTCGGAGTCTTCGTTCGTGGCTGAGCCGAACGTCTGGCAGACCGTCACCATGACCATACAGGTACCCAAGACGGCCGCTTTCGGCTATTACTACGCCGTAGTCTTTAGCGAAGCCGGCGCCAAACCCACCGCCACCGGCCAGCACAATGTCGTCACCGGTGCCGTGGCCACCTTGGTGCTGTTGGACGTTAACGCCCCCGGCGAAAAGCGGACGCTGAACGTGGTTAGTTTTAGCGCTTCCAAAAAACTGTACGATTACCTGCCGGCTTCCTTTGACATCACCGTCCACAACAGCGGGAATGTCCATGCCGTGCCAGCGGGCGACATCTTTATTAGCCGGAACGGTAAAGACCCCATCGCCACACTGGAAATTAATCAGGCGCAGGGCAACATCCTGCCGGGGAGCAACCGGGTTTTCACGGTGCTGTGGGAAGATGGCTTTCCACGCTATCAGATAAAACAGGTGGACGGCCAGACCATTGCCGACAAAAGCAGTATACCCCTGCGGCAACTGGATTGGAGCGGTACCAACTTGAGCAAACTACGCATTGGCCGGTATTATGCCCGTATGCTATTAGCCTACAACGACGGTACCCGAGACATCCCCATAGAGGGCGAACTGTCGTTCTGGGTGCTGCCCTGGAAATTGCTATTACTTATGCTGCTCGTGGCTGTGCTGGCTTTGGGTGGGTTGTACGCCTTAGGCCGCAACCTGTACCAGCGCGTCAAACGATGGAGGCGGACCTGATGCGTAAGCGTCTAGCCAGTTTGCTGGTGGTCGTGGCGCTGCTGGCCATGTATGCTGGTTCGGCTGGAGCGGCTGGGCCAACCCCAGCTACCAAGCTGAGCGGTGTCTCGGTGGCGCCAGTCTTAGAGCAGCTCCACCTGGTGGACGGCCAGGACCAAGCTAATTTTACGGTCCAAGTCACCAATAATACCGCTTCCCCCGTCCAAATCAAGCTCGGTTTTGCCGACTTCAAGACGCTGAATGAATCTGGCGGCATCGCCTTTTTAGGCGAACAGGCGACCAACTTGGAACAAAGCCACGGCTTGGCTAATTGGGTGCGCTTAGGTACCGAGCAGTTAGGCCTAGACGCCGGTGCTTCGGCCAAGGTCACCATCCACTTGTTTAGCCTATTGGGCCTGGCGCCCGGCGGCCATTACGGCGCCGTAACTTACCAATTGCTTAAAACCGGCCCCAGCGGCTCGGGCAATAAGGTGAGTATCAACCAAGTGCTGACCTCTTTAGTGTTTGTCACGACCGCTGGTGGCGGCAGCCAAGACCTGAGTATGCCACCACCCCAAGTGACTGGTGTACAGTACTCCATCCCGTCCAGCCTAAACTTGTTTTTTAAGGATGATGGCAATACCCAGACAACCCCGCGGGGTACGGTCACAATTGACGGCGGCAAAGCCTCATCGCCGATAGCCACAGGGGTAATTAACCCTGATTCAGCCCTGGTGTTGCCTGGTAGCATCCGGCTGCTGCCAACACCACTGGTTAAGTTGGGACGCCCCTGGTGGCCTCACGAGTACCATGTGCGCATACGGTACCGGCCGGATAATTCGGCTAAATTCTCAACCTATAACGTCGCTTTCCTGTACATCAACCCGTGGCTTTTCGTACTGCCGCCGATACTGCTGGCAACGGCTTGGTACGTTGCCCGGCGATTTAAGCCGTAAGCAGATTGACTGGCTGGCTTAAAGAACTTATACTTACCACTGTAATAGTCTGGGTAGGGACCAAAACACGTAGCCTATGTCTGGCAGAAAAGCTTTTGAGGGTATTGGATTACTGGTTGTGGGGCTGGTTGCAGCATGCCTTACGCAAGCTGCGCCGGTTCAGGCTGCCGCCGGCATCAACCAACAGCTAACGTTTCAGGGTAAGGTTGTCAATAGCAGCGGCGTGAACCTGGCGGACGGCACCTACGACATGGAGTTCAAGATCTACCAGGACGGCAACAGCAGCGGGACCGGCAGCACGCTGATGTGGACCGAGGACTACCTGGTCTCTGGCAGCACCGGCATGCCAAGTACCGGCGGTGTGAGCGTCAGCAGTGGTACCTTTAACGTCAACCTGGGCTCGATCTGTGCGCTGGCTGGCAGTACCTGCGGCGCCAAAACCAACACCGGGGTGGACTTCAACCAAGACACCTTGTGGCTGTCGTTCCAGGTCGGCAACACCAGCTCGTGTACGGTCACTTCATCAACAACTAGCTTTCACACAGGCTGTGGTGGCGACGGCGAAATGACCCCCTTCATCCGCCTGACGGCTGTACCCCAAGCCCTGAACGCCAACCGCGTCGGCGGCCTGACAGTCAGCCAGCTGGTGCAACTGAGCCCCGGCTCACAGCAGTCCGGCAGCATTAATGTCTCCGGCAATATCCAGTCCGGTGGCACCGTGCACGCCAATACATTGGATGCCGCTACCAGCGGCGCCCTGAGTCTCGGAGGTGGCACTGCGACCGGCATTACGTTGCTTAATAACTTGACTGGCGGTAGTAGCATTACGGCCACGCTGGCAGGGGTTAATGCCTTGACGCTAGGTTCTACCACGGCAACTGGCGGCATAGTCTTCCAGGACGGTACATCAAACAACCGGACGGTCACCCTGACCATGCCGGGCCTGGCCAACAGCTATTCGCTGTCTTGGGCAACCAGCGGTGCCACCGGCACCCAGTGCCTGCAATCAACCTCAGCTTCTACCAGCACGGTGACTGGGTTGCAATGGGGCAGCTGTGGGGGAGGTATTAGCCTCGGGGCAGTTGATTCAGCCGGATCAGCCAACGCTAACGGCGCTACGCTGACTGGTTCGGTGCTCAATCTCAACTCGGCAGATGGCACCCACCCTGGCGTCATAAACGCCAGCCCCCAAACAATCGGCGGTGCCAAAACCTTCAGCGCGCTGATCACCGGTAGCGCTGGCATCTCCGTGTCCGGTGGAGCCATCACATTGCAGGGCAATGCCGCTTCTACGCTGACGACTTCCAGTGGCAATTTAACGCTCGACGCCACCAGCGGCTCCACACCCAGCATTCTTATTGGTAACGGTGCCCAGAACAAGGCTATAACCGCGGGGAACACTCAGAGCAGCACCACCATAACTTTGCAGGCTGGCGCTACCACTGAAACGATTAGTAACAGTGGCGATACTGTCCAGAATACTGCCGCAGCCGGCTCTGCTACCGCTTTCCAGGTCCAAAACGCCAATAGTGAGCCTGTTTTACTGGTGGATACGACGAACAGCAACTTGCTGACCAACCCTGGTTTTGAAACCGGGGTCTCGGGCTGGAGTGGTAGCGGCACGGGTGCCAGCTGTGTGCAAAATACCGCCACCGTATCACGGGTTTACTACGGTCTCGCCAGCCTAAAATGTACGACTGCTACGTCGGGCAATACCACAGCCACCGTAAATAGTTTTACCTCCACGCTTTCAGCCGGTACCTATACTTTTAGTTTCTACGCTATGAGCGATAGTTCTATCACATTGGCTTCAACTGTCAGCTTTACGGGCGGAGGCGGTACCTGCAGCCTTAGTTCAACCAGCATTTCTAATACTGGTTTCCAGCGCTACTCTTGCACCGTTACAACGACCGGTACCACCACGTCGATTGTTATAACTACTTCGACGCTGAACGCCACGCTATACGTCGATGCCGTCATGCTCGCCAGCGGTTCGGTATTGCAACCCTATGACATCGGTGCCATACAGTTACGTGGTACTGTCACAAACCCGGCATTCTTTGAAGCTAGTTCTAATTCCAACGCAGCTTTTCAAGTGCAAAACTCCAGCGCCTCTTCACTATTATCGGTAGATACAACGACGAATAACTTAATCCCTAACTCAGATTTTGAGACAGGTATATCCAGCTGGTCGGCCACTGGCAATGCGACCATCGCGTCCACTAGTCGAACTTTTAGTACCAGTGAAGTCTATGAAGGCACTGGCAGCATGGCCATCACCCTTGGCACCACCACACCTGGGGCAACGGTGGCACTCGGTACTACGCTGCCGACTGGCACCTATGCCTTTAGTTTCTTTGCTACTGCTTCGGTAGCGTCAGTTACACTCGTCAGTCCTACAATAGGTGGAGCGACCTGCACGCTTAATAGTACATCGTGGGTATCGGGCAGCGGCTGGCAGCGTTATACCTGTACCGTTACCGCCACCAGTACTTTCAACAGCGTGACTATTAGCAGCACCACAACCAGCGGTACCTTGTGGATAGATGCTGTCCAGTTAACCTCTGGAGGCAGCGTGGGACCTTACAACCCAGCTGCAATCCAACTGCGCGGTATCATTAGTAGCCCGCTGGTAATTCATACAAGTTCAGATGAAGGAGCGATATTGCAGGTTTGGGACTGGCAGGGACTGAATATGATTTTTAGTGCTGATAATCACAAAAAAGCAGTCCAAATCGGTTCACAAACCAGCGACGCCAACCAAGTAGTATTAGGACTGGATTCGTACAACACATATACCGATGCCTCTAGCTCCTGCTCAACTACTCTGAACAACGGCGCGCTATACTATAACACCGTTACGAACTCAATCAGAGCTTGCATTAATGACACCATTAATAGTGTTGGTAACTGGGAAGACCTAGTATCAACAGCGGGCTTGGGGATGATAATGTTTGGCGTGGTCCCAGATAGTGGAGCAAACTCCAACGCCGGCGACGTAGCCGGCGTGGCAGGTAGTGATACCTCCAAAGGGCCCTGCAGGGTTTACATGGGCAGTGTGGCTAATAGTATCCGCTGGACAGGCTGTACGCTATACGCCTATGGCCGGAAGGAAATCATAAACGCCCAAACGACTGATTACACTACAGGTATCACCACTACCGGATCGGTCTTCCAAAATCTCTGCGTCTTCACAGCCGGCAACCAGCCGACGTTCGGTACGGCCAGTATCACGGAAACTTCTGCCTCTGTGCCTGGCACGTGGAGCCCAGGGTCTCCATCTATCTGCCTGGCAACTATAAAGGAAATCTCTGGTGGCAGCGGCATTGGTATAATTTATGATACGCGTCCTTTTACCACCTCTACCAAGATACCTGTAGTAGTGGCAACCGCAACCGCAATTGGACAGGCCTTGAAGCTGAACGGAACTATTGGTGAAGTAGCGCCTACGAGCGCCACAACCAGCCCGTTCTTTGGTGTGCTCGTCTCATGGAATGGCTTTACGTCTACTAATACCATTACAGGTTTTGCTGCGGTTGCTGGGCCAGTGTACGTGCAAGCCACCGCCGGTTCAGTCGGGGCGTACGTAAAACCCACGGCCACTGCCGGCTTTGTTAACACCTCAGCCCTGGTTACGCTTGCCCAAACGGACATCCCCTATACCTATCTTGGCCTGGCTCAGTCGCCATTCAACGCGCCAGGTACCCAGTGCAGCACCACGGCTAATGCCGATACCTGCCGCGGCTCAATTCTGGTTGATATAAATATAAGATAGATGAAAATACTACACTTTCGTATATTTTGGATCTGTGTAGCCATAGTTTTAGCGATTGGGTTGGTTGTGCTCGTCATATCTATAAAAGACCAGTCTGGAAGTCCTCTGCCCAGCCCGATTGCTAAACAGGTCAGTTTCGTAGTCTATATACCAGCTGCACCCCTGCAGGTAGCTCCCAGTGACTACAGTTACAATCCGCAGTCTGGAGTTTTGAGTTTTACTGCCCACAGCACTGACAACGCAATTACTTTTAATGAGCAGGCAGCGCCCAGCCAGTTCAACGACATCCCGCAGTTTTATCCCACTCTGCTTACTAAATTGAACCAGTTTAAAAGTATTGGCACGGCCAATGGTACGGTCAACCTTGTGCGGCCTACTGAGCTGAAGGGCAAGGAAGAGGCAGTGGTATTCACAAGCGGTACATTGGTGTTTGTGAGCCCCGCCAAGCCTCTATCGACCGATAGTTGGCGCACCCTATTCAACACCATGCAAGTTATCAAGTAGGTGGCTTATTTCGCGCAAACCCTCTGGCATTATTACTGCTATTGTTTAATAATATAAGCAGCTAAATGAAAACCAAAAAACCCAGCGCCAAGCGGCGCACTACTAAAACCAAGCGGGCTACGGCCACGCACCGGCAGCGGGCTCGCGTGAAACGTACTATCCGGCGGCGCCAACCCCTGCACCGGCGATTCCTGATACACCCCATCACCGTCTTCGGCTTGCTGTGTGTCGGCGTATTCATTGCCGGCTGGACGGTGAAGACGGTTGCCGTTTCCTACACCGTCAATGGCCGGGTACCAGCCCCGCCACTCAGCCAGGGGGCAGTCATCACCTATCCCACCGACGGCCAAGTGTTCACCTCGGTGCCAATTACTGTCCACGGCACCTGCCCGCAGAACTCCTACGTTAAGCTGACGCTCAATGGTGCCTTTGACGGCACCGCCTGGTGCAACGCCAACGGCACCTTCGATATCCAGACCGGGCTGATGGAAGGTATGAATGTGCTGACAGCGCAAGACTATAACACCACGGACGATCCAGGACCGGCCACACCGAGCGTCCACGTTACCTACGCGCCGCCGGCCCAATCTCCGGGCCAGCCCATCACCCAGCGGCCGACTCGGCCACAGGGCATCGTGGTTACCGGCCCAGCCGCTGCCGGCAGCACCTTGCCGCTGTTCTTATCGAGCGAGTTCCATTTCCAGGCCTTTGCGCCGGGTAGCACATTCAACTGGTCCGTCGTAGTGCTGGGAGGGCGGCCACCATTCTATCTGCTGGTGGACTGGAGTGATGGCAGTACTTCGAGCAGGCTGCTTGATAAAAACCTGGCGCTTCAGATCGAGCACCGCTATAAAAAATCGGGCTACTACCCGGTGCGCATCCAAGCGACGGACGCCAATGGACAGCGGGCGTTCCTGCAGCTGGCGGCACTCATCAAAGTGCCCGGCACTGGCGGCTTCGCCCTGCCCACGCAGCCCACCGGCCCGGGCTTTTTGTCCCAGCACGGCCACTGGCTGTGGCTGGCCTGGCCGGCCTACGGGACGATTGTGCTGATGACCTTTAGCTTCTGGCTTGGTGAGCGCCAAGAGTTCCAACAAATCCTCAAAAGCGGTCGCCTGAAAAGAACTTGACCGAAACCGTGTTACATACCGAGCAAGAGTTTGTCGTGCGTAGGCTCGGTGTAACTGCCGTTGAACAAGCGGAGGAAGAGATGCAAGCTTCTATTGAAACACAACAGTGCTCCCTACCCTGATTGAACTAACAAACTAAAAGAAAAGCCTGGAGCAGCGATTATTATTTTCTTGTCGTTAGAATAACTGAACTCGAAGGCTGGCTTAGATTGCCGGCTGCGTCGAATGCGACAACGTAATAGGTATATTTTACGCGTGGATCGGTTGCATAGTCACTGTATGGATTAGATGTTGTGGCCACTATTTTTACACCGTTACGCCAGATGTAATAGCCCGCTACGCCGACATTATCCGTGCTTGCCTGCCAGCTTAACTTGATACTATGGCCTCCCTGTATGAGAACAGCAGTCAGTTTAGTGGGGGTAGAAGGCGCTGTGGTGTCGGCTGACGGTGCTAGCGGCGGAGCATTACTGACCGTCACAGCCAGGGAGTTACTGGAACCCACACTGCCTGCGGCATCATAGGCTTTAACCAGTAAGGTGTGCCCGGCATTACTTGCAGTAGTAGTATCCCAACTGTAGGTAGTGGCGATGCCGCTTTGTTGCAGTGTGTTATCAAGGTAAAACTCTATTTTTGTCACTCCTGTATTGTCACTAGCCGAAGCCGACACTCTAACGGTGCCGCTGAGTGTGGCATTTTGCGCTGGGGCTGTGATACTAACAATGGGTGGAGTAGTGTCTGGGCTACCCGTGCTTGAAAGGTATTCGTAGGCACCGATATCATAGCCGCTGCCCTGGGGGCGGCTAGTATCAGCGTAATCAGTGTTAGGGGCATTAGTGCTGGTACCAGCGTCAATAGCTGGACTGCCAAGCTGAAGATGAAAATCTGTTGCCGAGACAAACTTTGGGTCAACGTTTAGATTATTGCCCAAGCTAATGCCGCTTGAGTCGTTCCATACTCCGGCCGTATTGTGCCAGCTGATGTTATACGACGCAGTATTACCGCTACCACTTAAGCTACCGGCCGTATGTATATCATAGCCGTCATTATTTGCAATTATGTTATTTATGATTGTTACGCTGCTAGAGCTGCCTTCCTCTACAATTCCGGCACCGTGTCCCGAAACAGACCACGTGCCGTTGTTAACAATGGTGTTGTTTGCTACTAAGACGTTGGTAGGGCTAGGATATATCTGTAAGCCTTGAGCGAGGTTATGCGAAATGACGTTGTTAAGGATCTTGATGTTTGAGCCTTCCCCGACGTAAATGCCTTGATCTAAGTTACTTGCTGCGCCCCCCGGATGTTGTTCACTGGGGTTGTTCCAGGAGCCGTTATCGTGGATATAGGAGTGCTGGATAGTGATGTTGCTGCCGCTGCTGAAGATACCGGCGTTCCACAGGCCATTACGGACTTCGCTGTGGTCGAGCACGATATTATTGCCAGCCAGGGCTAGGACATCTTGTTCACCGTTAGGGGTGTTGGACACATTGACGTTGCCAGTCGGTCCGTCAAAGGTTAGGCCGTAAACGTTGATATAGCTGGCGTTAAGCCAGGTGTAGCCCTTAACCAAGACGGTGGCACCAGGCGCAGCTTCGACGGTGATGGGGGCTGTAGAACTACCAGACTTAGTCCAGGAGTTGGTCGTACCGAGCGCACTATAGGTACCCGCGTGCAAACAGGCAACATCACCAGCGCTTAGGCCATTGACCAAGCCAGCAAAGTCAGTGGTTGGACTCAAGATCTTGGTGCAGCTAGCTTGTGGTACAGAAGCCCAGGAATGCAACAGAATAAAGCCCAGGGTGACAACAAACAAGACGATTAAGGAACGGATCAGGCCTCGGACTGGGCCACTACTGTTGCGGAGAAAGTCGCGGCCGCTTCGATTGAGGTTACCAACAACAGGCTCAAAGCTGTCACTCGACGTTCTGCTGGCTTCAGAGCTATCTCTGTGGGTGCCTGTATTAGAGTTAATTTTATCCTCTAGGTACGGGGTCGTTCACATGGACTGTTTAGCTATCTTCTTTGCATAGTCTCACGCCTAATATAGTTACTGCCTATTGAAGCACTCCATTGTGCTTATGGTATCATGCGCGCCGAATACCAGCAATGTAGACATTCACGATTCTTCTCTGGTGGCTCCTCCCAGACTCGAACTGGGGACACAAGGCTCTTCAGGCGGACCCTGCCCACCATAGACACGGTCCCAACCTCGGTGATGCTGCTCGCTCGTGCTCGTGAAACGCAGCGTCTGCTGGGGGCGGTTGCCGTCAGCCGTAGCCGTCAAACCTCGAAATGACTGGAGAATTTTCAATGTGTTACATAATTACTGCAAACACAAACTCCAACGAGCCATTTTAATTATTACACAACTGCCACGCTGCGAGAAGGATAGATGACCACGCGAGGGTTAGAGTGCGGTCGGACCAACCGGGGTTGGTTGCAGGCGGGGCGAGCGAGCGGCCTTAAAGAACTCAGCCAGATGCTCACTGTTCACGATAAAGATCGTGCGTTTCGGAATATGTGTCGGCCCGTTGGGCCGCTCTACCGAGCCGCCGAGGTAGTCGGCCAGCGGGAATTCATACGTCAGCCACTTCTGAGGCTCACCCAGCTCGAAGTCGTCGGTCGGGATGGCACCGTCGTGCACCAGCTCGGGCGTGAAGCCAATCTTGTAGAGACGGGCTGTAGTCAATACCACCGGCAGGTAGATGCGTTCTGGTCGCTCGAAGGTACGAAAATAGTCGATACCTTCAATAATCTTTGGGTACATCGCGCCGATTGCCATGGCGGCGTGTGCGACCTGCTGCAACGGTCGGTAGAGCTTGTCTTCCGAATTGCGGTTCAGGGCTCGAAAATCACTATTGACCTCAACGCCGTTTATGCAGTAGTCGAACGCTGCCCCCGTTTCATAGCCCAACTCCGGCCAGTTGATGGCTCGGTTGACGCTCATCAGCTGGGGCGGGGATTCCGGATCGAGACTAGTGAACAGCGTTGGCCAACGCGGTGCCTGAACGGGGTTGGTCATCAGCAACCAGTTCTTGATCTTGTCGTTGGCTCGCTTGCACTCGACCACGAACACCATCAGGGCGTCTGGCTCAGTCAACGCTGGCGCAACTGCGATCAAATCTGCTTGTCCATGCACACCAAGCAACGGCCCATTGGTTTGCGGGTAGGTGTAGGGCACCTCCATCGAGACAGCGAAGTCCTGGTAGCCGGCAATGGCATCGGCGCATTGGTGCTGAAACGGGAAACCTGTCTCGTTGACAATCTCCAGGGCACGATCGACCACTGGGTCAGTATCCACACTGCCGTTCACCTCTGCCCCGGAAGACCCGGGGTTCACGCTGCCCGATGCTCGAGCTGTCCCAGCCGTCGATCCAGGCCGTCAATATCCTCAGCGTGGGCATCGGCAATCGTGTCAACCTTCAACGCCAGCTCGTCGAGCTTTGCCCCGACGGATGTCAGTTTCTGGTCAACGCCCGACAGTCGGCCGTCAACATCACTCAGCTGTCGCTCAACACTGTGTAGCCGACCATCGACCGTGCCAAGCTTGACCTGTATCCGATCAAGTGTCTGGCTCATCGCTGGTAAATCAGCAGTGGCCTTCAACACAGTTGTCGCTACAAAATCCTTGAGCGCTTCGAGCATTTCATCATTCGTCATACGTGTTCGTTATTATGCACCGGTCGAGATAATCGATCAAGTAGATGCGGGGCAAAGCGCTCAGCCAGCAATTATTAGCCTTGTGTCCCCAACCGATGAAACGCAAAATGCTAGAAAGCCATTTGACGGCAACGCTGCCGTCCACGTACGACCGTCAGCACACAAGCCTTGTAAAATTGTCAACGTAATTAACAGTGGTGGCTCCTCCCAGACTCGAACTGGGGACACAAGGCTCTTCAGGCCTCTGCTCTACCAACTGAGCTAAAGAGCCACAACTCCGTCATTTTACGGCAAATAACAGATTGTGGCAACTAGACGTTTTCTTTGCTCATGAAGTCTTTGACACTTTTGACAGTGTCCATAAATTGAGCCGGAAAGACAATGGTGCTGTTCTTTTCAACAGCTATATCGGTGAGCACTTGCAGGTTGCGTAGCTGCAGGGCGATGGGGTGCTTGCTAATGATGTCGGCAGCCTCGCCCAGCTTGGCAGCGCTGAGCTGCTCGCCTTCGGCGGCGATAATCTTGGCCCGCTTTTCGCGTTCGGCCTCGGCTTGCTTGCTCATAGCCCGCTGCATGGTATCGGGCAGCTGGATATCTTTAAGCTCAACCGTACTGACGTTAACGCCCCACTTTTCGGTCTGGACGTCGAGTATAGCTTTGATTTTGTCGTTGATGGCAGCGGTTTGGCTCAGGACATCATCAAGGGCGCTTTGGCCAACAATGTTGCGGACCGTGGTCTGGGCGATCTGGTAGATGGCTGAAATCACGTTTTCGATAGCCACGATAGATTTGGTTGGGTCTTGCACCTGGTAGTAGGCCACGGCCGAGACACTGATTGAGACATTGTCTTTGGTGATGATTTGCTGCGATTCAATGGGTAAGGTCACGATCCTTAAGCTAACCTTACGCATCTGGTCAATGATGGGGATGATCAACCGGAGGCCGGGGTCTTTGACCATATTTCTGACTTTGCCCAAACGGAACACCACTCCGCGCTCGTACTGGTTAATGATTCTCACGCCATAAGCGATGATTACAAGCGCGACGACCAGAACGGTAATAAATAGACCTGGCATGATGAACCTCCGTGATTTACATGCCCATTATACTGCGAACTGAGGGCATTTAATAATTTGTGATAATGAATGCACATATCACCTGTCTATGGTACGATGGTCTCTATATGACTATTCACGTACACCTCTATGAAGATATTCGAAGATTGCGTAAAGCCGGCTTTACTTTTCAAGAAATTAATCAAGAACTTGGTGTAACAATCCCCAAGAGTTCATTAAGTTATATTTGCAGAAATATAGAACTTTCACCGTCTCAAATCGAAGTAATCCAAGAAAGACATAAGCAACAGCTTGGTCGACAGAGACAAAAGGCAGTCATTAGAAATAAGCAATTATTTGATGAGAAAGTTGCATCATATAAATTTAGGAACCGTGATTTTGCAAATTTTATAATGCGCAAGGATGCCAAGACGCTGGCTCTTGCTATGTTATATCTCGGTGAAGGTGCAAAGTGGAAGAGTAGACGCGGACCACAACTTGGAAGCTCGGACCCAAAAATTCTTCGCCTATATGTTCTGCTGCTAAGGGACTGCTACGGTGTAACACCAGACAAAATGCGATGTCGTGTGCAGCATAGAGCCGACCAGAATGCGGCTGAACTTGTTACATATTGGTCGTCGGTCACTGGAATTAAGCCAGAATATTTTTATCCGTCATATTTTGATAAACGAACTGTTGGCCACAAAACAAAAAAGAAGGATTACAAAGGAGTTTGCGTTGTAACCTGTGCGGGTACCTATATTCAACTTGAACTTGAACAGATCGCTGGTATTATATTTGAAGCACTCTAAGGGGCTATGGCGCAGTTGGTAGCGCGTTTGCATGGCATGCAAAAGGTCGCGAGTTCGAATCTCGCTAGCTCCACCAGTATTTTGAATTTTTAGCTGCGTGGCAAGTGGTCGTACAAATGGTCGAGAGTGTAGTCGGAGCGGATGATGGCTTTGAGGTCATCAACTGAGCTGCCGAACTTAACGCCTGGGTTCAGCGTGCCGTAGGGGTCAAAGATTTGCTTCACTTTTTGCAATAGGCCGTAGGCTTCGGCGCCATACAGTGCCGACAGATAGGGGGTACGCAAACGCCCGTCTCCAGCTTCGGCGCTAATAGTGCCGTTTAGGCTGATAATCAGCTTGTAATACTCTTCCATTAGGCGGAAGGCCTTTTGGCGGTCACCCACCTGGCCAATATTCAGCCGGGGCTGCAGGTGCAGGTTGGCGTCACCAGCGTGGCCCCAGACCGCCGGTGTTAGGTTAGCCTGCTCAAACAGGCCGTAAATGCCTTCCAGAAGGTCACGGAGGCGGTCGGGCGCTACGGCGCCATCGTCAATAATTGGCACTGAGCGCTGTAAGCCCTCGTTGTGGCCAAGGACAGCGCTGGATGCCTGGCGGACTTTCCAGAGTAGCTGTTGCTGGTCCGGCTCGGTAGTCAGTTGGTAGTTGATGGCAGACTTTTCCAGGATTTTTTGGGTCCGCTTTAAGAGCTTTTTGCGCTGGCTTTCTTTGGCGCTGTCAAACTCTACTAGCAAGGCAAACAGCGGGAATGGCGGCGCAATCACTTCTTTCAGCTGGTTTGGGTTGAGCTGGTTAACCTGCTCAAGCAAGTGGCCATCTACGACCTCGAGTACGCTGGGCAGCTCAGGCAGGGCGCGTAATTCCAAAACTGCTGACTGCAGTTTTTCAATACTGTCGAAGGTGGCCATGACGAGGGCGGTTTGCGGATTGTGGGCTTCGGTGTCGAGCACGGCTTCGGTTATAATGCCCAAGGTACCCTGGCTACCCACAAACAGTGGTGTCAGGTCAAACGAGCCATCGCGGTGCTTGACGTCCAGCAGCTGGTAACCAGCGTTATTCTTAGTGACATTTAGCTGTAGCGTGTCGGTTAAATCACGGTTTTCTTCAAGCAAAGTGTCAACTTGGCGGTAAATCTCCCCCTCAAAGGTGGCCAGGCCAAGTTTTTTGCTGAGTTCGCGTTTGTTCAGGCGGCCGGTTTCAATCACTTCACCGTTCGCCAGCACGACCCGCAGGCTCTGGACATAGGCACGCATGGTGCCGTATTTGACGGTCTTCTCACCACTGGCGTTGTTGGCGATTGCTCCACCAACCGTCGAATATTCCAGTGAGGCCGGATAGGGGGGCAAGAAGCGGCCGTGGGTATGCAGGGTTTGCTGTAATTTACCGAAGTTAATGCCCGGTTCAATGGTAACGGTGTTATCTTTGGTATCAAGCTCTAGGATGCGGTTCATATGGGCTGGAAAAACCAGCATAATGCCAGTGCTCAGGGCGGCGCCCGTCTGGTCGGTGCCGGCGCCACGGGCAGTCATGGGGATGACCCGGCCGCGTTCCGCCAACTGCCAGGTAAAACGGGCAGTTTTGCGGACATCATTCTCGTTACGGGGATAGACCACCAGGGCTGGTGGCAGCTGGAAAATACTGGCATCGGTAGCGAAGTAGCGCCGGGCATCGGTACCGGTCATTACCTCCCCTACCAGATGTTCTTGCAGATAGTGCGCCACTTTACTCATAAATATAGCTTATGATAGCACAACGTTCTTGCAACGTTTATGCTTTGCTGCGGGACGGGACTCTTACCAACATAGTCTTCTCACCGATATTCCGTATAGGTTATATTATAACTTATATGGAATATCGCCCAACGGTCCAGTGAAAACTAAAGGCTCAAAATCGCGTACATGAAGTAGCGCGTACGGCCCCGGGTTCTAGTACGGGAACTTTGGTGGGGATGAGAGGACTTGAACCTCCACGAACCGAAGTCCACTAGCTCCTGAAGCTAGCGCGTCTACCAATTCCGCCACATCCCCGAATACTATCAGAAGACTATCATATGGTATCTGTTTATCCTGTAAAATTCAAGCGCTAGTCGCTGACTTTGGCCTGGCGGATTTGCCAGTTCTGGACATTGTTGAAACGGTCGGTGGCAGTATTAATTTGCTGCTCACTCAAGCCAGACACCGGCCCGTTGGTAATGTACAGCAAACGCGGCTGGTACAACCCCAGCGCCGGCGCGTCTTGCTGCCAAGCTTGCAGAAAGGGCTTGTACTTAACCACCCGTAAATCTGGGCTGAGGCGGGTGCGGCCAGCTTCCAGCGCGGCGTCAGCCGTAGGATTCTTATACTCCGAGAGGTTCAAACGATTGGCAGAGCGCACATCGGCTTGCGAGCTGTCCCAGTACACAAACACATCCGGGTCAACACCAATGGAAATACCGTACAGGAGGGCATCGTAGTCGTGATAGGTTAGCGAATTTTGAAAGTCGGCGCTGTTTTGCAGGTCGACAATAAGTTTGACACCGAGCTGTGCCCACTGCTGTTGGAGCATGTGCGTTACCGTACTTGATTCGGAGGTATCAGTCGCCCGCAAGCTAAAGCTGAGGGTTTGGTTATCTTTGCTCCGCAGGCCATTTTTGCCCACCACCCAGCCATCTTGGTCCAGTTGGCTGCGAGCAGCCCTAACATTAAATCCAGCTTGGGCGTACTGGCCGCTGTAGCCGAGTTGGCCAGTCAAAAATGGTTCGCGCACGGCATGTGTGGAGTAGCCCAGACTTTTAATGATCATATCGGTATCTGTCCCTTGTATCAGGGCTTGGCGGACGTTTGGGTCGCTCAGCACCCCCGTAGACGTCTTGTAAAACACCATGGTGGCGGCCGTGAGTAGCAGGCTGTGGGCCTGCCAGTTCTTGCCTTGTAGCTCTGACGGTATGGCGCCCAGGCCTTCGGCACCCGTCAATTGGCCAGTCTTTAAGGCCTGCACCAGTTGCGACCGGCTGGCATAGGCGTGAACGACAAATTCCTGTAGCTTGGGCTGGCCGCCCTGATAACCGATGAATGGCGTCAAAGCAATCTGTTCCTGGGCGGTGTTGGGGTCACCACCGATGATTTGGATGGCGTGCCAGGCGAACGGGCCAGCACCAATCGGATGGTTCGTATTAAAGTCAGCCGACCGCAGGTCAACGGTAGGTACACCGGCCAGTACGTGCTTGGGTACGATACCGTTCGTCAGGTCGTACGGGAAGCTGGCCAGGGGGTCTGGCAGTTGGAACATGACCGTTTGGGCATCTGGTGCCGATACCGTAATGCCCTGCCAGCTGTTATTGAGCGGTGATTGGGCATCGGGGTTTTGAATGGCATGGTAGGTGAAGAGCACATCTGCCCTGGTGAGCTGCTGCCCATCCTGCCACAGCAAGTGCGGCTTGATGTGCACGGTGTAGGTTGTGCCCTTTTCATCGACGGTATAGCCGCTAGCCAGGTCACCAACCAGTTGGTTGTGCTGGTTGTAGGTAAGCAAGCCGGCAAATAGTAGGTGCGATAGCGTGCTATCAACGTCACTGGTAGCGTACAGCGGGTTGGCGGTGGTAAAGGTGCCGAGCACGCCTTCGTTATAAATACCGCCAGCCACCGGCCGGAGCGACTGGTAGTAGCCACTGAGCAGGAACGTTTGTACGCCCACACCACCAATCAGCACCACCAGCAACAATAACCAACCGGTCACAAAACGCCGTACCTGGCTCAAGCGGCCAAAGCGCCGGAAAAAATGCCGTTCTAAGCCCTGCTCAGCCTGCTGGCTGAGACCCTCAACTTGTTGCTGGCCTTCGCGTAATCGGCGCCGAAAACGTAACCGAAGAAGTCGCAGGCGCATCGTGCGGCGCTACTTTACAATCACGCCCAATATCAGCGACAACACAAATACCAGCCCGCACACAATCGTCAGCTGAAAAATCGTCTTGTCCGTACCGCGGCGAGTGGTATTGACCTCACCAGCGCTACCTAAACCGGCCCCCAGACTGGCGCCCCGGGTCTGGATCAAAATCAACAAGGTCATGAGCAACATTGAGCCAATCGTGATGTAGTTATAGATACTCATTTCCGGACGTCCTCCAAGATTGCTGTCACTAGATAGTTTACCAAACCAATGACCATTCCGGCAAAGACGGCCGCCCAAAAATTAGTAATGTGTAGTGGGGTATACAGTTTGCTGGCAATAAAAACCGTCAGCCCGTTGATGATAACCATAAACAAGCCGAGCGAAAACAAGATGGCGGGCAGCGAAAACACCACCAACAGCGGCTTGAGGATGACATTAATAATGGCCAGCACCAGCCCGGCAATGATAATCACCCGTAGCCGGCTCTGGTAGGTGATGCTAGAGCTTATAAAACTAGCCGCAATCCACAGGCCCAGGCTACAGACCAGCCAACGCACTAAAAAACGGTAGATCGGCCTATTCATAAGCATTATTGTAGCAGGCGGGGCAGTTTCTGGCTCAAGACCTTATGGCCCCTGGCGGTAATTAAGACGTCGTCCTCAATGCGTACGCCTATGCTTTCGTCAGGGATATAAATGCCGGGCTCAACCGTTAGCACCATGCCCGGCTCCAGCGGTCGCTGGTAATCGCCCACATCGTGCACGTTCAGGCCCAGAAAGTGCGAGGTAGCGTGTGGGAAGTAGCGCCGGACCTCTTCGTGGCTGATAGACTTTATGAGGCCGAGCTCACGCAGCTTTTCGCCCATAAAGTGCTCGATGGCCTGCTCATAATCCTTCAGCAGCACACCGGGCTTGAGCAGGCTGAAGGCATAGTCCTGGACTTCAGCAACTGCTTGGTACACGGCCTGCTGGCGGCGGCTGGGTTGGCCTATGGCAACCGTCCGGGTAATGTCGGCTGCGTAATGTTCGACATCGGCGCCGACGTCCAGCACCAGCAGTTCATCAGCCGACAAAGCTTGGTTATTGGCTTCGTAGTGCAGCGTTACGGCCCGCGGGCCACCGGCAATAATCATAAAAGCCGTCCCATTGGCACCACGCCGTCGGAATTCGCGGGTCAGGTCGGCATCGAGCTCATACTCATTAGCATAACGCGCCAGTTTGGCCGGCTTAGTAATGTTTCTCAGACCGGCAATAGTGATATCAATGGCGTCCTGGAGGGCAGCCAGTTCCTCCGGCTGTTTCACCATCCGCAAGCGCACCATATGCTGGCCTAGATCAAGAGGCAAGATTTGCGAGTTGTAGCTTTTAAGCTTTTGGATCAGGTTAGCCCGCGCCGGGTTAGTGTACATAGCCGTGGCATTCAACAGACCATAAGCTGGTGGCGCGGCAATCGTCGCAACGTGCTTAACCTTCTTCAAACGTCCGGCTAGCTGTTCCCAGCCGTCTTCGTCATCGTAAACGGCCGTAATACCCGAGCGGCGGCTCAGAGTATCAGCTTGCAGGGTACCGTTAAAGGCTTGGTTCGCCGTATCTCGCGCGGGCACAATCAGGTACTCTTTATCCTTGTCCATCACCAGCACGATGTCGGGCTCGTCAATCCCTGTTAAATACCAAAAATTGGCATCCTGGCTGAATGGGTAACTGCAGTCACCGCCGCGCTGCAGCAGCCCGTTGGCGGTTATAACAATTGGCGCCCTGCCCGTAAATAATGCCCGCAGCCGTTGCCGATTAGCGGCAAAAAAGTCGCTGGAAAATCTAGAGTCCATAAATCAGACTCCAAGTATAGCAAATTTCGCCTGCTACCTCTAGGGTTGCATTAAGACACCATTTTTGACAAAATGATAAATATTATGGCTAAAGAGTCTTTGGTCTTACGGGAGTATGGTCCGCGTATCGCCCTGTACGGTGCTGGTTTATCGGATTTGCGCCAGGCCACAATTGAAGAAGTCGGCATTGAGGATGGTTTTTTGGCGGTAAACAAAAACAGCACTTTTTATGACTCCCTCACCGAGGCACAAGTAAAGAGCGCTATCCTGGCCTCACTTGGCTTAACTAATGAACAGGTGAGCGAAGCAACCCATACTCATAGGGGTACCGTAAAAAAACATCTTGGGGACGTATTTGACGAGTTGGGTTTAAACAAACCGGATAACTTTATACGGATCGACCGGAATACGTTGCCGCGCTACCTCTTGAGTGCAGGCGTTTATTGTGTTAGACAAGCTTGCCAGCCGATAGGCCTATCGCCCGCGGAAACAGCAGCTATAGACCTTGTGTCGACCGGCCACACAAATACTGAAATCGCTAGCCTTTGTATGTACTCGCTAAAAGCAATTACTCGACGTTTAGAACGTGTGGCAACGCGCCTTAATTGGGAACCGCGCGATTTCTCAGTACGGACAGCGCTTGCCGCGACAGCCCTATTAAGCGGGGAGGTGGGTTTTTCGCCCCCCATTGTCATACCGAAGTTTGCCATTGACACACAGCCAAGTGTCAGAACCGCGGAAGCCGTTTAGGCTAAACCACGCTTAATAGTGTGTGCCTTTGTAGCGCCGACGACGCCAGCAATTTCCGCTTCACTGGCTTGGGCGACGCCACGGATGCTGCCAAATATCCGCAATAACTTTTTGCGGGTAGCCGGACCAATACCCGGGATATCATCAAGCGCGCTGACGGTTTGGCGTTTTACTTTTAGTACGCTGTGGTAGCTGACGGCAAAGCGGTGCGACTCGTCGCGGATCCGCTGCAGGAGCTTGACTACATTCGTATTGCGCGGCAGGTTTACCAAGATAAAATCCTGACTCTCAGAGGCAAAGCCACCTAATTTGCGCATACTTGACTCGTCAAGTATTACGTTAGACCCCTGTTTTTTGATAACAAGCTGCTCTTCACGCTTAGCTAATCCAATAAACGAGATTTGCGGGCAACCTTGTGCATCCCGGGCTGTAATAGCGGCGTCCAGTTGGCCCTTACCGCCATCAATTAATACTAAATCTGGCAAGCCCCAGGCTTTGCGATTCTTGTCACTCAGCCGGCGTTTGATAGTTTCGTTCATATTGTAAAAGTCGTTGTTTTGGTTAGTTTTTGTCTTGAATTTGCGGTATTCAGCCTTGTTACTGACGCCATTTGTGAACACCACCATACTGGCCACCACATCACTACCTTGCATATGTGAGATGTCGTAACCCTCGATACGCTGCGGAAATTTGTTAATACTTAGCAAGTTAACTAACTCATTTAGGGCATGATCTTTGCTAATATCGAGGAACTCTTTGTCACTAAAAATGACCTGTCGGCTGAGACCTTGAAGGCTAAACAGCTGGTTACGCAGCCGGGCAGCTGATTCAAAATCCTTTGCCTTGGCCCTACGCTTCATCTCCTTTTCAAGCTCCTTGATGATCCTGGCTTTTTTACCCTCAATGATAGCCATCAGTTTACGTAAATTTGCCCGGTAGGCTTCCATGCTGGTCTTGCCTTCTTCCAGCCCTGGGTCCAGGCCAAGGTGATAATGCAAGGTTGCCCGCTTTTGTCCAGCAAAACGGCGGGTGGCAAAGGGGAAAACTTTGCGCAACAACTTCAGAGCTTGACGCACCGCTAACACACTAAAATACGGGCCAAAATAGCGGGCGCCATCGTCAAGCGGCCGGCGGGTCGTGCTAACAGTTGGGTAATCGCTGTCATAATCAATCCGGATATAAGCCATTGATTTATCGTCACGCAGCAAGATGTTGTAACGCGGCATGTAGCGTCGGATCATTTCGGCTTCCAGGAACAAGGCTTCCAGCTCGCTGTCAACCACCATCCAGTCAACATCGACAATTTCAGCCACCAAAGCTTCGGTTTTTGGGTCCCGGCCGCGACTCGTCTGAAAATATTGCCGCACGCGGTTGCGTAATACAGCCGCTTTACCCACATAAATAATCTCGCCCTTGTTGTCTTTATGAAAATAAACACCGGGCGCCTTGGGCAACGCCGCCAAGCGCGATTTGAGATGTGTGTCAACTACTGTCACACCTGTAAGTATAACCTTATCTGCGACGTTTGCGGCGTTTGATAATTGCAGCCTCGATCCGTCCAACACCATCTGCAGATTCGTGCCCAAACATCTCCCCGACTCGTTCCGCAACAGCCCGGGCAGCATCCTCAGGGTGCATTTGGTCTGGTGAGACATACCGCCTACCACTAGTTTTAACAATCGCTAATCCGGAATGACTCAGTCCAGTATTAACATCACGAATTAACGTATCTCTTTCATCTTCAGGTGCAGTCTCAATGGACAGCCCGATCTTTTCAGCATAGTCAGCTACTCTATGCCGCTCATCCTCAAAACTATCATGCTCGTAATCCCCACCACTCGACTGGATTGGTCTTTCCATAAGCGTACATTACAATAAAAGATGGTTTTGTGCAATAGCTTATCGCATTCACTTAGTTGGAGCCTTTTAACCTTTTAGAGAAACCTCGGGCTAGGGGCCATCGGGGCTAATAACACCAGTTTTTAGACCAACGTAGTAGACCGCACTAAAAACAATAAAGCTAGCGGCGTATTTGGCGATTTCGGTGAGCCTCTGGCGCCGCTGGGTTTGTCGCTCCACGTTTCGCTCAATTTCGGTGTCGAGCTCCTCTGAAATGTGGGCGAAAGCCAGTATCTCATGGTCACTGAGCGGCAGCACATCATGTCTGTAGTCGGGCACTGGTTCTCTCCTTCGTGCAGTTCTGGCAGGAGATTATACGCTCTTTTTGGCAATTAGTACAAATGAGTGTCAAACTATTGCATGTTTTGTTAACACAATTAACGTAATTGCTGGTGTTGTTGCCGCAGTGTGTGCAAGCTCCAATATCTGAGGCGTCATCGGTAAATTTGGTGCCCATACGGCCGTCAAAGACGTACAGGGAGCCTTCCCACAAGCCGGTATCACCATATTCTTCGCCATATTTCACGATGCCACCATCCATTTGGTAGACTTCCTGGAAGCCACGGTTTTTCATCAGTACGCTCAATACTTCACAGCGGATGCCGCCGGTGCAGTAGGTGACGACCGGCTTGTTTTTGATGGCTTCGTATTTGGAGTCGTCGAGTTCTTTTACAAAGTCACGCGTATGTTTCACCCGGGGCACAACCGCGTCTTTAAACTTGCCGACTCCGGCTTCGTAAGCATTGCGGCCATCAAAGAAAACGACGTCCTGGCCGCGCGCCTTAACCAGTTTGTGGACAGCTTTCGGCGACAGGCGCTGGCCGCCGCCCACAATACCTCGTTCGTCAACTTTGATCTCGTCGGCCGCGCCAAAACTAACGATTTCCGGACGGACTTTAACCGATAGTTTTGGGAAATCGTCGCGGCTGCCGTCACTCCACTTAAAGGTGGTGTTTTTAAAGTAGCTTTTGGTTTCTTTAACGTAGGTTTTCAGGTCGTCGGTGTCGCCGCCCAGCGTGCCGTTAATGCCGTGGGGTGAAATGAGCACGCGGCCTTTTAGTTGTAACTTTTCGCCTAAGGTACGCTGCCATAACTTTATCGCTTCGGGGTCGGCGATTGGTCTGAATTGATAATAGAGAATGATTTTTTGCATTAGATAGTATTATAGCCGTTGCTAATTGGTCAGAAAAAGCATGATCACAATGGCTAGGAGGACTGCAATCACGGTAATGAGCGACACATCGAGGAGCTGGCGCCGACGGTTAGCGATTGCTTGCTGGGCCACCATGTGGACCTCCCGGGCTTTATAGATTGCCAGTTCTTCTTTGGCCTCGTCAGTTGTTAAGCTGTCGACTTTTTGCAGCATGGCGTTGAGAGCCTTGGCGCCGCCGCCTTGCATGGCCGCCTTGGCCCGGTCGCGCATGATAGGGTCGCGCTCAAAGTCGATTTCATGCTCCACAAGCTCACGGCGCAGCAGCCGCTTCACGTCGCCGCCACGGAGGTGCTCCACGAGTAAGCGGCGCAGGCCGCGTTCGCCAATCAGGTGGGATTCGTAAATTTGGCGCAGGGTGGTGGCTTCTACGATAACCTGTTCACTCAGCTGCAGCAATTCGCTTCGGCTCAATGTTTCGATTCGTTTTTCTACCTCAAGCGGTTTCGCCTTTGAACGCTCCGGTATAGCTTGGGCTTTTGGCGCGCGGTCAGCCTCAGCCGTTACGATCACCCGACCGATCCGTTCTGGCGGTACTGCAGCGTGTAGTTCGCGGGCTTCGAGCTTTGTCTCGCGGAGCCTTTCAGGCTGCTCGGCTCGGAATTTTTTGTGTACAACTTGGCGGATCTGGGCTTCTTTGGCCACAATCTCCTGCCGCAAATCCAATACTTGCTTTTCGAGCTTTTTCTGGACCGGCAGCAAACGCTTCTCGGTTTTAATCCGTCCCCTGCGGCGGCCAACCAGGTAACCAATAATACCGCCTAGCAGAAGCATGCCGACGTCGTTAGAAGCCTGCTCTTGAGCAACGGGTGTAGCTTCCGGCTTGTTGATTACCGGCGCGCTATAGGTGTTAATCGATGTTTCGTGAAGCGGAACATAGCCCTCGTCGCCCGTGAACTCGGCCGGTGCGGCAGGCGAAATTTCTGCCGGGGGAATTTCAGGCGGTTCTGACGGAGGCATTCCAGCGTCAATTTCATCAACGGTTTCAGCCAGGGCCTCGTCCGATGTCTTACCTTCCTCAACAATCTTGTGGCGGAAATTCCCCACTGCTTGCTCGGCAGCTAATTCTTCCGCATCGTAGCCCACTTCAGGAGTGGCGGCTAATTCAGTTTCTGATTGTTGCTCGGCTTGGACAATCTCGCGTTCAACATACTGCTTTTCGTCTTCACTCAGTTCATCAAGTGGTGCTTCGGCCAACTCTTCATCTTTGCCGGTGAGCTTTTCCCACCAGCCGTCTGGCTTTTCAGGCTCTTTTTTCTCTGCTGCCTCAGCTTTCGGCTCAACGATAAAAGCACCAATGGCTTCGGCTTTCTTCTTTTTCTTGCCAATCTCCGGCTTATCCGCGCCGTCTTCTGGGCTTAAGGGTGAGTTTTCCATGAGTATTTAGCGGCTACAAACAGCTTAGTATAGGATAAAAACTATGTTCTCGCAATGTCAGGCAGCTGGCTGGGGCTGGTTTTGGGCCGGTTTTTGCTTCTGCCACTCGCGCCAGACCAGCCAAATAATGATGACGTCCAGTAGGGTCAGGAAGGCCATGCCAAAAGTTGGCTTGGTAACCAACAAGTAGATTTGGTAGACCAGGAACAGGCCAAGGGCGCCCAGTGCCCAGGGATATGCCCAGAGCTTATTCAACAACAGGCAAATCACCAGCACGACTTTAACTAGGCCATGTGTGAGCAAGAAAGCCGCGGCAAATATATTGTGGCCAGCTTGTAAATTGTTGCCAAGATGCTGGATGTGCACCGCTATAAAGTCATGAGGATCCTGACTTAATTCATGTTGCGTTAGAAAACGGGTAATACTGGCTACGGTTCCAGAGCTTAGAGTTAAAACCAGCAGGCCGCCAATCAGTTCCAGCGTTCCATCAATACCCTTGATGATGATGCCGATTTCATAGGTTTTATCGAGCAGGGTTTTGGGGTGGAACCAGGGCATGGGGTTTAGGCTTGTTTGTCTTCGTGAGCGGCTTCAACCGAAGCTGGCTTCGGCTCTTTTTGATCCTTGCCGCCGGGGCGGTTTTCGGCATCTTGGGTGCCTTCTTCGGTGCCACTTTCGTGTTCAGATTCAACGGTTTCGGCGTCTTCCGGTTCGGCAGTACCGCCGGCGGCGTCATTGGCTGCGGCCAAGGCGCTTGGCTCGTACACCGTGGCAATAGTGTGCTCAGCTTCGGTTTCTATTTCCACGCCTTCGGGGACAACCAGGTCGGCAACGGTGGCGTGGTCGCCAATTTCAACCAGTTTTTCAGCGTCATATTCCAGGAAATCCGGCAGGTTGGTAGGTATGGCCGTAACGGCGACAGCATCGAGTTGGGTGAGCACAATCAGGCCGGCGCGCTCGGCCGGGCTAGATTCGTTACCTTCGTCATAACGGGGGTGAATTGGTATTTCGGCCTCGACTTTTTGATTCTTATCAACGGCGTTAAACACCACGTGCGTCAGTTCATGCCGCTTAGGGTCAAAGGTAGCGGTTTTGATAAGCGCGGTAAACCGTAAGTCGCCAGTTTTGAGCTGTACCGGGTGGTGCTTGCCGGCCTGCTGCCAGACGCGCAACATCTGTAAGTAATCGCCCTGGACAGACAGTGAATCTTTGCCGTGGTCGTGAATGACCGCCGGCACCACACCATCTTTGCGTAAGTGCTTCACGGCCTTGCCGGTTACTTCGCGGGGCTCTAAAGTCAAGTTAATAGCGTCCTGGGACATTCGTACCTCTTCTTTCGTTATCTTATTATACCAGAACTGGACGCTGGCTGGCGAAACCGCTAAGCTTAGAGAACATGCTAAACGTGGAGCACCTCATACAAACTGGCGGGCTGGCGCTGATCGCCGCCATTATCTTTGGCGAATCGGGCATGTTTATTGGCTTTTTCTTTCCCGGCGATACCCTGCTCTTGACGGCTGGTGTCTTTGCCGGCCAGGGGAAATTACCATTACTTTGGACAATTTTAGTCATTGCTGCAGCGGCCATTGCAGGCGACAACACCGGCTACCACATTGGCAAACGCTACGGCCGGCGCTTATTCCGCAAGCCCGATGGCCTGGTCTTCCGCCAAGAGTACATCGGCCGGGCTGAGGCCTTTTACGAAAGATTTGGCAGCAAAACCATGCTGCTGGCCCACTTTGTACCAATTATCCGCACCTTTGCCCCGGCCGTGGCTGGTGTGGCCCACATGCAATATAAGCAGTTCGTGTTTTTTGACACCATTGGTGACAGCGCCTGGGCGGCCAGCGTAACCCTTGTCGGCTACTGGTTCGGCAGCAAAATCCCTAACCTTGACCACTACATCCTATTAGCCGTCGCTGCGGTTATGATCTTCACCCTCGGCCCCACAATCTACCATCTGACGAAAGCCTTGCTTAAGAAGCGCGTGTAAATTACTTTTGCCTTACCCTAGTAACCAGCCCTAGGTCAGCTCTTTGTGCTTTAGGCTTATTTCGAACAACGGAAAAGTTTCGATCATAGACTTCACTGCCAAAAGGTTTACCGAGGGCAAAGCCACCCATAACATGCCGTACCTTAACAAGATGTCTTCGCCCATGCGCGATTGCCCTGTAGGTTTGTTCGTTCGTCGCGACTGGTAAAGGACGAAGTACTGCTATCATAGCGTGAAGCTGCTCCAGCCGGCCGCTTTGACTTGAACACGTCTTTTCAAGAATTTTTCTCATGTGGGGTTGGGCTTGTTCAAAATGCGGTTCCGCCTTTTGGAGTGGGCTACGGCAGTTTGGCGGGTTAGCAAAACGGATAATCTCACCCAGACCGGCCCAGATAAGTGACTGGGCATACGTCAACACCTCTTCCCTATCACTTGCTGACGCCAGGTCACGCAGGTGCAATCCATCCGTTTCTTCAGGATCGTTTAAAACTGCCAGGCCGGTGGCATACATCATGTATGCTTCTTGGCCGGCATAGCAGTCAATTGCGCTCATGCGCCAGGCTTTACTCATAACTGGTTATTATACAATCTTTTGCTATTTTTGCTAAATTTAATTTTTAGTTAATGTTTGGTTGCTACGCTTGGGTTATGGCCGAGCAATTAGAACTACCCTTCCCTAACATGTCGGAAATCTTTGGGAAATTGGCTGTGGAAGCAACTACCGAAGAGCTGCCGCCATTTGATTGGGACAAGTATGAGATTCTGATTGAACTCTAAAGTAGTTTTTTGAGGTATTGGCCGGTGTAGCTGCTGGCTACTTTGGCAACCTGTTCAGGTGTGCCATAAGCGACAATTTGGCCGCCGGCATCACCGCCTTCCGGACCCATGTCTATGAGCCAGTCAGCGTTTTTAATCACGTCCAGGTTGTGCTCGATAACCACCATGCTGTTGCCCGCGTCTACGAGGGCATGCAGCATCTTGAGCAGCTTATCTACGTCGGCCATATGTAAACCGGTGGTCGGTTCGTCCAAAATATAAAGCGTTCGTCCGGTTGGCCGGCGTGAGAGTTCGGTGGAAAGTTTAATACGTTGGGCTTCGCCACCGCTGAGGGTGGTGGCTGGTTGGCCAAGCGTAATGTAGCCCAGGCCAACGTGTACCAGCGTTTGCAGCTTGCGGGCAATGGCCGGGATGTTACTAAAAAATTCTAGGGCTTGTTCGCAGGTCATTGCCAGATCGGAAGAGCACCCGACTGAACTCCATTCACCGCTCATTAGAGCGTATCCCGTGTACTGCTTAAAAAAA
>CAZOYN010000002.1:0-907 GCA_964584135.1 uncultured Candidatus Saccharibacteria bacterium | reverse complement strand
ACCCTTGTAGTGGATTTCCAGGGCTTCGCGGTTGTAGCGCTTGCCATGGCAGACTTCGCAAGGCACGTAGACATCCGGCAGAAAGTGCATCTCTATCTTAATAATGCCGTCGCCAGCACAGTTTTCACAGCGCCCGCCCTTGACGTTAAAACTAAAGCGGCCGGCGCTATAGCCACGAAGTTTGGCCTCGGGCATTTGGGCGAATAGTTCACGGATGGGTGTGAACAAGCCGGTATAGGTTGCCGGGTTGGAACGTGGCGTGCGGCCAATTGGCGACTGGTCGATGATGATGGCTTTATCGAGCAGTTTTATACCTTCGATGTCGTCGTGGCGGCCCGGCACGGTGCTGGCCCGGTGCAAGCGGGCCAAGAGTTCTTTGGCCAAGATATCGTTGATTAAACTGGATTTACCGGAACCGCTGACGCCGCTGACCACTACTAACTTGCCGAGCGGAATTTCCACATTCACATTTTGTAAGTTGTTTTCGCGGGCACCTTTAATAACCAGAGCGTTGCCATTGCCGCCGCGGCGCTTTTTTGGCACGGCAATGTGTTTGCTGCCAGACAGGTAATGGGCTGTGATGCTGTCTTTTGCTTTGGAGACTTCGGCCGGCGAACCACTGGCCACAACTTTACCACCGTGAATACCAGCCCCAGGGCCAATGTCCAGTAAAAAGTCGGCGGTCCGAATGGTTTCTTCGTCGTGTTCCACCACAATCACCGTATTGCCAAGGTCCCGTAAGTGTTTTAACGTGCGGATCAGCCGGGCATTATCGCGCTTGTGCAGACCAATACTTGGTTCGTCCAAAACATACAAAACCCCCTGTAAACCGGAGCCGATTTGGGTAGCCAAGCGGATACGTTGGGCTTCGCCGCCGGACAGCGTGGTGGCGCTTCTTAACAAGTTA
>CAZOYN010000001.1:43564-46558 GCA_964584135.1 uncultured Candidatus Saccharibacteria bacterium | reverse complement strand
GTGCCCAAACCATGGAAGTGTAGCCAAACAGCCGCTTCTGCGAGAAGGTGGCCACCACTTCGGAGTAAACGCCAAAGGCCGGCAAGATTAAGATATAGACTTCCGGGTGGCCCCAGGCCCAGATCAGGTTGACGTACATCATGGCGTTGCCGCCACCGCCGGCGGTAAAGAAGTGCATGCCAAAGGTGCGGTCCAGCGCCAGTAAGGTCAGCGTAACCGTTAGGATTGGGAAGGCGAACATCACCAGCACCATGCTGTTGAGTACGCTCCAAGTAAATAGCGGCATCTTCATTAAGTTCATGCCCGGCGCCCGCAGTTTAATAATGGTCACAAAAAAGTTAATCGCCGAGAGCAGGCTGCCAATGCCGGCAATTTGTAGGCTCCAAATCCAGTAATCAACACCGACACCGGGGCTAAACCGTAGCTCCGAAAGCGGCGGGTAAGCCAACCAGCCAGCGGCCGAAAACTCACCAACCACCAGCGACAAGTTAATCAGCAGCATACCGCTGGTGAACAGCCAGAAGCTGGTGGCGTTCAGGAATGGAAAGGCGACATCACGGGCGCCGATTTGCAGCGGCACAATTAAGTTAATCAGGCCGAACATCAACCCCATAGCCACAAAAAAGATCATGATGGTACCGTGAGCCGAAAAGATCTGCTGGAAGTGGGCGGCCGACAGGAAGCCATGGTGGGCGCCAACGGAGGTCGCTTGCTGGGCCCGCATCATGAGCGCGTCGGCTAGGCCACGGAGCATCATGGCGACGGCCACCACGATGTACATGACACCAATGCGCTTGGGGTCAACCGTGGTCAGCCACTCCTTCCAGAGCCATTTCCAGCGCTTGAAATAGGTCAAAAGGCCAACGGCCAAAAGTCCGACACAGACCATCGACAAGGCGCCGCCGGCCGTTACGGCGTCGTGTGGCAAGGCGTGGAGCGTTAACTTGCCGAGTAAGTTGGCAAACATCATGGCTGGGCCCCCTGTCCGTCCGGTGACATATATTTCATGACCACGCTATCATATAATCCTGGTTCAGCCGATGAAAAATAGCTGGGTTGGTTTGTGCTGGGCTTGGCCAGCTGGCTGTAGCTGGCCAGATTAAGGATTTGCGGCGATTGCTGCACCGAGCTTACCCAGTGCTTAAAGTCTGCGCTGGAAGCGGACTGGACGTTAAAGTGCATGTCGGCAAAGCCCGAACCGCTAATATTGGCCGACGAGCCATGGTAGCTGCCCGGTCCGCTGGCCATCAGGTGCAGCTGGGTGGACATGCCGGGCATGGCGTATATCTGGCCGCCCAGCTGGGGAATCCAAAAAGAGTTCATGGGCGCGTCAGCAGTCACCTCAAATGTTACCGGCGTGCGTGCCGGGATTTCAAAAGAATTGACACTGGCGATGTGTTGGTCGGGGTAAATAAATAACCACTTCCACTGCAGGGCGATAACTTGAATCGTCAACGGCTTGGCGCTGGCAGTAATGGCCCGGAACGGGTCGAGCGCGTGCGAGGCATTCCAGGCAATAACAGCCAAAACGGTGATAATGACGCCCGGAATGCCCCACCAGGCGGCCTCCAGCCAGCGGTTATGGTCCCAGTCGGGGCTATGTTTGGCCTTGGGGTTACCCGCCCGGTAGCGCCAGGCAATGGTGAAGGTCAAGACAAAGACTGGCACCACCACCAGCAGCATTAACAGCGTAGCAGTGATAATCAGGCTGCGTTCCTGGGAGGCAATAGTACCCTGCGGGCTTAAAACTGCCACGCTGTGGTTGTGGAAATAGGTAGTTGCCAGCGCAGCTATAGCTAACAACACGATAAACACCCCAGCCAGCTTCTTAAGCATAATTACTATCTACTATAACACTTGCTGGTTTATTCGTTTGCGCAGGAGGCGGTTGGTGTGGGTGCCAAAGATAATCACCGCCAAAATGAGCAATAACACAATATAGAGGCTGCGGTCGATGACATTGGCCGCCACAATGCTGGAACTGCTGATGTGGTGCAAGTGCTGTGAAAATAATAGGAAGGATTCGCGGAAGCCAATAGCCCCCGGGGTAATTGACACAAACATCGCTAGGCTGGCAGCTCCGGTATAGACAATTGCCTGGCTGAAATGCGTACCGGGCGCGATACTGCGCAGTTCAATGTAAAAAATAATTGCCCCCAGCGATAGCTGGAACAGCGTTGCCAGCACCAAGTAGTACCAGTTGCCAAGATTAAGCTGCTGAAAGCGGCCCGCCAGTTTTGTTTTACTACGGCGCACCCAGATAAATACCAAGGCAGCCGCTACCGGTAAAACCAATACCCACCATTTGAGCAAACCAGACAGCAAGAAAACGCCACTGATCAGGGCGTAAATAGCGTAATAGGCCAGCGTTGCCATGGCGTAATTTTTAAGGTTTACGCCATGGCGTTTTTTAAGGTATACTGCCCGAAAAGCTGGGCCACTCTGTAATGGTCCAAAGAAGTTCACGACAGAACTATACATGGTGACCAGGCTGATTTCTGATAGTGGCAACCTCACATTACAAAGTCGTAGCGTGCTGAGGCTTACCAGGACTAGGCTTAAGACAATCACAAAGTATAGGCCGAGTAACCCAAGCAAAACGCCGGGCGAAGTCTGGCCCAGCTGGTGGCGGACTGCTGGATGGGTGGCGAAGTACTGGGCAAAAAAGACAATAGTTGCCACCAGCACGCTCAGCATCACCACGGGTTTCCATAGACGTTTCATACCCATTATCATAACGCAGATGGTTCAGCAGACGTACAGTTTTATGCGTATAATAAAGCCCAAGTTATTATGCAGGCCCGATCAATGTCTTTCCGCCGGCTGCCTCAGTTGCTGGCTGCTACCCGGTTTTTCCAAACGACAGTAGTTGTTTTAGTGCTGCAAGCAGCCTGGATTGCCTTGAGCGGCCGTTACCCTATGGCTTTTGACGAAGACTTCCACCTGGGCGTTATCCGGCTGTATGCTCATCACCTGAGTCCGTTTTGGAACAGC
>CAZOYN010000001.1:22334-43554 GCA_964584135.1 uncultured Candidatus Saccharibacteria bacterium | reverse complement strand
ATGTTTGGCGCGGTGGCTCGCGACCCATCATATCTCTACCACTATCTGATGAGTTTCCCCTATCGGCTGATCACGCTTTTTACCCACGACCAGACTATCCAAGTACTATGGCTCCGCGGCTTAAATATTGCCCTCTTTGCCTGGGGTCTGGTGGTATTCCGGCGGCTGTTGCTCAAAACCGGCGCCTCTAAGGGCATTGTTCACCTCTGTTTACTGCTCTTCGTGCTGCTGCCGGTCGTGCCGCAACTAGCCGCCCAAATTAACTACGATAATTTGTTCATACCGCTGACCGGGCTGGCCTTACTGCTGACAATCAGCTTTAGCCAGGAGCTTTTAGCCACTCAGCGCATAAATACGAAGCTGTTCTTGCAAATTATCAGCGTAAGCCTGTTGGCCAGCCTGGTTAAGTACGCCTTTTTACCGATTCTGGCAGTCATCTTCTTATATGTAGCGGCGCTGTTGTGGCGAACCTACAGGAAGGCCGGCTGGCGTAAACTCTGGCTGGGTATAGGCTTTGGCTGGACGCTGATGGGCCGCTACACCAGATGGCTGCTGGTGCTGGTCGTTGTGGTAAGTGCCGGCTTGTTTACAGAACGTTACGGCCTTAATATGGTGCATTACCACACGCCCCTGCCCGATTGTAGAAAGGTATTAAGCGTGTCCCAGTGTAGTGCCTACGGCCCGTGGATCCGTGATTACGATTTTGCCATTAACCGGATTGACGAGGAGCATAATCCCCTAGTATTTACCGGCGAGTGGCTCTACGGCATGTGGCTGCGGCTATACTTTGCGCTCGACGGCCCGGCTGGCCAATTTGAGACCCGCGGACCGCTACCGGTGCCGGCCCTGAGTGTGCTTGCCTTTGCCGTGCTCGGCAGCGGCTTGTTTATCGTCTTCGCCAAACGTATCTTCCAGCGCTATGACCAGTCGGCCTTATGGTTGTTTGCGACCATGGCCGGCGTGTACATTGCGACCCTCTGGATTGATGAATACCACGCCTATACACGCACCGGCCAGCCGGTGGCGATTAACGGCCGCTACCTATTTCCAGTGCTGCTGCCGGTAGTGTTGCTACTGGCGCTAGCCTACGCCGAGTGGCTCAAACAACAAACAGCAGCCAAGCTGCTCCTAGCGGGGTTCATAATTATGTGTTCAGCTTGGGGCGGTGGCGCACTCACCTACATCTTGCGTAGCCACGATAGCTGGTACTGGAATAACGCGGCGGTGCGCACGGCCAACCATGCCGTACAGCAAACACTCGGGCCGGTTACCCCTGGCTTTTACGAACAAAACGACTTTCTGCGTTAACGCTTGTCAAAACGGTGGCGTTTGGCCTGTTCGAGATTATCCTCAATCAGAATACGATTAGTGCGGATTAAGTCGGCGATAATATTGAGCACCAAACAGAGAAAGGCGGCTACCATTAACAGTGAGCCTATCAACAGCGATTGAATATGGCCGGACGTGCTGTGGTCTTCAAGGCTGACCAGCACGAAGCGGGCAAACGGTACCAGGCCGGCAATGAACAACAGGCTGCCCAGCCACCCAAAAATAATGTACGGCTTGTACATGACATATGCCCGGGTAATGGTAATGGCTGATTTGCGCACATGCTCCCAGTCGGACTTAAATAAACGGGACTCGCGCAACTTGGGATTGGTTTCGACCGGGATGCTGGTGATGCTGAGCCCCTTGTTGCCGGCCTGGATGATGGTCTCGGTGCAGTAGCTAAAGCGCGTGATGGTGTTCAGCCGGATAAGCGATTCCCGGCTATAAGCCCGAAAGCCACTGGCAGCATCGGGCAGCGTGGTGCCGGCAGCCTTATTAACGACAGCGCTGCCCAGTTTTTGCAGCTGCTTTTTAAGCCACGAGAAGTGCTCGATGGTATGCGTTTGGCGGTCGGCGATAACAATATCTGCTTGGCTAGCAATAATTGGCTGTACTAAGTCGGCGATGCGCTCCTGCGGATATTGGTTGTCGCCGTCGGTGTTAACCACAATGTCGGCACCGAGTTCCAGAGCTTTTAAGACGCCATCGTGAAAGGAACGGCCCAGGCCTTGGTTGCGGGTGTGGCGCACAAAGTGCTTGACGCCGTACTTTTTAGCCACTGCCACTGTTTTGTCGGTTGAACCGTCATCAATGATAAGTATGATAATTTCATCGACACCCTTGATTTTCTTAGGGATAGACTGCAACACCAGCGGCAGGGTTGCTTCTTCGTTCAGGCAAGGGACTTGGACAACTAACTTCATAGGCTCCCGGATCTTGCTGACAGTATAGCTGACAGGGGTGGAAATTACCAGCCAGTTATGCCGCCGGCAGACTTACAGTATAATAGGTGCTTACGCCAATGCCACAGAAACCGTCTAAGCCTGCGCGCCATGTCTCCCCTGCCGGATTACGGCCCGGACAGGATTTTGTTATGTCTAAGAAAGCTGCCAAACAAGCGGCCCAGTTTCCGGGTGTCGGCATGACCCTGAATACCCGCAGGCAGCCGAATGGCGGTGCGGCTGGCGTGGCTAGCCTGTCGCGTCCGGAGGCTGTACCCAGGTTCAAAAAAGTTCGCCGTTGGCGCCAAGCGTTCACCTTAAAACGGGCAGTCATTAGCCTGGCGATTATTGTCCTGGTCACGGCTGGTTGGCTCGGCGGAAAGTTCTTGTATAACGCCCATAAATTGTTTGGGGGTAATATCTTAAGCTTGCTGAGTAGCACCAAGTTGAAGGGTGAAGACCAGGGTCGGGTTAACATCTTGTTGGCGGGCAACTCAGCTGACGACACCGGGCACCAGGGCGCCGACCTTACCGATTCGATTATGATTGTGAGCATTGACACTGTCCACCACAACGCCTTTATGCTGAGCGTGCCGCGCGACCTGTGGGTTGCCGTACCTGGCGAGGGCTACCATAAGATCAATTATGCCTATGTAGCCGGCCAAAACGATGATTTTAGCCAATCTGGCTATCCGAATGGCGGCATGGGCGAGCTGGAACAGATTATCGAGCAAAACTTCGGCATCCCGATTAATTACTACGCCCTGATTGACTATAACGCCTTTAAGCAGGCCGTTGATGCCGTAGGCGGCATTGACATCAATATCCAGAGCAACGACCCGCGCGGCTTGTATGACCCCAGTATTGATTACGCTACCAACGGGCCGCTGGTCAAGCTGACAAATGGCGTGCACCACTTGGGTGGCGAGCAGGCGCTTGACTTGGCCCGAGCCCGAGGCGATGCCTACTATTCCTACGGCTTTACAGCCAGCGACTTTGACCGTACCCAGCACCAACGGCAGATGCTGGTAGCCTTAAAAGATAAGGCGGTAAGCGTCGGCGTCTTAGCTAACCCAGCCCGCTTGAGCAACTTATTTGATGCAATTGGCAATAATGTAAAAACCGACTTTAAACTCAGCGAAGTCCACCGTTTGTACGACCTCAGCAAGACAATAACTAACAGCGCCATCCAATCAGTGAGCTTAAACAGTGCCAATGGCAAAAACTTGCTGATGAGCTACACGCCACCTGATGGCGAATCGGCCCTGGCGCCGGCCGCTGGGCTCGACGATTACTCCCAGATTGACGCCTTCTTAAAGCAGCTCATGTCGTCAAACCCGGTGGTACAGGAAGGCGCCAGTGTGGTACTGCTTAACGCTACCAACACTTCCGGCCTGGCCACCAGCGAACGCGCCAGCCTGGCTGCGAAAAACTTGAATATCGCGGCCATTGGCGATGCCCAAGCCACGCAGGCCACGACGACCATTATTGACAACTCGGCTGGCAAAAAGCCGGCTACCCGAGCCTTGCTGGGACAGCTGTTTGGTTATCACTTTACAACCAGCAATCCTTACAATGGTTTGTACACGGCTGACTTTATCGTGCTGCTTGGTAGCGACCAGGCCAAGCCAACGGCTAGCCAATAAGCTGGCCTCACTTTGCGCACGGTGTTAGTATGGTGTTACTATAAAAAAGGCTATGTCGATCCATCCTGCCCAAACTGAACTGCGCGCATTCCTGGAGAATTATCCGGCCAGGGAATTTAAAAAAGGTGAGATTATTATTTTCCAGGGCGAAGCACCCCGCAACGCCTATGTTGTGAAGAGCGGTACCATCAAGGCCTACAACTTAAGTACGGCTGGCGATGAAAAGCCAATCGCCTTCTTTTCGGCCTATGAGGTCTTCCCTGGCGCTTGGGTGTACAACAAAGTGCCGAGCTCAGTTTATTATTATGAAGCCTTCACACCCCAAGTCAGCCTGTACCTCGTCAACCGTGAGGACTACGTGGCCTTTATTAAAAAACACCCAGCTGTTTTATACATGGAGTTCGAGCATTACTTACTCGACGAAATTGGCCAATCGATGCGGTTAAATGCCCTGCAACATTCACGTGCCAGCGATAAACTACTGTATACGCTGCATTATCTGGCCCTCAGTCATGGCCGGACGGTTGCACCACAACAGGTTGAAATTGAGCTTGACCTGACCCATCAGGACTTTGCGAACCTCACGGGGCTGACCCGTGAAACGGCTGCCACGGAGCTCAACAAGCTCAAGCACCGCGGCGTTATTAGCTATGGCAAACATACGCTCTACCAGCTCGATCTAGGTAAACTCATGAACCTGCTGAACGACCAATACATCGCTGACCTGCAGGTCAAGCTGTAATTACTTGCGGCCGGCTTTCTCCTTGGCTGTGGCACGACCCTCGTTAAGCGAGTCGGCTATAACCTTGGCCAGGTTGTGTGGGGCCGTCCAGGACTTAATGATGACCCGGTGGGCGCCAAGCTTGTAAGCTTCGGCCACTTCGGGTGAATTTTCCATATTCGTAAAAATCAGGATTTTGACAGTTTTGGCCTTGGCCGGGCTGTAGGTTTGCAAGAACTCCAGCCCACCCATAACTGGCATCAGGAGGTCCAATAAAATAAGTTGCGGTTCAAAACCCTTAAGCTTCTCTAAAGCTTCTTTGCCGTCAAAGGCTACAGCAACGGTATGCCCCTCATTTTCCAGGATAATCCGGTAGGCATTGTTCAGGTCTTTGTCGTCTTCAACAACTAAAATATCAGCCACGTTCTCACCCTACCTCTTTCTCGGATTACGCTATTAGTTATATCACACACTGCGCCTGCAAAAGTATAGAAATTCTCACAATCTAAGGCTGGGCAATAGTGCGGGCCGTTTTGTACCGGTTGCGCGGCAACGTAAGCCAGAACGTGGTACCTGACCCCTCGTTACTACTGAACCAGATCGTGCCACCCAACCGGTCGAGCAAGCCGCGAACCAGGTAGAGGCCAAGCCCGGTGCCGGTGGTCTCGCGCTTAACGATGTTGTGGGCCCTAAAAAACTTACTAAAAATTTGTTCCTGTGAGCTTTTGGGTATGCCCCAGCCGGTATCGCTCACACTAATCAGGATATCTTGTTTGCGGGGCTGGACGGTAACGGTGACCTTGCCTCCCTCCGGCGTGTACTTAATGGCGTTACCCACGAGATTACTCAGGATTTCTTTAAATATCAGGTTGTCGGTCTTGATGCGGGGACTGGCCTTACCGCGTTGCTGGAGCCTGACGGTTATATCCTTATCGCTCGCCATTAATGACAGTTCACGGAGGACTTCTTCGGCGACTTTGTCGACGCTCAGTACTTTAGGGCTGACGGCAATGCTGCCGGCCTCCATGCGGGTAATGTTGAGCAGTGTGCTGATAAGTTCGTTCATACGGTTACTGGCTGAAATAATGGTGCGCAGCGATTTCTTTTGGGTTGGCGTTACATCACCCATGTAACCATCAACCAGCATGTGAGAGTAGGTCTTAATGGCCGACAGCGGTGTGCGCAGCTGGTGCGAAGCCAAGGATATAAATTCACTTTTCATACGGTCCACGGCCTCTTCAAGGGCAATGTTGCGAAAGACTTCAATGGCTCCGGTTGGGCGGTTCCTGACGAGTATGGGCGAGACGCTGACCGATACCGGTATGGCCCGGCCGCTCTTGTGCAGGTAATACAGCTTGTCGGAGATGGGATGCCCGGTCAGGAAGGCTTTGGTAATTGGTCGGTCGATTAAATTAACCGGGACCCCTTCGGCGGTGATGGCAATAATCTTATTAGGAAACCACTCGCCCAACAGCTCATCCTCTTTATAGCCAAGAATTTGCAAGGCAATCGGGTTAATGCGGGTTATTTTGCCGAATTCGTCAGTCGCAATCGCGCCGTCACCGATACTCATAAACAGCGCATCGGTTTCTGCCGCTTGCTTAATAGAGCTGTGGCTGGTTAAGGGTCTGTTCATGCGTGCTTTGTCTTGCCGTTTGGTGGCAGCGCGAGACGCTGTAGCTGCTCGGTGTACTCCTCTATAATCTCGCCGTCATCAGTCAGTAGCGAAACGGCCACCCGTATCCAGTCGATGAGCTTCAATAAGTCTTCGCCCGATACATCTTCTGGCGCTTTGTGGAGGTGGTTTTGGATTTGGCGGTCGATAAAGCGGTCGGCCGCCGGCCCGAGGTACACATGGGTAACGCGAACAATCTTTTCATAGAGGGTACCGTGGGCAGCGCTCATAGCAGTTTATATTTCCTCGATTTTTTTGAGGCGGTTAACACCGTAAGCAATCAGCAAGAAACCAGTAGCCACAATAATCCGGAAGACATAGATGGCTACCAAGTGGTAATTGAACAGTAAGTGCCCCAGTGGGGCGGCAACTGCCGTACTGTACTGTAGGGCGATAAAGCCAATGATAGCCAGTGTCAAGCCGCCGGCCACCAGCTGTAGTGGCTGCCGGTACAGCAAACCGCGGACATGCTTGCCGAATCCGTTTATCTCGTAGGCCGCCAGCAAGCCAATAAACCAGGCATACAAATAAGGGATAATTTGCGTGGTGATCATCAACCAGATTGGCAGGTGGTACGGGTTCTGGGCGCTGCCCAGCTTGGTCAAGCTAAATTGTCGAAAAACCAGGAAGCAGTACACCACACCGAGTGCAATGAGCAATAATAGAATGCCGCGGGCGCTGGCAATGGTGGTGCGTGCCGTACTGCGGGCAGTCAGCCCCCGGGCGCCGGTGGCTATAACGCTAAAACCAACCAGCGGCAAGATTAAGCTGGCGTAATTGATGAGGATGATGGAGGCGCCGTGAAAGCCGCTGTGACTGTCGGCAATACTGTCCAGGACTAAGGAGATAATCGCTGGCACTGGCAAGCTCCAGGCTAACCAGGCCATGCCCCTGGCCAAGCGATGGAATTCGGCAGCCTCGGGCGCCTTGCTAATTGATTGGGCGTAGTGCTGCAGTTTCGCTGAGCCGTAAAAGGCCGTGTACCAAACCACAAGCGACGGCAGCACGACAACAAACAATAAGATGTGGTAGGCCACTGGTGACAAATGGTACATCCGCATCGAGGCCGTGTTAGCCGGCAGTAGAAAAACTAAAACAGTATATAGCAGTGCCAGGACACTAAAAGAGCGAACAGCAGAACCTACTGTCTTTGGTTGGTCGGCGGTGGCCACTTCAGTCTCCATGATGCTTCATTATATAACTACACCACATTATTCTGAAGGTGAAAATTTCTACACCGCGGCGCTTTTATGCTTGTGCTTAAATTGCCACTTAGCGATAATACAGCCTATGGCTGTACGACCACGCCGGCGCCACTGGTTCCTGGTTATTATGTTGATCCTGGCAGTGTACGCTGTTTTGCCCCAACTTGGCAGTTTCAAGCATAGCTTCTCACTACTCGCCAAGGCTGATGTGGCGGGTTTGGGCCTGGCCGCCGTGATGATTGGCCTCACCTATCTGGCGGGAGCTGGAACCTATTGCTTGCTGGCCAAAAAATCCCTGTTCTACGGCCGGACTGTCTTGGTGCAATTTGCCAGCACCTTTGCCAACCGCTTGCTACCGGCCGGCATTGGCAACCTCGGTGTTAATTACCAATATTTGCGCGCCTCCAAACACAGCCAGGCGCAGGCAGTGAGCGTGTTGGCGGCCAACAATAGCCTGGGTTTTATTGGACATGCCCTGCTGGCCACCAGCCTGCTGGCTATGTTTCACAATAACCTACCTGGCTTTCACCTCGCGAAACTTTCCGGCCGCGCCGGCTGGCTGCTAGCCGGTCTGGTCATTGTCGTGGCCGCGGCTCTGGCCGGCTTGCGCTCATTACGCCGTAAACTCGAAGCTGGTGTCCTCGGTGTATTTAAGCAACTGGGGCAATACCGGCACCAGCCACTGCGCTTGCTAGCTGCGCTGACAACTTCTATAACCTTAACGTTCTTAAATGTGGCGGCCTTGTGGTTCTGCGTGACGGCGCTACACGCCCACCTGTCATTTGTCGGCGTATTATTTATCCTGACTTTTGGGATTGCCATTGGCACGGCCACACCGACGCCGGGTGGCCTGGGCGGCGTGGAAGCGGGGTTGCTAGCCGGCCTGTTAGCCTACCACTTGTCGCATCCCCAGGCGCTGGCCATCGTGCTGGCCTACCGATTAATTTATTACTGGCTGGCGTTGATGATTGGCGCTGTCGCCTTATTCTATGTGGAACGCCGCGGCTACATTTAACTGAGGATATTGACTGCCCGGGCGGCCACTAAGGCGATGGCCACCAGCGAAACGGTTGCCTGGGCCAACATCAGCAGCTTGGCCCGCCGGCTGAGGGGCAGCGTATCTGTTGGGCTAAAGGCCATGGCGTTGGTTGATGAAACATACAGGTAATCTACGAACGTCGGCCGCCATTGTGGATGGCGGTAATCTTCATGCTGGTTTTGGGGGAAGAGAAAGTCCTGTTCGTGCTTAGCAATTTGCAAGCGTTCGCCTGGCCCGCCGCCGTCCATTTCCCAGTACCACAGCCCAAAAATAATGATATTTGTTAAATAAATATTAATTCCGGCCAAAATCAGCTCCCGGCCATTTTTAACGTGGCCCGAGGCCAGTAGCTTACGGGTGACCTCCACCAGTGAATACATGTTGGCCAGGCTGGTCAAGCCAATCAGCAGGAAGACGTTCAATCGTCGGCTTAAAGACTTAAAAATGCGCTCGCGGGGCGTGGTAAAGGACATAGCGACCAGCAACAAGGCCTCAACCGTCACCAGCACGAACCGCGAACCTAAAACGTAACGGTCCGGCAACAGGAGCTGCAGGATAATTGCCAGGACCATGGCCGCCTGAACATGCCAGATTGGCTCATGGACACGGTGTTTGTTGCGAAAAAAAGCCATTACATTAACATTCTAATCTATAAGCAGCAAAACAAAAATTAACTGCTGAGCAAAATACGGTCTGGTAGCCCGAGCGACTCTCGGCTCAAAAACCAAAATGTACGGTGTACATTGTCTATCCGTGGGTATCCGTCTTCTATAGCTTGCAGCAAGCTTTTCTTGACAACGGCCAGACCGGCCTCAAAGACCGCAGGATCGACAAAGCTCCGGCCTGTCTCAGTAGCATCGGAGTCGGTCTTTGGCCGGAACTGATCATAGACGCTGCGCACTGCCTGGATGGTATCGTCAACGCGTTCCTCATCAGAGATAACCACATTGCCTTGTTGCACAAATTGCGTTCTGTGCCAATCAGCAAAGTGCTGGCGTATTTCCTCTTCTGCAGTTTCGCAGGTGTAGTCGACCTGTATCGGTTCCGGTGGCTCTGAATCGCAATACTTAGCAACGAAGGCTTCAAGTGTACGGGTCATGCCTTTATTAGCCACGCCGCTGGTGCTGATAACGACAATCCCTTCCGGCTTAGTAACCCGATGTTGTTCGTGATAACTTCGTATACGTTGATCTTCATTTTTGTGATAACCGGTTAAATTGTCAAAGAGAATGTCGATTGACCCATCTTGAACCGGTAGCAGCTCTGAATTCCCCTGTAGCATCGTGGCATGACGGCTCTTAAACAGTGCCTGTTTGGTGGCCGGGGCGATCTGATTTAAGCTGAGGTCTAAGCCAAGATACGTACCTTTAAAGCCAGCGTTTACTAACTTTGGGAGCATAATGCCCCTGCCAGCACCAGAGTCCAAAACTATCGGTTCCCGATCATCCCCATCATCGCTACCTAATCTCCTTAAATCACGCAACCAGGTAACTTCGTCTTCGTGTATGTCTATTTGTGGTTCAGCATGTTTATAAAATGCCAACCGGTCAGCGACCACATTCTGGTTGTCGGGGTTATCGTAATGCAACTGGCTTTCATCAGGGGCTACCATGTTAGGCTCTGCTTCTTTCTACGCTCAATGATGAGAGTAATTTGGCGAGCTCACCAAGCCAGGAAGCGAACGGTGAATGGTCGGAGGGAATCTCGACTGGTTTAATATGTAGCCAATTTTTGGCAACATAACGCTGATAAACAGGATTGATTTGCCGGTCGTAGGTAGGCAGCAGTATTGCCATTCTTGTGACGGGCCATGTTGCGAGCGGCGGTTCATTCGCAGGCCGACCTTGCGACCTGAGCAAGCTGACTGCCCAAGCCCGTACTTCCGGAGGGCAGCGGTTATAGTAATTTATTGCAGCCCAAGTAGGCTCAATCATTGATGACCCGTCGCTCTGTGGGGTTATGCTTTCTTCATAGCCCGGGAAGTGCTTTGGCGGCATGGTAGTGACTTCCCTTGCAGTTGGTCGGCCAATGGCGGCCGTTGTGGATGGGTCAAACGAAGGGCAAACGCCAATTACCAGGTCAGTGGCCACTTGGTCGGCTACTCTCATCCCGGCGTTTATGCCTCGCGAAAATGCTGCGAGTACTAGATTCCTTTCGCCTTTAACAGAGTCGCTTATTTCATTGGCGTGGTCTTGAAAGGTTGCCTCAGGGTCAAGCGGCGCCTCGCTTACCTGAGACTCATGGCCAAGCAATTCTAGCTCATAGCGAAGAGGGTCAAGATGTGCTTTTCGGTGGCCAAAGCCAGTTATGAGCATAAAAGCGGCTGGATCAACCTCACTCATGAATACATAATACAATCTATTAGACAATAACGCAAACATAGAGTAGGCATTTACAGGGGTATTTGGTTGATAATCAGCGCAAAATCTGGTATATTATACCTATGTCTTACGAGCTTCGAGACACTCCATATTATCAGCTACTATTAACCGGTAAACGCCAAGTATTACCCAAAGGTGAAATTGTACACGGTTTTGAGGATAGGACCCTGGTTCACCTTATTAAGACCGGTTACATTAAACGGTATAAAATCCAAAATGATGGTACCAGGAGCATCCAGGTTATCTTTGGTCCAGATGACATGGTGCCGCTCACACCGGTGTATAATATGGTCTTTGAGCAGAAGATCTATACTGGCCCAGAAACCTATTATTACGAGGCCATGACTGATGTTAGCCTCTACTCCCTTAGCCATGAGGCCATTAAGGAAGCACTGGCAAAAAACCCACTGATTTATAAAGACCTCTTCTACGCTGCAGGAGTACGGCTGAACTCGTATATCCACCGGCTGGAGGATACCTCAATAACCGGCAGCCACCGGAGAATTGCCCACTTGTTGGTTTATCTGGCGGATGCTTTTGGAGCGCCGAATAAAGATAACGGCATAACAATTGGCCTGCCGCTCACCCAACAAACAATTGCCGAAATACTCAATCTTGCCCGAGAAACAGTTACGCATAGCATTGTTAACTTGCGTGAAAAAGGCTTGATTGCGGTGTCGGCTAAAACTATTACCGTGCCCGACAGAGAAAAGTTGCAGCACGAAGCGTATAAATAAGCCGCATAAATTGTAATATTCATTACAAAAAAATTGTTACGGTCCTAACAGATATAATCACCCCTTACATAGATAATGGTGTGTACAAGGAGGTTTCCCTAAGCCTCCTTGGAAGCTCACAAATCAAACCAGTAGCGTAGCGATTAAGTAGCGTACTTTTCTCATCAGGACCGGTACGCGGGAAGCCTCACTCACCATATCAGCACATTTTGTGCCGGTCTGTTTAGTGTTGCCAAAAATCGCTGCGCTCTTGTTTTAAGCCAAGGAGGAGATATGCGTATCGGATTCACCAAGACAGTCATGCTGTCCCTGTTGGCGTTTGCTGTTGTAGCCTTCGTATGGCCTGTTCGGACCTTTGCGCTTACCCCCGACACACTTATCATGCTCACCAACCAGCAACGGCTGGCAGCCGGCCTGCAGCCGCTACACGAGAACGCTGATTTAATGGCTTCAGCCTACGCTAAGGCCGAAGATATGCTGACCCGTAATTACTGGGCCCATTTTGCCCCCGATGGCACCTCGCCCTGGCACTTTATCAGCCAGAGCGGCTACCAATATAAGGGGGCTGGCGAAAACCTGGCCATGGACTTCAGCGATGACCAAGCCGTGATGGATGGCTGGATGGCAAGCCCGACCCACCGGGCTAATGTCTTAAACCCGGCCTACCAAGACGTTGGCGTGGCAGTGGTCGACGGCCAGTTACAGGGGCACGAAACGACCCTGGTCGTGGCCCATTATGGCACGCCGGCCCACGCTGTGGCTCGGGCTTCGGCACCAGTTACGGTCACACCGGCAGTTGCCCTTGCCGCCGCTCCAGCGCCAGCCGCTGCCAGCTCGCTGCCGAAGACTGTCGCTACAGTCCAAATTGCCCACAAAGCCACGGGTAAGCAAACATCAGCTAATACGAATAGTGGTATATTCACGTTTCTCAAGCTCGGGTTGGCCCAGATGTGGCTGACACCCCTGATGAAACTTACTAGCCGCTTTTCTTAAAGAAGCCTTTGCCTACCCGGGCGAAGAACCAGTAGTAGATTGCAAGTATAGCCAGGACCACAGCCCCGCTGGCGTACCAGACTTTGTGGCTGGAGTTGTTGACGGTGATTTCAGCACCGAGCACTTTGCCATTATTCTTAGCCGAACTTGATTTGCCCGGCGCGTTGACTTGGCCGTTACCGGTGTTGGCTGTAGTGGTGCTGACGCCTTGGACCTGCCCGGCTGGCGTGGCAGCTGCAGCCTGGGCGGCAGCAACGGCGCCGGTACCACCTTGGTTCACAAAGACCACGGGATTAACAACAGTGCCCGGGTCGCCCACTAAGGCCGAGCCATTACCGGCAGCGTCAAAGGCCTGTACTGAGAAGTAGCGGGTGGTGCTATCTGGTGCGGTATAGCTGAAGCTGGCGCTCTGGTTAGGTGAAACCGCCACGTTACCAACTTGGTGGGCGCTATCAGCGGTGTAGGTTTTGCTGGTTGAGGCAAACACCTTGACGTTGGTGACATCAGCATCGCCCGGCGCTTTAAAGCTGACCGTGTAGGTATTGCCAGACTGGGTCTTGCCGTTGTAGGTGGGTGCGCCGGGGGCGGTGGCGTCAACAGTGACGTTAACCGTATTGCTGGGTTTTGTAGAGCCGGCGCAGTCAGCTGCTGGCTGGCAGGTGGCGGTTACTTTGTAGGCGTAGGTGCCATCGGCCGTAACAGTCACAGTAAAAGTGCCAGAGTTACCAACTGCAGAGCTGGCATCGGTAGTTGTAGACTGCTGCGAACCGGGTGGGCTGCCATCTTGGAAGAGCTGTACAGAGAAGTCGGCTGTTGCCGTCGCTAGAACTGTGTATTGCACATTGAATGTGCGGCTGTTCTGGGTTGAGGGGCTTGAGATGTTGACCTGCCAATAGGTGGCCGCTGAGGCCATTGGTGCAACCGCCAAGGTTAGTAAGCTGAGAAATGCTGCGAAGCTGGTGATGAGGCGTTTCATGTTATTTGTTCCCCTTTCCCTGTTTGGCAAACTGTCTGGTGATGATAGCACCGCCGATCAGGATGAATGGTAGGACAAACTCGAGCCAGAACAGGCTGATACCGGTGTTGACTAGGATTTCGGCGCCCAGTACTTGGCCAGCGGTGAACGTTGGTGTTGGCAGGGTGCTGGCAACACTCACTTGGGTACTCACGAATGGTGTCGTAGCAAACGATAGATTGCCGAGGACGTCTGGATCAGGTTGTGTCTCTGAGTTGTGGTTTGGATCAGAGAAGCCGCTCACAAAGGCTAAGTCAGGGTATGTGCCATCGCTAACGCTCGAGCCAATCTTGGCCTGGTAAGTTAGTGTGATGACTTCACCTGGTGTTAGGTTGCCGAGCTTCCAGACACCTGGTGAGCCATAGGTAGGCTCGGTGGTAATGTCTGCGGCTTTCAGGTCGCCACGATCAGATGAGGTAGCGGTCCAGCTGCCAGGCACGTAAGTGAAGTTGGCGGGAGGCAGATCAGTAACAGTGCTATCAAAGACGGCGCCGCTATTTTCGGGAACGGTAACGACTAAGGTGTAGGTGACGGTGTCACCAACCACAGTTGGGTCGGGGCGGTTGTTGGTCTTGGGCAGGGTGAGTACTCGTGCGTTTGAGGTATTGGTTATGGTACAGGTAGCTTCGTCGCCTAGATCCAGCGTGCCAGTGCAGCCTTCGCCGAAGCTAGCTGTGTAGCCTGGCAATTGGTCTTCGGTGACATTGTAATTGCCAGTGTTCATGGTGACGGTAGTGCCGTTCTCATCACCCGGGAAGCTGCCATCATTTGGATCGGCAGTGTTCGTGACATTCATGTTGAAGTCGCTTGCCACAGCGTTGTTGCCGTTTTCATTATTGACGTGCTTGATGACCGTCAGTTTAGGCGGGATGGCTTTGTTAACGAAGGTACAGGTAATGTTCTCACCCGGCTCAAGCTTAATATTTACTTCACGTTGGTTGACATTGACACCATCTTCGGTTGTGCAGGTAATGCTGTCGAGACTCCAGCCTTTAACGTTGTTTGGCTCAGTAACGCTGTAGGTGTCCGGAGCTAGGTTGCTGAACAGCTGTGAGTCTAGGCCGTCGTTGGTGCCGTCGTTAGTCAGGCTAAACTGGCCGAGGTCTCCTGTAAAGCCAAAGGCTTGAGTGCTATCGGGTTGGGCGTCTTTGACAATAGTGATGTTGCCGCGCTTCGTGTTAGTGAAGGTGCAAGTGATGATCTGGCCAGGCCCAACTGTTATGTCATTGGGGCTCTGGTGATTGTCGCAGCTAGAGGCAGTTAAGTCCCAGCCTGCGAGCGATTCTTCAGAAACGCTGTAGCTGCTGCCGGCGGCCACTTCTTGGTTGTTTGGTGGAGCAGCATCAGTGAGGCTGAATCCATTGTAGCCTGTGCCGGTAGTAGTAAAGTCAAAGCTTTGCGGGTCGCCAGAAGGATCAGTAATCTTGTCGACTATGATATGTCCACGTCCCTGGTTGCCAAAGTTAGTGCTAGCACCATTGTCATCTTGCGTGTAATTAACGCCAGTCTCAGCAACCGTAACGACATGGCAGCCATTGTTGGTTGTCGGGTACGTCTGAACATAGCCAGGCTGAGAATTTACATCTTCACAAACCGTGTAGGTTCCGGGCGCTAAGTTTGCGAAAGCGTATTGTCCGTTTTGGTCAGTAGTTGTAGACACTTCGTTCTGGTCAAGTTGGCCGTTGGTATTTGCATCTATGAATACTGTCCAGTTCGCCAAGCCTGGTTCCTGATTCTGATCCCAGCTCCCGTTTCCGTTAATGTCGTTGAACTTGTAGCCGCTTATACTTGCATTCTTGAAGTTACAGAAGTCGTTGCTTGCCGAATTCTCACCTGCTGCAAGGGTAATTGTGTAAGACTGTTCTGTACAAATAGAGTTGGCCCAGTTGCCGTATATCTGAGTATAGCTGCTGTCGTTCTTTTCGCTGAGTACGTAAGTCAAGCTCGGGTCGAGTCCGGTGAATGAGAATGAACCATCTGCCGCAGTCTTGGCGGTATAGAGCGGGTTTTGGCTGCCGCTAACAAATAGGTATATGGTCCAGTCTTGTATGGTGCCTTCGTTGGTGCCATCTGCGTCTACTAAATACTTAGTGCCGCTAATAGATGCTTTTCTGGTGTTAGTAAAGGTGCAAACGATATTGTGACCTTTAGCTACTGACAAATTGCTGACTGATGTGTCGCCACCGCTTGCCACGGTAGTTTGGCCGTCGGTACACACGTATGTGCTTAGGTAATTACTGAGACTCGTGCCATTATAGCCGGCCTCGCTGACGGTGTAAGTGCCGGTGTCAACTGTTTTTTGCCCAGTGGTGCCATTGTCCCCTTGGTTGGTGGCGGTAAAGCTAAAGTTGTCCGTTCCGCCAATACTTAGGTTGAACCTGCCGCTATCGGTACTTGGCAGGAGTGTCTTATTGACCGTTATCGTACCGGTGTCACGGGTATTGGTGATTGAACAGGTAGCAGTGTCATTGAGTGCGAGAGTAAGAGTATTGCCGCTAAGGCTACCGCCAACACAGCTCCAGTCACTGGCGGAGTAGTTTGATGGGCCGCCACTCTCAGAAAGCGTGTATTGCCCGGCATTAACGTTGGCATTTGTGACGGCGGTGCTGCCCGTAGCACCAGATATAGTTGTTGGGCCAGTTGCAGTAAGTGTCCAGTCGATTGCACTGGCTGTGCCTCCACTAAGATGCTTAACGAGTGTCAGCCTAGGTGCGATGTCGTCGTTAGTGATTGTGCAGGTGACGTTTTGCCCGTGATCAAGTATGACAGGATTAGCTACAGTTGCACCTGCAGTGTTGTCTTTACATACAAGACTCGTTTGGGCGTAGCCACTGGCAGTTGGGTCGGTCTCGCCGACGGTGTATGAAGTGCCTGATTGCGGATTACTGTAGGTGTATGTATCGGTTGCGTCGCCATTTGACAGACTGCCACCGGTTAGCGTTGTACCGTTAACCTGAACATTAAAGCTGCTTGCCTTGGCGCCACCACCACTGTTATTTACAACTTGCTTTACCACCGTCAGAGATGGTGGCGCAAAAGCAGCCGTGAAGCATTCGCTGCCGGCATTCGTGTGGTTTTGCGGTGAATAAGGTGCGCTGGAGTCAGGTGTGTACTCGGCCCGGAAACAGTATGTGCCGTTTGTGGCAGGTGCGTAAGTGGCTGACTGTGCCGAACCGTTGACAATAGTTACGGCACTGCCGACATGTGTGCCGCCGGTCGGGCAGCCTACATTGCTAACAGCCGTGGTTGGATCACAGACATAGAAGTTAACGGTTCCAGTTACGGCTGGAGGATTATTGCCCGGACCAACAAGAGTTGCGGTGTCCGTAACAGTGTTGCCAACAGTAACTGTAGATGAGCTGACCTGTGTGGTGATGGTAGGTGTTGGGAAGACGGCATCGGCTGACAATGAGCGGTCTTGGTTGCCGCCTGCCCCGTCCAAAGATATAAGCCGGGTGTGGTAGGGTGAGCCGCTAATAGCCGATGCGCTGTTGCCAGGGTTCCAATCGACTTGGGATGCAATGTGGCCAGCCCAGGCTAAGACTGCTGTAGTCGAAGATCCTGTACTAAAGTTGATGGTCAAAGAACGAGAGCTGTCGCCAGTGGTTACCCCCGATGTTGCATAAGGAGTTGCCGGAAAGGCGTCAAAACTACCACCAAACAGAGTCAAGTTCCCAGGTGTTTGGTGAGGGCTGGCAATTGAATCTGTTGGTATTGGTGTAGTAACTGCCGATCCTGGCAAACAGTTAGTCACGCCCGAACAAGGATCGGGGCTAACGGTTGTGCTATAAGTGTCGATGTAATCCAGGGCGTGAAGGCCGCCCTTAGTAGTGTCCCACTGGATAACAAGGGTATGGTTACCCGGCGTCAAGTTAGTCATAATCATTCTATAAGGCAGACTATCGCCTTCACGGTAAGCTGCCTTGGAAGCACCAACATTGCCATTGACCCAAGCATTATCGGTGTTGGCCCACTGATCCAAGTTGGCAGCCTGGTTGGCTGCATGGGCGACGCCGCTGAGTGATAACGGAAAGACAATCTGGGTTGCGACAAACAATGCAGCAATTAAACTATTCTTGAGCCGACCAGTATAAATTGATAAACGCTTGCGGGCCATCAGGACCTCCCTAGTGAAATGCAACAAAGTGGTGAGTCGTTTGCCCTGGTTCCCTACTACCAAGCGACCAAGTACACCCTACGTGTTTACTTGCCCACTTGTTTATTTCATTTTTAGTAATACACCCATTTTAGAATAATTACAAGCGGTTTTTGTATCGAGGCCATAATTGTTGTTAAATAATTGTGCACAAAGTAACGAGCAACGAAGGGCTATACTATAAGTACTGTGACAATTATCATTCCTGGCTGGCTGACCTTGCGCCGTTTCAATAACGGCCTGAGCTTTGTGGTTGTGCTGCTGGCTGGCTACATATTTTTCTTGCCAGTCGTGCCGGAAATTGCCTGGTGGGCCAAGCACTCGGCGCCGCTTATCTCTACCCCAGTCAAAACCAGCCTGCCACCACCGCAAACGCCGATACCAAAAGATAACCGGCTGCTCATCCCGGCGATTGATATTGACCAACCTATATATGAAGGCCAGAGTGTCTACACCGTCAACAAGGGCATTTGGCTCCGCCCCAATGCCAGCACGCCAGATAAGGGCAGCAATACCGTTATGGTCGGCCACCGCTTAACGTATACTAATCCGCGGGGCGTCTTCTACTATCTCGATAAAATGAAGGTCGGAGACCCGATTGAGGTCTACTGGCACGGCAAAGCCTATAGCTATGTAACGCGGGCGATTGTCGAGACTTTGCCACAGGATGCCACGGTGGAGCAACGCACCGCTAACAGTATACTGACCCTGTACACCTGCACTCCCCTGTGGAACTTTAAGCACCGCTTAGTGGTTATTGCCAGCGAAGTGAGCCATACATGAAAGAATGGCAACGCACCATTATCCTGCTTATACTATTAGCCACGGCCATCGGCTTTATTATCTACCTGCGCACCGGCTACGAGCACCACATACTGCAAACGCTACGCTAATGTAGACCTGCTTACTATTAATTAAAAAATATTTAACCTTTATATTACAATCATACGTAATGGACCAGTTCGGTATCTCTCAAAAAATTGTGATTGTCGAAGACAATGCCAACCTGGCTGAAATTTACAAAACGCGGCTGGAGCTGCTTGGCTACACCTGTTTTGTGGCCTACGATGGCCGCACTGCCCTGTCGGTCATAGAAAAAGAGCTACCCAATCTCGTACTGCTCGACCTGATGGTGCCCAAAATGGCCGGTGACCAGATACTGGAAATTATGCGTGGCAGCGACTGGGGCAAGCGCATCCCAGTGTTTATCATCTCGAATTTAAACGAAGCTGATGCCCCGGCCGGTTTGCGCGACCTGGGTATCGAAGGCTATGCCGTCAAAGCCAATTTATCAAACGACCAGCTCGACCAACTTGTGGACTCTATCCTCAAGCCGACTGACCAGACCGAAGACCTCAGCCTCGATGGCACCAACCCCCAGCCCTAGTTAAAAATTTGACAATAATCCAACTAAGTAGCATAATCTCACTCGATTAAGGACAAACTATGGCTCAATCTCCTGCAGAACAGCTTACCACGAGTGCGGATGGCGCCGGCAGCCTCGATTGGCTAGCTGACCAATACACGCTCAGCCTGGCTACTCTAGATGACCTAGGCTTCAGCGAATCAGATGGCATACCGGCTTTTGAACAAATCCGTGACGCCATTAACCCTGCTCTAGCCCTGTGCTTAGATACGCGGGAGGCTGATGGCTGCCAAGACGAGTTAGTCATCGCACCGAGCATCCAAACGGTTGGTGTCATGGGCACCCGGCGTAAACCCGGGCTTATTCCCCGCTTTGACCGTAAACAAAGCCGCCACGCCAAAACAACTGTCTCGGAAGACTTATGGGGCCAGTTTGGAGACAAGGCCCCTGTCCATGACAATGGTGGCGGGGGCGCGTTTTCGGCTGCCATATTACTCGGTGATGTGGTGGACCCGCTCAACCGGATCCAAAGTGCCAATTGCTATGGTGAACCAGGGTTGGTCTTTACGGCTATGGAGGTTGAAGGCCCAGACGGCCAACGGACAGCCCTGGGTCATGAGCACGTTCGAGAGTCCCGCCAGGGTCGAGAGGTATATGGTGCAACGCTTGGCCAATTGGTGCTGCACAGCGCCCAACGCCGCTTGGCCGGCGATCCATCACTGGGGCGAACTCTGTTTACGCTTCTTGTACACTATCCAAACCGTCCGGTTGGCGAGAGGGACCGCGTCCCGAACCTTGCTATGGCTGGAGGCCGCCTGCTACTGGGCAAATCATATGTCGACTATGCTTCTCCGGACGCCGGAGTCCAGCGTGTACTGCGGCTTGCTTTAGTGTGAGCCGGCCGATTTAGCTAACAGATCGCGGGAAGCGACGACGACGGGCGTATAAGAGAGCACCCGTCGTTACTGCTAAAGCCAGACCGAAGTCTAATGAGGCGGCCTTCAGCGATTTTTCAGGGGACAGAGCCATTGAAAAATCAGGCTGAGAGATGTCTGGAACCGGATTTACCACAGCCGTGGTCGTAGTAATGGGATGCGTTCTCAAGTTAACTGGAGGAACCGTAATTACGCTAGGCTTTGGCGCTGCTTGCGGCCGCGTATGCCGCGCGACGGCAGGCTGGCCAGTGCTATCCAGTATCCTTTCGGCCGGTGCCATCGGGTGGGGTCCGAAGCTTCTCGTCCATATCATTCCGTCATCTTTTGATATGGCTGTTAGCGTAACCGTATCTGGCTCCTGATTGTTGAACGATTCCACCAAAATGACGGCATGGCCATTCTCGTAGTTTACGGCCTCGGGTGCCACTGCTGTCCCGCCGGGCGTCTTGAGCGCCCATAGCTTTTGGTCGGTCTGGCCATCTTGGAAAATGTCCACGTTATGGGGCTCATTGACATTATTTATGTCATTATTTCTGTACATACTATCAGTGCCATTGGAGTTGACTGCATCAGCGAATAATGGAGAGTCCTTGGGGTTCGTTGGTAACGATGTGCCAGTACCCGCATCTATAAGATATTGCTCGAATGGGATGTAGATAATGTTTGTTACTATGTGGCCATCCGGAGTTGTTTGCGTTGCACTCTGAATTTTGATAAACCTGAAAGCCATTGCCTCCACGCCGCTTCGGTCAATATAGCCAGCCTCGAAAGCCTGGCCACTAAATGACGTTGTGGCGCCCGGAGGGGGGGTGGCTTGGTCGCGTTCTATAGTACGGAAAAGTTGGAGGGTTCGGCCAATGTATTTGTAAATTTTGGCAATCAGGGCCACTTTGTTAGTAGTAGTCGTTGACTCTGAAACGGCCACAACCGGATGGCCGCTTATAGCGCCAATCTCGGAAGCGAACTGTCCAGGAGTCGTCGGGAGTATCGGCTTGCCGGAACTACCGTCCAGAATCGTCACCTGTTGGGACGACGCTGAGCCTCTTCCGCTGGGCAACATAGCCAGGGCATTAACATTCTG
>CAZOYN010000001.1:0-22324 GCA_964584135.1 uncultured Candidatus Saccharibacteria bacterium | reverse complement strand
AACATTCTGTAGCGTCCAGGGGAAGCGGTAGCTGAGGGCTTCCGGGTAAGTCCAAATGGGCGAGCCGTTAGACGGATTGTATTCGGTCCAGTCGCCGGGAGCACCCTGCGCTGGTGAGGTAACGTAGTTATCATGGTCCTTACCACCTACTGTTGTAATTTCCTTGTCCACGGCTGCGCCGGTGGCCGGAGCCCCCACGCTCCGGACACTACCATCTTGGTCGTTGACTATTTCTAATTGCTGGGAGCGGTTGTCTACTATGTTTTCGCTAATTTGTTTTCCGTTGATGCCGACGTTGGTGGCGATAAGCTGACCATTCACTTCGCCTACCAAAGCACCCAGTCCCTCCCCTGAGAGGACTCCGTGAAAAACAGGTACGTTGTTAAATGTAGCTCCGCTGCGAGTAATATCTTCCTCGCCTTGAAAAACCTTGTGGAACAGTTGATCGCCCTTGCTATTCAGCTCAAAGACATCAAGCTTGGTTTCAGCCTTAACGTCGGCTAGACAGGTACTGCCGAACGTCGGTACTTGCCCAGAGCTAGGGTCAGAGCATATTTCTCCCTCAGAACGTATAGCTACTACCATGCCTCGGCCCTTACCTTTAGTAGCTGCTGCCTGAAATATAAAAGCCCGGCTAGATTGCGTGTATGGCTGGCAGCCAGCACTACAGTCTACGGTCGTAGCCTTTAAGGATTTATCGTAAATTTGGCGCCCAGTCTTGCCGTTGAATGTCTCAAGGCGAACCGTAAACTCGCCGGAACTGCCAGTGATTTGATGGCTGTAGAGCAGGTCCGACCCGCTCCCACCGTTAACCTTGTCTATGACATCAACTTCGGTATTGTCGGATGGGGTCGGAGACGAAGTTGAGGTGGCTGACATCTCAGTATTCACAGCATGAGACTTGACAGCTGCTAGCTTAAAGGCGACTTGCGAAGCTATAGCGGCAGCTCGGGCCGCTTTGTCGATCGCGTCGGTTCTTTCATTGACGCTTACTGGCCCGGGCAATTCCGAATTTTTCGCGCGTAGCGCCTGCATGATAGCAATATCAGCGGCCGCGCCTGTTGGCTGGGAAAAAGCTTCAGTGGCTACTTGTTCAGCCCGGCATTCATCGGTAGGGCAAAGTTCGGAGCCGGGCTGAAAGGCTGCTGGAACGGCCATTGTTTGTCTGGCTGAGCCGTCTTCGGCAGCGAAGGCAGCACTGCCCGGATGAGCCGCCAAAAAGGAAAGGGCCGCTGCAGTGATTAACCTGCCAGATCCTTCAAAACTCCTGCTGTCGGGTGAGCCACGCATGCAACAATTATACACCTATAGTCAAGGTGTTGCCTCGAAAATTTGTACTAATGAGCATCCTGGTTGGTGAACAAACCTAAAAACAGCTCGGGTAGGTTAGGTAACCAGCTTTTTGCGGCCCAGCTGGCGTCGCGGCAATTTCATAGATCTCTTTGAGATTACAAAACGGGACGAACTGCCCCACGCTATTCTCATAGAATGCGCTACTGGTTAGAGTAAGCTCGGATTGTAGCCGTTCGCATTTGAGCTTGATATTGGTTGTCGGGTCTACATTTGGCGTGCTTGCAGTATTGGTGGTATCAGTAATACTGCCCATCGGAGGTGGCTCAGGGGCTTTCACGCTCTCAGCAAAGTAAGGCACTCGTAGGTACACGGGCTGGCTCACATCATAGGTAGTGCCGCTAGATCCCCAATCTAACCCATCCGGTGTTCCAGAGTAGTTTACTTTAGTTTCAACACCACTCGCGTAAAGCGCCTGGCAGTACTGCATCTGAGTCGAATCGCTTAGCTGAGCTTTGATCTTGATACCGTGCACACAAGTAGTTAGGGCATCAACCTCAGCCGAAAAGTGGGGGTGCCAGACGTAATCAATTTCACCATTGGCCAGCTGGGAGTAGTCAACATCCACATCGGTCGTTGGGTCTGAATTCCATATGCTCTCACTGTGCAATTTACATTTAGTGGCGCCAGAAGTCACTAAGTCGGTAACGTCACTTATGGTTGGCGTGCCCCCCACGCTAATGGTATCTGTAGGTATCGTCGTGTCAGCGTAGGCGGTAAAGGGGAATAGCATACTAGCAGCTATCGTCAGTGCGGATAGGCTATAGCCTGCTTTACGGTGTAGGTTGGTAAGTATCATGGTAGTCATTCCTTTCTTAGTTTGATGGTCCTCTGCCTTGCGAGCAGTCGAAGGTGCTCGTATGGACGATGGCTGGTCCTGCCGGTGAGGCGATTATTTGGTAATTATCGCCGACACAGGTAAACCATAGTCTCTTCCCCACGTTATTAATATAGTAAGCGTTGGTGGTAACGGTTACTTGAGAAAGCGAGCGAGCGCAGTTAACCTGAGGCTGGCTCACCCCAGTACCGCCAATTGTAATGCCGTCAGTTGGTAGGTTCGCGCCGTTGGTGTTACTTAGGCCCAATAAGTTGTCCAAGAAGCTGTCATAGCCATAGTACAGGACTGCTAATTTGATAGTGCCTGTATTTTTCCCTACTAATATTTTCGTGCCGTCAGCTAACTGGTTCTGAAGCGTGTCGTAGGCAACCTCTACTTTACTGGCGACATAGGGGTTGCATCCCGGCATTTGTGTGGTGTCAACCATTTGCGAGTCAACTTCCACGTACTTGGCGCAGCCATTGTCCGGCACCCAGGCTTCGGCCGAACCACCTCCATTTTCCATCGTGTAATCGTAGTTACTCCAGACATACTGGATAGTGCCTTTTATGGGGTCTGTATTGACTTGAGCAACCAGCGGCTGCCCGTTCTGGGCGCCCATGTTTACCGCATCACTTTCAGCAAATCCACAGGCGACTTTCTTGGCCGCGTCCAGCGTAGTTGTCGGATCGACGCTCGGCAGGCCCGAGGTATCAACCGTGGTTACAGGTGCGCTTAAATCGGCCGCTACCAAACCCGACGAGCCGCCCACTATGGTTAATACAAAAAAAGCCGCCACAATAAGGCGACTATATCTGCCAATTAGGTTTTTAATCATTGTTACCCTCATACAAATTACTCCTAACTTTCGTGAGCTTTATTAAATCTTGTTAATTTCACAATTTAATACGGTGTTTACTACATCTGCGCTGTAAGATTTCTTACAATAATCTTAAAAATTGTAGCACGCACTAACGCTCGGCGCTGGTGCGTGCTGACTGAGTATCCTATTCTAATTATGCGCACTCTCCTTGTGGCGTGACAGGCGTCTCCATTGGCCCGGTCGGAGTCGCTGTTACGTCAAAGCTTTCTTGTACTGAACAATACTCTATGTATTGGCCGGCGCTATTCTCATAGTAAGCGGTGGCCTGCTCGGTGATTCCAGACTTAAGTCGCTCACAGCCAGACAATTGTAGCAAGGGCGGTATGCCTGTATTTGAGGTAGTGGAACCTTCAATAGGAGGGATGTTGACAACGACCCCGGTAAAGTAAGGTACGCTTAGGTGGTACTGGTCATAGACCTCATAATCGCTCGGGGTGCCGGATTGATACACAAACGGCGAGCTGTCAGCAGCCGAGCCGGAGTTTTGGTATAGTGGCGTGCAGAACTGCATAGTACTGTAGTCGGTCAGCTGAGAGTCGACTTTTACACCTTTAACGCAGCCATCGCTTGAGGCTGCGCTAGCCCAAGGGCTCGGCATCCAGTTGTAATCAATCTCACCCTTGCTTGCTAACTGTGAGTAGTCAACCGTATATGGAACACTGAAGTCAAGAACCAACCTATGGACACTTAACTTGCACTTCCCAACAGTTGAGTCTACCAGATCCGTAACATCATTGATGCTCGGGACGCTAGGGACATCGCCGGCATTAACACCGCTGGTATCAATAGTAACCCCGTCGGCATGTGCCACAACCGGGAACAGCATCATGGAGGCTGACACCAAAATGGCGCTCAGGAGATACCCGCCCTTACGTAAAATAGTTATTGTCATGGTTTATATTCCTTTCTAGTTAATAAAAATAAAGCCGCCACATTCAGGCGACTCAGGCGACCGCGTTTATTTGCTAATAGTAGGCCCTCATTTAAAATTAAAATATTTTACGTAAACGAATTTCTTCATTACTGTTTATTTTCACTACTTAATAAAGAGTTTACTAAACTAGCGCTGTAAGATTTCTTACAATGATCTTGCAATTAATACCAGGCGAAGTCTTGGACGATCCAGCGGGTACCCTTGCTGTCCACATAGACGCCGACACCGAACTCTCTCAAGCCACCGTGGGAGCCACACGTTCCGTCTTTCGTAGTTACCTTACGGTCGTCAAAATTAGAGTGGTGGGCACAACTGTTTAAGAAAGCCGCGAAAGCACCGGCTTCGGTCGGGCCTTGGCCGACATTCTCCGCGACGGCGTACCATTTGCCACACTTGCTGGCTATCTGGTTGGCAAAGTTTGGGTTGTGCGCAAGCGACTGAGTGATCCCCATATGGTACGCCCAGGCAGCCGCCACGCTCTGCAGGCAGCTGCGGTAAGAGTAGTAGGGCAACTTGTCTTCCGATGACGCCCGGTGGTAATTGATGCGATTGGCGTCAGTGATGCGATCAGTATCACTGACGCTAGTAGCGCCAGCTTGGCCCATGCCTAAGGCGCGGTCAACCCAGCCTAGTGGCTGGCTGCCATCTTTAACCGGCAAATTAACGTTCTTAAAGTTTGGAAACGATGAGACTTTTTGTGAGCCCGGGTTGTTCTTGCATTTTTGCTGCAACTTGGCAGCCGTACGGGCGAAGGTGCCAGTAGTGTCGTTTTGGTTGTATATCACCTGGGCTCTATCAGTGGCGTTGATCGTAATGCTAGCCAGCGTGTCGTAGTTAGTATTGGCGTCGAGTGCCAGCTTTTGGCTGCCCGCCAGGCTGCGGACATCGGCGCCATTAACGGTGTCGAACAGCTGCTTCAGCTCGCCGGGCCCGAGTTTGCCGCTGGTAACCACACCATCGATAGCGGTGTTGCAATACAGGGTGCCGTCGCCGGCCACGAGTACGTCGCCTGGCGCAATGGCGTTTTGGAGTGTGCCATCAGCTAAGCGGCTGGCCTTGATGCCAGCCAAGCTTTGGTACTGGGCAACTATCTGGTCGGCGCCGCCAAAATAGGGGACAGCGGCTTTCGCGAAAAATAAATAGTGCCCAAGCCAGGCGAACACCGCAACAAACACCAGGAGGTGCAACAGTTTGACGGAGGGCTTTTGCCAAAAGACCCCATAATGGTATTGTAACTTCTTAAGTCCGGTTGGTTTTTTCTTGCGTGCCATAGCTGTACTTTTGCTTTTAGTAGCCATTATGCTTATGTATATCAGCTTTGGGCCCAGTTCGCAAGCCTCATTGTAGCCCTCACCTTAGGGTCTATAATAGCTGCGTAAATCGACTGAACCTGAGGGGTGGCGTAATTTGTTTAATATTTTGCCTTCAATACGCTCAACGCGGTGCTGGTTTATGCCAAGGGCCTTACTTACTTCGGCCCGTGAGCGTGGTATGCCGTCCGTGAGGCCAAAGCGCAGTTCTATAACAACCGCTTCCAGCATCGGCAATGTCTTTAGCGCTCGGCTAATGTCCCGCTGGAGGCTCGTAAACTCCGCTACATCATGCGGGCTCGGCGCATGGGCGTCTTCGATAATGTCACCGATCTGCCCATCGCCTGCTTCGCCGATTGGCGTTTCCAAAGCGACCGGCTCCTGATCGCAAGCCTGTAATTCTCTAAGCTTATCAACCGTAAGACTGAGTGCCGCCGCTAACTCTGCCTCGGTTGGCTCCCGTTGCAAGTCAGCCAGTAAATGCCGACGCTGCGTTCGCATGGCATTGATCTCTTCAACTTTATGTACTGGAAGACGAATAGTGCGGGCTTGGTCAGCCAGGGCGCGGGTTAGCGCTTGCCTGATCCACCAAGCGGCGTAGGTGCTGAATTTGTAACCTTTGGTGTAATCAAATTTTTCAACGGCACGCATGAGCCCCAGATTGCCTTCCTGTATCAGGTCCAGAAATGGCAGCCCCCTGCCTGTATAGCCCTTGGCTCTTGCGACTACCAAACGCAAGTTTGCCTCCAGTAAATTGCGCTTGGCCTGCGGGCCATCGGTCGCTAAGTATTCCAGGTCTTTTTGCAAGTCGGGATCGTCGGGATCGAGTACAATCTCACCCTTCTTGGCTTTGTCCAACTTATTGCTAGCAAACAGGCCAACCTCAAGCCGTTTGGCAAGCTCAACTTCTTGCTCTGCGTTCAGTAGGGCTACCCGCCCTATATCGTTTAAGTACACACGTACCAAGTCCTTAGCCGGAGCTGCCAGGTCAAGATCACCGGCGTTATCAAGTGCCTCAGGCTCGGCGTCATCCTCTAGGTCCGGATCCAGTAAGTCAATTTCGTCCGGCTCCTCCTTGTCGAGCCACTCTTGCACTGGGCTAGCCTCAGGCAGCGAAATTGTGTTAGTCTCTACCATCTCTGGCATCATTGTGCCTGGCAGTCCCCAATCTTGCAAGCCCAAAAACCGGTATTTGTTTTAGGACTTGGCCTGCAAAATAGAAAAGCGGTTACCCTCAGTGTCCATGGCCGAAATCCACCAGCCAACGCCAGGGATCATCTGCGGCTCCATAGTGTGCTCGCCTTTTTGGTCCATGCCACCGAGGATCTTCCCGCCAGCCGCTACTACGGCTTTCATGGCAGCTTGGATGTCATCAACTGAAATGACTACCGAGGGAGCTTGGCTGAGGGGGTCATCAGTTTTTTGGTAAAACCCACCGTTAATTGCGCCTTTGGTCTGGACCATGCCGTTCGCGTCGGTTTCAGTCGTGTGGGCGACCACGTAGTTGCCCATGTCAGGTCCCATCGGCTTGGTTTTCCAGCCAAAGACCGTCTCGTAAAACCTAACTATACGTGCCTGGTCGTTGTAGCCCATTTCGAAATGTACCACTGGATTCATGTTACTCATGGCGCCTCCTTTAGTTTCTTGCACTCTTATAATACGCCCTTTGTATAGATAGCGTTAGCCTAGGCTGGGACGGAGGGATTCAAGCCCACTATCTGATTCAATGCTATACTGGCGGTATGCGTTATGCCTTTGTATTCTTGAGCATACTGGCAATGTGGATAGCGGCAATACTGCTCGCGATTGAAACAAAAATGAGCGGCATGTTTTTAGCGGTGCTGGTGCTCGCGATGACAGTCCTACTCTTCTTAATTGGTTTCAAAAGGGGTCGCTAGCGATGTACCGTTTTGGGCAAATTACGCTTGCCGGCCTGCGGGTTATTAGGGCTCGACTGCGCGATAAATACTCGTGGCAACAAGAGTTTGTGGCGCAGTGCGAGCATCTCGGCGGCGTGTATATAAAATTTCTACAAATGCTCGCGGCCCATCAGACTACCAAGCCGCTGGTGCAGGGTGCCAGCAGTGACATGATCTATGAGCAAGTGCCATACGAGCTGGTCGATGTCGCGGCTCAACTTGGGCCGAGGCGGCAGTATTTCTCAGAAGTTGCTAGCGTACCGTTCGCGGCGGGCTCATATGGTCAGGTCTATCGGGCCACATTGACTGACGGCCAGCCAGTTATTATTAAAATTTTGCGGCCATCAATCACCAAGACGCTCCGCTATGACTTACGATTTTTGAACGCCATGGCAGTTATCGTCGGCTGGTTTACGAAGGCATCGGTTTTTGATTTGCGGGCCATCACCCAGGAATTTTCCCGTACTACTGCTGCCGAAACTGACTACATACGCGAAGCCAAAAATGGTGAATGGCTGCGTAGTTACTATGAGAAGCGTGATACCCTGGTAATCCCCCGTAGTTATGTTGAGTATGGTTCGCGGCATATGCTGGTGCAGCAATATGTGCCCGGCATTTCACTGGCCAGTGCCATGAGTGAGCAGCAACAAGGTCATCTGATAGATGAAGTGGTATATCGAGCAACGGGCTCAAACATCTGGCAACAGCTTGATATGATGGGAGCCGAATCCTTGAACGCTGTCCTTTACGCGGACCAAATGATGGTAGATCCGCACCCCGGAAATATCCGGTTACTGTCCGATAACAAAGTAGCGTTGATCGACTTTGGCATGATGAGTATGGCACCACGCAATCGGGCTGCCTTCGTGACGATGACTGGCGAAATGGCTAAAGCTTATGAAGATAATTTTGATGCCGGTGCTTTCGCGGTGGCTATGCTGGGATTTCTCGACCCCGAGCTGCACGATGCTTTAAAGGTTGTCGCGCGCCAACATGCTAGCGACTATATGCATTCTGTCGAGACGTTCGTGGCGGAATATGTCCGCATGCAGGCCGGCGAAAGCCTCACGCAGCACTATTTGTTAGACCGACAGATGGCACGACTGTTCAATCAGGTTATCAACCGGGGCAACAAACTTGGCATTCGCATGTCGGGCGATAATGTGATGCTGCAACGCTCAATGAATATGTACCTATCGCTTGTGCGGGCGATTGGCGAAGCGCACGATGGTAGCGTGCATTTTGCACTGCTGCATGGCATTATGCGTCGTGTTTATGACGAAGCTCTTCGGCATGGTTTTAGCCATGAGCCGTTGCCGGAAATGAGTGAAGAACGTGCCTATGAAGTAACGGCTAACTGGCTGTCTATGATAGCTGAAAAAGACCGACAACTGTACGGCCTAGTAAGGCAAGGTAATTTAGCGTGAGCAGCACACTGAAAGAATGGGTCATTCAACTCCGATATCCGTACACGGCTGGCGTGATTACTATAATGTGGATTGGCGGCGCGCTATTAGCTATCATCCGGCCTGAAATTTCCGACCAGCTATTGCTCTCGCTGGTGGCTGTCGCCACCATTATCGTCGCCGCTGTCGGCTTCTCTTCCGGCAAACGCTAGCTAAAACTGTTGCTCTTGGCTGAGCATGTCGGTCTAGAACCTTTTCGTACTTTGTGCACTAGAATCAAAAACTCTAGACATTAGGGCTTACTTATGAGGGTGTCTTCTCTAGGTTTTCTTTGATTGTCTGTAAGCGCTCAGCCCTAAGCCGTTCGTTCGACGTGTTCCCACTGAACGGTATGAGCTTGTAGGCTTGCAGTCAGGGCGCGTAGCCTTCGGATGCAACTAATGTAGGCACAAAAATCTACAAGTGTAATGATGTAGAACAGAAACCAGCTGAACGGTGCGTACATAAGCAGCTTGAGCTTGTCTGTAAGCGATAATCGATCGTCATTGCCCGAGATAACAATCCACATGACATACACGGTCATGAATAGCACGCCCCATAACATAACGTGCGGTTGCCTTAGCAGGAACACGTTCACAATAATGTAGAGCGTTATCAGTGGTTCCATTGACAGCATGATATCCCCGTACACGGCATACGGCAGCTGAAGGTGGGTCAGAAGTTTGGAATGCTTGCGGTTGCGGCTAAAGAATAGGCTGCGGTTTTTGTAGAATGTCTGCATGCGGCCATACTTCCAGCGGAAACGTTGCTTTATGAGATCCTTGAAGTTAGGTACGGCTTGGGTGTAGGTGTGTACATCATACCCATAATCAATCTTGTAGGTAGTGTTCCCCATGCGATTAATGATCTTCATGGACAGATCAATGTCCTCGGTCATAGTGTCGGTGTCGTAATACCCAATCCGCTTAATATATGATTTGCGGAAGGTAGAGCCGATGCCGCCAATGATATACTCCATTCTCAGTACTGATAGTGATCGCTTGAAGCGATTGGCAACAATATATTCTAGTCTCTGCGCCACACTAAGTACTGATGGCTTGCCAGCAATTTTCATATTGCTCGCCAGTGCGACGAGTTTAGGATTATGTCTGAAATGCTGGACAGCCCTTTCAAGTCCATCTGCTGCCAGGCGAGAGTCGGCGTCAAGGCACATGACGAGTGAGCCGCGGCTATGGTTGATGAGGGCATTATTAAGGGCGTGTGATTTGCCGGCATTATTTTGGCGAACTAATTTCAGACGACTCGCCGGGTTTGCTCTGATGATTTGCCGTACGATAGCGCTTGTCTTGTCGGACGAGCCATCATCTACAACGATGACTTCATAGTGCGGGTAGGTGTTAGCAAGCACCGACTCCACCGTAGCCTGGATAGATAGGGCTTCGTTGTAGGCTGGGATGATAACGCTCACCCATGGCTGACGGGGGCCCTTGCTGATAATCTGTTTTTGCTGGCGATGCGCCCGCACTTCATGAATATCACTGGCGATCATAAACACTACTATGCGGAGCATGTTTGCCAGTCCCAGACAGAGTAATAGTACTAATAGGATAATGTTCATAGTGTGTGTAGGGATGAGGGTATCATTACCCAACACCCAGCTTGAGGTAGCTTCTTACTATTTTCGAACGAGTAGACGTTTAACAGTTGAGCTGAATACTATCAGCAAGCCACCAAGGATGGCTACAACGATTAATACTACTGATAAAATCTTGAAACCACTGTGGGCGAGTACCGCGCTGCTGCCAGCTACCGTACTAGTCGTACCGAGCACTTTACCTGCTTCATTGATTGAACCTGTCATGCCATGTACTCCTTAAAGTCTTAATACTTAATAAAAGAAATAATAACATTAAAATACAATAAAGTAAAGTATTTATAAAGACTTATCTAGGAGTGTCGAATTAATCACGAGTTGAGCACCATGTAGGCAAAAGACTCCGAAGAGGTTTTTAACGGCCGAACCAACAGATACAACAATGGTTTGGCTGGGGAAACAGGATTCGAACTTGCCGTAGTGTACTACCATCCGGTCTTTGGACTCGTCCAATACTAGCTTACAATTCACCCCTGTCAAAATCATTCATGTTCATAAATTTCATGTGTCCGGCAACGTCGTGTATTCTAAGAAACTTTGCACCGTGTGCAATGGCGATTTTGCCCGCTTCTAAGTTAGGCTCTAACTCTATGCGATGCTCACCCAAAAATCTTTTCCTTGAATAGCCAATCATGACGTCATAACCAGGAACTTGCTCAGCAAAGGTCAGCAGCCGTTTATTAAGTTCCATGGTTTTACCAAAACCAATACCGGGGTCAAGGATAATTTGCTTTCGGCTCAAGCCCTTGTTTTCGAGCAGCTTAGCCTTAGCAAGTAAGTCCGTTTTGACCTGGGCTTCGCTTGAAACTGGCACAAGGCGATGCGCCTCTTGTATATCCGTACTTGGCAAATGACTGACAATAACTTTTGGTGGTTTAATTTTTGCCACCATCTCAACCATGGCAGGGTTGTTCATGCCGGCAACATCATTGACGATAACTGGCCCAACGCTAAAGGCCCGTTCCACTGTTTCTGGATGATAGCTATCTAGCGATATTTTAGCGGGGTATTTAGGAATGAGTACTTTTAGTACTGGCTCGAGGCGCTCCCACTCTTCTTGTGAACTCAAGGCCGTAGCATTTGGGCGTGTTGATTCCGCGCCAACATCTACCAGACTTGCCCCGTCTCTGAATAGTTTATCCGCCTGAGCGATAGCTGCAACTGGATCATTATATTGACCGCCATCGCTAAAACTATCCGGCGTTATGTTTAAAATTCCTACCAGTCTCACCATACCCCTAGCATAACAGATGACAACTAGGTGTGGTACTATCTGCCTATGGCGGTTATTTATCTAGCTCTTGGCTCAAATGTTGGTGATAGCCAAACATATATTGAGAAAACAATCGAACTACTGACCAAGTCAGTAGATAATATTGTCAGAGCGCCTATTTACATAACTAAAGCAGTGGGCTATACCGATCAAGCTGACTTTCTTAATGCGGCCGTAAGGGGTGAAACTAGTCTTTCCCCACAAGAATTACTGAATTTTGTGAAGGCTATAGAGCGCCATGTTGGTCGCGTACAGCGTTTCCAGTGGGGACCCCGCGAAATAGATGTCGACATTATCTTTTATGATAGAGAAATACTCAATATACCGGGGCTTACTATTCCCCACCCCAGGTTCCGCGAACGAGATTTTGTACTACGCCCAATTAGTGACATAAATCCTGCTTTTATTGATCCTGTTACTGGCAAAAGCGTGCAAGAGCTATTAGAGAGTTTGCCCAAAAGTGATTTGTCGATCAAGAAGATCATGAATAAGAAGTGAGATATATACGTCACGGAACCCGGTTACTGCACTGACTGCCCAACACTGTCAAGCGGTCTTTACAAGAATAATGGACCATGTCATAGCAGTACGGTCTACCTCTGTTAAATAGCTACTGGCTGGGACGGAGGGATTCGAACCCCCGAATGCCAGGACCAAAACCTGGTGCCTTACCACTTGGCCACGTCCCATTAACTAGGCTATTTTCTCAGATTATTTAAATATTCTCTACCCCTAAACACAGACTGTCTATTTAGTAAACCTTATTTACTAAATGCACAGTGAATTGAAATTGTCCCGGTAAGGTGTTGCTGGTGGACTGATTGCCGTTTTTCTGTTAGAATCGCAGCAAGTTAGTTGCTCAAAATATGGCAAAAAAATTACCCAGAAGTCCTGCTGACTATATAGTGCCGCTGAACATTAACGGCCTTGACGGCCGTGTGTTGCACTTGCCGGCGCCAAAGGGTAAAGATAAAGAAATCATGTTTGTGTATGGCCACCATTCCAGCCTGGAGCGCTGGTGGGGGCTGATGCAGGTGCTTAATAAATACGCGGCCGTGACCATGCCTGACCTGCCTGGCTTTGGCGGTATGGACAGCTTTTATACGATTGGTAAAAAGCCAACGATTGATAACCTGGCTGACTACCTGGCGGCCTTCGTCAAGCTTCGCTACAAGCGCAGGAAAGTTATTATTGCCGGCATGAGTTTTGGTTTTGTGATTGCTACTCGGATGTTGCAACGCTACCCGGAACTGACCAAGAAAGTAACGCTGCTGGTGAGCATTGTTGGCTTTGCCCACCATGATGACTTTATATTTAGTAAACCGCGTTATTACAGTTACTTGTATGCCACGCGCATTATGGCTCACCGCCCATTTTCGACAATTTTTCGCTACGTGGCGCTGCATCCCCGGGTGTTGCGGACCGCGTATGCCCGGACGCACAATGCCAAGCGCAAGTTTGCCCAAGCCAAAGACAAGGATGAATTTAAGTATTTGATGGACGTTGAGATTGGGCTTTGGCACGACAACGAGGTACGGACCTACATGTTCACGACAGCGGAATTCCTAAAATTTGATAATTGTGGCTCGCGGGTTGATTTACCGGTGTGGCATGTGGCCGCCAAATCTGACCACTTTTTTGACAACCATCTAGTGGAGCAGCATATGCGGATAATTTTTAAAGACTTTCATCGGGTGGAGGTTGACATGACTACGCACGCGCCCAGCGTGATTGCTAACGAGAAAATGGCGGCGCCGTTTATTCCGCCCAAGCTGCGGCGTAAGTTGGCTCAGCTCTAGCGATGTTATACTTATGCGTAAGATGAAAATCGGCCTGGTCTGCCCCTACAGTATCGATCGCCACGGTGGTGTGCTGGAGGTAGTACTTAATCTGCGTGATGGCCTGGTGGCTCGCGGCCACGACGTGAAGATCATAACCCCCAAACCGCGCAGCCGGGCAGTAGCCGAGCCGCCGGAGGGCGTAATCTTCGCCGGCACCTCTACCGATTTCCGGACGCTGACCTTTACTGAATCTACGGCTCAGGTTTCCAGCACGGCCGATACCGAACGCATGGACGCCATGCTAGCCGCCGAGCAGTTTGATATTTTGCATTTTCATGAGCCCTGGCAACCACTGTTAAGCAGGCAACTATTGCAGCGCTCCAAAGCAGTCAATATTGGCACCTTCCACGCCAAGGTTTCCGAAGCCTTAACCAGTCGGGCTATCTTGCGCATCGTCTACCCTTACTTGAAGTCGGTGATGCAGTATTTGCATGTCTTAACCGCCGTTTCGAACTCTGGCGCGGAGTATGCGTCGGGCCTTACCAACCAGCCGATCACGCTCATCCCCAATGGTATTGACCTAGTGAAGTACCATTTTGCGCCCCACGTCCAGCCGGCTGCCGACCCGACAGTGCTGTTTGTTGGCCGCCTCGAGCGCCGTAAAGGCGTGCGGTACCTATTGCAAGCCTTTCAGGTGCTGCAACAAGACCAGCCGAATGTGCGGCTACTCATCGCTGGTGACGGCCCGGAACGAGAGCGGTTGGAACTGTTGGCCGAGGATTTGCACCTACACAATGTCAGTTTCCTAGGTTTTGTCAGCGAGGAGCTTAAGCACCAGCTACTAACTGAAGCCGACGTGTTCTGTTCGCCGGCGCTGTTTGGCGAAAGCTTTGGCATCGTACTACTGGAAGCAATGGCCACCGGTACCGTGGCCGTGGCTGGCAACAATCCGGGCTATACAGATCTGATGCAAGGGGTCGGGGCATTGTCGATAGTTAATCCGCGCGATCCCGAAGAATTTGCCCGGCGGCTAGGACTCTTATTGACCCAGCCCGGACTACGGAAGCTATGGCAGGACTGGGCTAAACAATATGTGAAACAATTCAGCTACCCACATGTCGTTGGCCAGTATGAAGCGCTCTACCGGGAGGTTTTAAAGCAGCATGGCCGACGCGCGTAAGCCTTTAAAGATCGGGCTGGTATTAGACGATTCTTTAGATAAGCCCGATGGCGTACAGCAGTATGTTTTAGGCGTTGGCGAGTGGCTGCGGGCCCAGGGCCACGACGTGCACTACTTGGTTGGTGAGACGTCGCGTAAAGATGTGGCCAACGTTCACAGTTTAAGCCGTAACCTGAACGTCCGCTTTAACCGTAACCGTATGAGCATACCCTTGCCGACGTCTAAGCGCTTGCTGCGGGAGTTCCTTCGGGTGCAGCAGTTTGACATCTTGCACGTGCAGCTGCCCCACAGCCCCTGGCTAGCGCACCGCTTAATCCTGGCTGCCTCGCCGCAAACCGTGGTGTTTGGCACCTTTCATATTGCCGCCCATGGCCGAATTGTTACCGCTGGCGCGCGGCTACTTGGCCAATGGACGCGCCGTTCAATTAAACGTTTTGATGAGATCGTCAGTGTTTCGCCGGCCGCCCAAGCGCTTGCTAGAAGCGCATTTGGCGTCCAGGCTGCGGTGCTGCCAAACGTGGTTGACTACAAGCTCTTCCATACTGCTCAGGCTCTGTCGGACTATAGCGACAATAAGCTGACCATTCTATTCCTCGGGCGTTTGGTACCAAGGAAAGGCTGTTTGATTTTATTACAAGCTGCCGCACAGCTCGCAGCAGTTGACAGCTTGCCGGCCTTTCGGGTGGTTATTTGCGGTAAAGGGCCGTTGGAAGCTCGGCTGAAAGCCTATGTTGCTGCCCGTAAGCTGGAAAACATTGTTGCATTCGCCGGCTTTGTCAGCGAAGCCGATAAGCCGCGCTACTACGCCTCGGCGGACATCGCGGCCTTTCCCAGCACAGGTGGTGAAAGCTTTGGTATCGTTTTGCTAGAAGCGATGGCCAGCGGTGCCGCCGCGGTACTGGCCGCTGATAACAGTGGTTACCGAACGGTGATGGCTCCCCGCCCGGAGCTCTTATTCCCTACCAATAATGTGCCGGCCCTGGCCCACACACTCGAACACTTTTTAACCGACGCGTCAGACCGTAAAGCTGCTGCTACGTGGGGTGAAACCTATAGCCAGCAGTTTGATGTCGCTGTTGTGGGGAAAAAACTGGAAGCCCGCTACCGGGCATTGCGAAATAAGCCGGCTCGATAGATAATACAAGCATGTCCCTCTTCCGCCGCTCCCATGAAACGCCTGAAATCGCCGTGACGATATCTGGCCGTACTTTTGCCCGTTTGGCCGTGATGACCATCGCGACCGTCGTTTTACTCGTTGCCTTTCGGCGGGCTAGCCATGCCATCTTATTGATTTTTAGTGCTTTCTTTTTGGCGTTGGCCTTAAATGCTCCCGTAAACTGGCTGGCCCACCGCTTGCCAGGTAAGCGGCGCGGCAACCGTTCGTTGGCTACCAGCCTATCGTTTTTAGTGGTCATCATACTCCTCGGTGGTTTTATCGCCAGCGTTGCCCCACCGCTGGTACGCCAAACGGAGAGCTTCATTAACGCCGCTCCCCGATTAGTGCACGATTTTCGCGACCAGGACAGCGGCGTTGGCCGCTTTATCCGTCATTACCACCTGGAAAACCAGGTGGATAGCGTATCAAAGCAGTTGTCCGAGCGCCTCAAACACATTGGTGGCACCGCCTTTTCCACCGCCCAACGGATTGGCAGCAGCGTGTTTTCATTACTGACCATCCTGGTGCTTACCTTTATGATGCTGGTTGAGGGTCCGCGCTGGCTGGCCTTTGCCCGCGATCTCATCCCTGACCGCCACCACGCCGTGGCCGACGACCTGGCGCGCGACATGTACCGGGTGATTAAAGGCTTCGTGAACGGCCAGGTGACCCTGGCGGTGATTGCCGCTGCTTTGATCGTCCCGGCCCTCTTTGTGCTCCATATTAGTTATCCGGTGGCCCTCATGGTCGTGATCTTTGTGTGTGGCTTGATCCCCTTGGTTGGCCACACCATTGGCGCCATTATCGTGACGCTGGTGGCCTTGTTTCATTCCACCGGCAGCGCCGCCGCCATCCTTATTTACTATATCGCCTACCAACAGATAGAAAACTACCTCATCCAACCACGTATCCAAGCCAACTCAACCAATATGTCACCGCTGCTCGTGTTTGCCTCCGTGGTGGTTGGCGTCAGTTTCGGCGGCCTCTTCGGCGGACTGGTAGCCATTCCGGTGGCCGGCTGCATCCGGATCGCTTTACTGGAGTACTTACGCAGCCAAAAAATTATCGACAGCCCCGAATACGCCAAGGTTACAACCGAAACCAGATAGCACCCTGCGGTGTATCTCTGAGCCCAATGCCCTGCTCCGCTAGTTGGTCACGTAACTCATCAGATTTTTGCCAATCTTGGTTCTCACGCGTAGTCTCGCGCTCAGCTATCAGAGCCTTATGCTCGTCCGTAATATCGGCCTCTTCTGACAATTTTAGCCCGAGCAAGGCGTCAATTGTTTGTAGCAAGCTTCTGAAAGGACCAATCTGATCTTGAGTTAAGAGCTTGTCCCCCACTACGTTAACCATAAAACCTAAATGGAACATCACCTTTGGCGTGTCTAAATCGTCAGCTAGGGCGGTACGTAATTTTTCTACAAAGTCTTCAAAATTGAGCCCAACTTCTGTGCTCTCGACAGCTTGCCACTGTAAAGCGGCTATACTTCGTAGGGCTTTGAGGCGGTTTTGGGCGGCGGCCAGGCTCTCCCAGCTAAATTTCGACTGTGAGCGGTAGTGCGATTCTAAAACGTGTAGCCGGAAGGCCATGAGGCTAAAGCCTTTGGCCTCAATATCTTCCAGCGTCATGCCATTGCCGGCACTCTTGGCGATCTTTTCGCCTTCGATGGTGATGTGGTTGGTGTGCATCCAGTAGTTGGCAAAGGGCTTGCCGGTGGCGGCCTCACTTTGGGCGATTTCATTGGTATGGTGGACTGGTACATGGTCTATGCCGCCGGAGTGGATATCCAGTGTCTCACCCAGGTATTTCATGCTCATGGCCGAGCACTCCAAGTGCCAGCCGGGGAAGCCTTTGCCCCACGGGCTGTCCCACTCCATGTCGCGCTGGTGGTCGGTAGGCGAAAACTTCCAGAGGGCGAAGTCACTCGGGTTATGCTTTTGCGGGTTATGCTCGACCCGGGCACCGGCTTGTTGTTCGTCTAGGTCCAGTTGGGCAAAGTCGGCATATGTGGGAAACTTTGCGGTGTCAAAGTAAACCCCGTCATCAGTCGTGTAAGTAAAACCCTTGGCTTCCAGCTTCTGGACGAGTTCAATTTGCTCGGCAATATGCTCGGTGGCTTTCGGTAGATGGTCTGGCTGGTTAAAGTTGAGGCGTTTGAGCCCGTTTACAAAGTAATCACTATAAAACGTGGCGACTTCCCAGGCGGTTTTGCCTTCGCGCCGGGCGCCCTTCTCGAGCTTGTCTTCGCCCTCATCGGCGTCACTGACCAAGTGCCCGACATCCGTAATGTTCATTACCCAGTTAGGCGTCAAGCCATCCATTTTAAGCGCCCGGATGAGCAGATCGTAACGAATGAATGTGAACCAATTGCCAATGTGCGGGTAGTCGTAAACGGTTGGTCCGCAGGTGTAGACTGTCACCCTTGGTGGCTGTTGCGGCTTAATTTCTCCAATTTGTTTGGTCAGCGTGTTATACAGTTTCATAGTAAGCTTTCGGCGAAGCTAAGGCACTCGGATTTTACTTCGTTAAATGAGCGGCCGTCCGTCACTTTAAAGCCGCTGGCAAAGGCGTGCCCGCCACCACCCATATGTTCGGCTATCTGGGCGGCAATACCGGCGGTTGGGTTGCAGCGGATGGCGCCGGTAACCCGGCCGTCATCGTATTGCTTAAAGACTATCGCTACTAGCACGCCCGTGGTTTGCAGCATATCGTTCTGGATAAGCGGGGCGGGGTTATAGAGGGGGCTGAAGGTGTTAATCTCGACTTGCGGGATGCTAACATGAGCTAATTTTCCATCGGCCGCGAACGCGGTGCGGTTAATCAGCTCGGCCTTATATTTAAAGATCTCCGGTTGCATTTTGCCATACTCCCGGCGTAGCTCCTCGAGGTGCGGGCGGTCAACACCGGCATCTACCATAGCGGCCATGATCCGGTAGGTTTCGGCGCTCGCCAGCTGATTAGTCAAGCCTTGAGTATCGCCCAGGATGGAAGTCATCAAGTATTCTTGGGTTTGCACAGACAACGGCCAACCGAGCTGCTGAGCCAGCATATATATAAGCTCACCGGTTGAGGCCCTGGTGTGGTCGTTGATCATGACGGTCGCAAACGGTACGACATTTTCCACGGTCTGGTGGTGGTCCAGCACAACGCACGGCTTAGTCGCCAGCCACCCCTGTTTACCAGAGTCACCCAGCCGTTCAAAGAGCGTCATAGTCGAGGCATCCACAATAATTGAAGCGTCAAACTGTGCCGGCAGGTCTTTTTGCACCCGATCCCAACCACTCATGTAGCGCAGGTAGGTTGGCATATCCACCGCGCAGTACATATATGGTTCTTTACCCAAGTCACCGAGGATGTGCTCCAGGGCTAATGCGCTGCCCAAGGAGTCGCCATCGGGGTTATCGGCCTGCACAATGACAACGCGCTGTGCACTGTCAATAATGCTTTTTATTTTGTCTGCATCATCCATTAGATCTTATTGTACTACTTTGTGGTCAGATTGAGGTTTAAGTCCAGTGTCTCGGCTAATCTAATTAAAACGTTTAAATTTGGGCTGACAGCGCCAGACTCCATCCTGGCAAGTGTCACTCGCGAACAGCCTATCCGTATGGCCAACTCGGTTTGGGTAAGGTGTTTGGCATGGCGGGCGTCAACAAGTTGCAAAATAAAATCCAGTTGCTGGCCTCTAAGCTCTTCAGACTGGTGCTGGATGGCGCGCTGTTGGTATTGCGGTATTTGGGCTTGGTAACGCTTTATGGCTTTGCGCGCCAAGCTGATACTTAGCTTCCTAGTTATTTCGGCCATTCAAAAATTGTAACACATATGATACACCAAGTATCAGATATGATACAAAAACTGAGTGGCCTCTGAGCTATTATGAGCCAAGACCCCAGGTGGTGTTATGGCGTCTAGAGCGCTTGGCGCCCTTCCAATGCCCGGCCGAGGGTAATCTGGTCGGCGTATTCCAGATCTACGCCCACCGACAGGCCGCGGGCCAGGCGGGTAATTTTAACGGGGCGCTTGGGACCAATTTGCTGTTGGATGTAGAGGGCTGTGGACTCGCCTTCCACGCTGGCATTGGTGGCCAGAATAATCTCTTTGACCTTATCTTCGTCAATGCGCCTGACCAGCTCGGCAATGTGCAGCTGCTCGGGGTCAATGCCATCGATGGGCGAAACCAGGCCACCAAGCACGTGGTAGGTGCCATGGAATTGGCCGGTTTTTTCCAAAGCTACGAGATCAAACGGCTCAGCCACCACGGCTACAATGGTTTTATCGCGCCGGGGGTCAGTGTATAAGTCAGACAGCTCTTGGCCGGCCGGCACCAGTGCGAAGGTCTTTTTGCAGTAGCCTATGCCGCCGGACAAGGCCCGCAGCGCAGCCGCCAGCTTTTGCGGTGATTCGTGGCCGTGGCGGGCTAAATAATAGGCGTAGCGCTCGGCCGTGCGCGGACCAACGCCGGGCAACAAGCCAAAGGCTTCAATCAGGTCAGTCAGGGCTGGCGGCAGGATTTGCATGAACGTATCTGTTTACAGGCCTAAATTGCTCAGGGCGCCCATCATCGGCTGCATTTTTTCGGCGGCAATGCGCTGGCTTTCGGCAATCGCCTCTTTAACGGCATCTTCAATCCAGCGTTCCAGCTGGCCAATATCTTCCAGGTCAACAAAGTCTGGGTCAATGTGGACTTTCTTCAATTTTTGCTCGCCGCTGATTTCGACTTTCACGGCGCCCTCACCTTTTTCAACGGTAATAATCTGGTTCTGCAGCTCCTTTTGGATTTTTTTGACGCGCATCAGCATCTTGGCTTGGTCAAAACGACTCATCATGTCCTCCGGTTTATCTACTTATTATAACAGAGCTAAAGGTGGCGGTTGAAAGCAGCTTGGGTGGCTGGATTGTGCGGCCAGGCGACGAAGTAGGCCCGCAGGTTGTAGGCACTGCTCAGCGCTACAGCCAGCATGATGAGACCAATGCCGAGACCACGGGCCAAGGGGTTAATCGGAAAGACGGTTAGCCATTCATGTAATAGATAGGCAATGCCGGTAGCCGCCAAAATATACAGCAAAGGCACCAAGAGGCTGAGGCTGACCGGGCCGCCCAGCCCAATCAAAACCGCACCAATAATCATGAAGCCGCCGAGCAAGCGGGCACGGCCAGCCCGCCAGTGACGGACATAAAAATAAATGCCCAGCAGGCAGGCCACTAATGTAAAAACATCCATTAACGGCGTCCGGCCAAGCCACAGGACCGGGTTGTTCGGGCCCCGCACGAAAAGCTGCTCGAAAACTAGCCCAATGTTTTTTACGATTGCTATCGGAGCGGCAAAATGTGACGGCAGGCCGAGCCAGCGCAGCAAGTCCGCATGGTGGTGGAAGACATCAAGTGCTAGAACGGGCAACCATAATAACCCGAGTAGAACTGCCAGCCCGCGCTGCCACCAGGCGCTCAACGCCTGCCACAGAGCAACCAGGGCTGTTTTTTGCCAGATTAAAGACCACAGTACCAGCCCAACGAGGCCGGGTATAGTCAGTAGCAGGCTCCAGGTCAACAGCACGGCATAGACAACCAGTTTTTGCTTGGCCCGCCTTTGCAGCGCCACATGCGCCAACAATAGGGCCGGCAATGCTAATAGGTACAGCGCGTCAATACTAGCCAGGCGGCTCACGTGCAACACCCAGGCGCTACTGGCAAACAAAACGGTGGCCAAAACGGCAGTGCGGATGCCATGCCAGAACCGGAGCAGCCAGGCAAAGGCGACAACGCTAAGTCCACCAAAGAAAGCACTCGGTAAGCGGCTCAAGAAGGCACCGTGCTTTGGAAATACGAAGTAGACAACAGACCGGACGAGCTTGAGTGGCAACTCCAAGGGCTGGTTAAACAGGCCGTGCCAGCCAACAGGGGTCGTAGCAACTTTGTACTCACTGGCGCTGACGCCGTGTGTCAACAGGCCGAGACGATAGAGCAGCACCCAGGCGACCAAAACTAAGCCGATACCGCTCAGCCAAATGATTGGACCATTGCGCTGCCAAAACTTCCGGAACTGCTTAATGTTCATGCTTACGCTAATTATAGAAGGTTTGCGCTAGCTCGCAAAGGGGTCGTGGTGGCGACTGTCAACCGAGCGGAAGCGCTGCTTCTCGTTATCGAAGTACAGCTCCACGGCACCGGTCGGCCCATTACGGTGTTTCTTAATAAAAATGTCAGCTAGTTTTTTGCGGTCGGTGTCGGGGTTGTAGTACTCCTCGCGGTAAATAAAGGCCACGACGTCGGCATCTTGCTCGATGGAGCCAGATTCACGCAAATCGGCCAGCTGCGGGATTTGCGGGCTGCGGCTCTCCACTGAACGGCTCAGCTGGCTGAGGGCTAGGACGGGCACGTTTAGCTCGCGGGCGACGCCTTTCAGGCCACGGGAAATCTCCGAAATTTCCTGTACGCGGTTAGCATCGCTACCAAACCGGCTGCCACCGCTCATGAGTTGTAAATAATCTACGATAATTAAGCCGAGTTGCCGCTGGTGGGCCTCGCGGCGGGCTTTGGTACGCAGGTCGCTGACCGTAATACTTGGCGTATCATCAATAAAAATCTGGGCCTCAGATAGCGTGCCCATGGCCTGGCCAATCTTTTCAAAGTCGGCATCGGTGAGGTTGCCAGTGCGCA